>JBILVO010000023.1:0-37870 GCA_044370415.1 Pirellulales bacterium
TTCCGATCCAAGATGTTGCAGTTCGAATACGACCCGCGGGACGGAGAGATACGGGCGACGTTGGAGTTTCCACTCGAGGACAGCCCGCTGACCGAAGAGCAGTTTCTCCGTGCCTTCCATGGCCTCTGCGTTCTGGTCGAGGAGTATTCGCCGTTCATTCACAACGCTATGAACGGCACGCTGGATGTCGAAACGAGCGGGCTAGATAAGGAGACGTTTGCCCACTTCATGCGGTTGATGCGCACAGAGGCAGGTGACGACAGCCAGGTGCGCGATGATCCCGAGATGCTCGCGCACAAGGCAGCGAAGGCCAGGTCGATGTACGAGCGATTCATGCGGCGGCATGATTTCCGGCCGGGGCAGCTCGTTTGCTGGAAGCCGGAGCTCAAAAACAGGAAATTTCCAGCCTATGGCGAGTGCGGCGTCGTGGTGAATGTCCTGCCGGAACCGGTGATGGACACCGGTAACGACTCGGGCTCGCCGTACTTTCGCGAGCCACTCGATATCGTGATCGGTTTCCTCGATGGTGAAGGTGACTTCATCACCTATCACTTCGATTCTCGCCGGTTCGCGCCAATCAATGAGCAAAAAGCCTCGGGCAGTGCTCAGTGAAGTCGGCAACGCGCAGTTCGTTGTGGGCTGGAACAGCCAGGCCTGACGTGTTGCATGAGGTTGTAAGAGCGAACAGCGAATCGGCAAGTCTTTGTTGACCGCTTGAGGATCGGTCTGGAAACCCGCAGCCTCGTCGTGGCCAGCCACGCGCGGTGTGACGCCTTTATGAATGACATCATGAGACGGCTTGCAGCGTGAGGGACCTCTGGGGCGCGGCCAGATCGTTTGAGTCGCCCGGGTGCGTCGTCGTGATTACGTGCGTCGGAGCGACGGAGGCGGCGGAGGCGGCGCACTGCGATGGGGTGGTGGCGGAGGGGGTGGTGATGCGCGTCCGGCCGGGCGTCCAAGGGGCGACGCCTCAGGGGTGTTTGGTATCGGGGTGTTGGCCATCGGAGAGGGTGGCCGCGACGTGGGAGTACGAGGAGGCGGCGGAGGAGGTGGAGGGACGACACGCGCACGCTGTGCGGCTGAGGAACCACGAGAGGTTTTCAGCGTCACCGTGACGTTCGCAAAGGTGTGCTCGTCTCCTGGAAAGATCTGTTCTCGTCGACCCGAGCAGCAGTCTTCGCGAAAGCACTGCGAGCCTTCCAGCCAGTATCTCCATGCCAGCGGCGGCGCGCCGGCCGCATACACGATCGCTTGATGGCAGTCGCTGCCGAAGGTGATCGCCGTCGTCCCGAGATTGATTTGCCGGGTTTCCAGGCGTCCCTGACGAACCTCCAGCCAAGCGGACCGAAACGCGCGTTCCGCGACCGCCACCAGCAGCCCGAGGGAAAACCCCAGGGCGAGCGAGCCGATGAGACGGCCCGCCTGATCGGCAGCGCCGCACAGCGTCACCAGGGCGAGGAAGCCGAGGGCACCAATCGCGCCGCCGACCGCTCCGCCAAGAAGACCGTGGAGCGGGCGGACGTTCGGCACGTTTCTGGTCATCCCCACACCGACCAGCGTGCCGAGCACCGTCCAGCCGATGATCCGCCCGAGTGCCTCGAGTCCGGGCGACTGTCCGCTGACGAGGAAGACGAGTTGGCTGACGGCACCCCCTAGCCCGCCCGCCACCATTCCGCCGAGCGCTCCAAGCACGAGCTTCTGCGTCTCACCCCAGCCGCGGGCGACGTACAGGTTCTGGGCAAGCAGGAGGGCGAGAAATACGCCTGCCGAGAGGCTGGCCGTCCAGACGGCGACCGCCAGCACCAACCCTGCCCCCGAGTCGCCGGCGAAATCCTGGCTCGACTGTACGCTCTTGACCGCCGGGGCCGGCGGAGGCAAGGGCGCGGGCGCCGCCCGCTGCGGATCGGCCGCGGGTGCGGCTGCCTGAGGCGGCATCGGCGGACGCGTCGCCGGCTCCAGTCGCGAGGCCGGCATGCTGGCGACCGCGATCCGGACGATCTCCTTGCTGAAATCGGGCAGCGTGTCGGCGAACGACCGCTTGCTTTGCGCCGCTTCCCGCAGGTCGAGGTGCTTGCCGGGAAATGCCTCGGCGAGCGGAGCGTAGGTCCTTCTTTTATCGCCGTCGATGACGAGATGCACCTGGTCGATGCCCGCTGTCTTCAGCCGTGTCACCCCGTCCCCGATGTCCACGACCTCGGTGTCGGGCTGCCTGGGATCCGCGTCGGTGACGAGCAGCAGCACCGCGGTGGTATCGGCACGCGTCAGGCGGTTGGCGGCCAACACCAGGGCATCCAACGAGCTCTCGGGGGCGTCCCCGCCGCCGTTCGCGGTCAGTTTCGCGACCTCCGTGCGGAATCGCGTCGCATCCGACGTGAAGTCGCCGTCATCGAACGCGAGCACGGCGGCCTTCTCGCCGATCGAGTTGTCCCTGAAAGCCACAAGCCCGACTCGCACGTCGATGTCCCGTTTCACGAGTTCATCGACAAACGTGGTGATGCCATCACGAATTCCGGTGATCGCCCACGACATGCTCCCCGTCACGTCGAGCACGAACATAATGTCGACGCGGTGACGCGGGGGGCCGTGCACGACGAGAGTCACCTCCGCATCGGCCCGCAGCTGTTCCGGTCTCGGATTCCCCGTGCGCTCCTTTTCCGCGTCCTTCCGGTCACGAGTTGTCCGGGGGCGGTCGTCGTCATCCCGACGTGCCCGGCGCGGCTCGGTGACGGTCGCGGGCCCATCCGTTGCGACGAATGTCGTGGTTGCCTCCGGAGGGACGGCGGGGCGATCGTGTTCTCGGATGACCGGATGCGAGGCCCGCAGCGCAAGCGGGTACTCGCCCGGAGGAACCTCCGACGTCACGGCGATCTCCCAGGTGAACGTGCCTGTGTCGGCCGGGAGAGTCGTTGGCTCGAGACGAACGCCGTGTGGAGTGCGTGCCGCCTCCAGGAGCACCGGTCCTTCGAAAAAGTCGCGGGCCACGTTGACGTGAAAGCGGTTGCTCTTGCCCTGCTCGACCTCGACGGAGGGAGAAGCGGCGATTCGCAGCGCCGGCGGTGGGCGGGGCGGCTCGCGGACGGTGACGGTGATGACACCCTCGCTCGCGACGTCGACGCCCTCCGCGAACGCCCGGAACATGACCACATGCTCACCCTCGCGGGCGTCTTCCCGCGTCTGGACGTCCCATGCGCCCACTTCCTGATCTGCAGCCAGGACGAGATCCGGAAGCACCACACCGGCGGGCGGCCGGACCGCCTTGAAGATGATCGGGGCGTCGAAATCATCCCTGGCGACCCGCACCTCGAAGCGATTCGTGTTGCCTCGATCGACGAGGACGGATGGCGATGCTGCGACCCTCAGCGCAGGGCGGGCCACGGGGGCAGGCGGAAGCGGTCGCGGTGGCGGCTCCAGCAACCGCCACAAAGGCTCGCCCAACAGTACCGCGGCTACACAGCATCCGACAGCACCACACACGCCGAAGAACAAGGGCTTCGGTATCACCGATACGGCGTGATCGAGCAGGCGAAGTGCTTTGCCGGTGTCGTTGTTGGACATGATTCGTCGGACTCAGGCCCTGCGCTGCGGTGGCGGAGGCGGCGGCGGTGCTGGGACCGCGGTCGGCGGCCCACGGACCGTGCCGTGGGCCGCGGCGGAGGTCCGCACTGTCACCTGGACGGCACCATACCGCCGGGAGTCGTTGGACGCGACTTCGCTCTCGCGTTCCGTGGCGTAGTCCTGCAGCAGGATCCTGCCGTCGATGAACCGGTAGGAGGCGGCGGGCGATCGCACGCTGGGCACGAATACCGTGCATTCCCTGCCGCTGCCGCCGACGGTCACGGGCGTAGGACCGAGATTCACGGTGGCGCGTTCACGGCCACGGTCGATTTCGAGCCAGGCCACACGGCTGGACGATTCGATGAGAGCGACCATCATGCCGATCAGCCCTCCGAGCAGCGCCGCTCCGACGAGTCTTCCCGGGACGTCACCCACGGTCGCAGCGGCGAGGAACGCGAGGGCTGCGACGGCCCCGCCGAAGGCGCCTCCGGTCCAGGCATGCGTCGGCCGGAGATTGGGGATGAAAAATGCCAGGCCTCGAGCGACGAGCGCACCGAGCACCGTCCAGCCGATGGTTCGGCTCAATCCAGCGACGAACGGACCCACGATGGAGGGAGGCATCGATGTCAGCGTCTGCAGGAGGCCGGCGTAGAGCATCTGGCCAATGAGTCCGGCGACGGCCCCCGCGGCGATGCCGCCGAGCGTGGCCCAGACGCAATCGATCACCGCGATCATGGGTCTGCCAAGATGGCGGTTCTGGCCGTGTGTCAGCGCGACCGCGATGCCGACTGCCAGCAGCGCGCTCCACGCCGCGACCATCGCGATCGAGACCCAGCCGTCCGTCGCCCCGCCGCGCGATTCGACGAGCGTGCCGATCACCCGCTCTGCGCGGCGAAACCCCTCGTGGAATTCCCCCGTCGACACGCGAAAAACCAGCGCAGGATCACCCGTCACCCTGGAGAGGAAGGCCACGTCGGCATCTCCCGTGGCGATCGCCACGATCTGGATGCTGGCGTCGCGGCAGGCACGGGCGGCCTCGATGGCCCTGTCGCTGTCGTCGGGCACGCCATCGGTGAACAGCAGCAGGCAGCGAGCGACGTCGCGGCCCACGACGATCGCCGACTCATCACCCTTTCGGGCGAACTCTCCGAGGCCCTGCGACAGTGCGGCGGACATGTTGGTGGAGCCACCATCATCGAGCGTCAGGATGGCCGCGCGAACGCGGCCGACGTCGTGCGTGAACGGCTGGCCTGTCTGTGCCGAAGATCCAAAGCCGACGACAGCAAGCCGCGTCGCCGCCATGTCCTGACGGTCTGCATAGCCCGTCGCGGCCCTCTTCACCTCGGCGAGTTTATCGCCCATCATGCTGCCCGAGGCGTCGATGACGACACAGACATCCTTGCGAGCAACGGTGTGGAGAAACAGCAGTTCGCCGACGAGTGCGGCGAGCAGGCCCCCGATGACTCCGTAGGCGGCGAACGCCCAGGGTTTGCGCTCGGACGAAATACGGTGTATCGCCGTGAGCGATGCTCCGCGGACGCTCGTGGCCTTGCGGAACGTCTGCTGCAGTGGATCGTTCGTCATCGTGAGGAGCCGAAAACGGAACACCGATCGGTTGTCGCCACTGACACAGAACGCCCGGTCGTGCTCACACGTTACGCATGTACATCAGCATCCGCCCTAGGGAGTCGGGGCGGCATGGCAATGCCTCGAGATAGCGCAGGCCCGGGGGCAGGTCGGCCGCGGTCATGTCGCCCACGAGCAGCGTCATTATGTTGCCGCTCTTGTGGCCCGACCGTTTGGCGTTCACGAAAAAGCCCCACTCGTGCTTGACCCAGGGCGCTTCGACGTTGTGCTGTGAACTCGTCACGACAACCATGTGATGGGCGCGATCAAGCGCCTCGTCGATGACTTCGCGATAGTCCGCGTTGGCGACTTTCGGCAGAGACTCCTCGCTCATGAATACATTCACACCCTGCGAGACGAGAAACTCATAAACCTGGCGAGCATGTTGGTAATCCTCGCTCTTGGCGCTTATGAACACGAGCGGACTGCGGTCCGCTCGCGCCTCCTGCTGAGAGGAGACCTGGGAGGACGCCGGCGGCTTGGCCTGCTTGCCGGCCGGCGCGGGATTCGGTGTCGCTGGATTCGGCGGCGGGGGCGGCGGTGCAGTGACCTTGCGGACCGCCGCCGTGGTGACGGGCATTGAGCCGTGCACGCCCGCGGCCCCCTGTGGAGGAGCAGGCGGGGGGGGAGATGGTGCCGCTACCTTGCGGGCCGACACGGTGCCGGCAGCCGGCGAACTTTGCTTCACGCCGGCGGCCGGCGACGTGGACTGCACCGGGCGCGGCGGCGGCGGAGGAGGAGGCGCAAGCAGCGGCTTCTTGGTGGCGTTCACAGCGGCCTTGCCACTCTTCTCTCGAGGCGGCGGTGGTGGTGGTGGTGGTGGTGGTGGTGGTGGTGGTGGTGGAGCGGCAGCCCTCTGGGCGGTGGCGAACGTCAGCACGAACGGGAAGTTGTCGTACGGTGCATTCACGGCTTCGACGCGACACCGGATGACGCCCGGCGCGGCGCCGACGATCTCTCCTCCCAGGGGCGTCTTGTCGGAGGCGCGATCAAGAAGCGTCCTGCCGTCGGGGCCCTGGACGCACAGTCGCAGCGTCGCGTCACCCTGCCAGTTGAGGAAGCCCAGCAGCGGAGCACCATCGGACTGGAATGTCATCTCGGCGGAGCTCTGGCCGCGATTGACTGTCTCGACGAACTCCGCGTCCACGCGCGCCTGGCGATTCCTGAGCAGCTCGGATGTCGCGTGCGCCTTGCCGGCCAGCGCCGGTCTCAGTGCCAGAAAGCGGAGGAGGCGTCGTTCTCGCTCGGAGAGCTGGTGTTCGTTGTGGAACGACGTCGCCAGCACATGCCCCTCACCCGACTCGAAGCCGGCCACCACGGGCAGCTTCAGCTCCACAGGGTTTGCGCGACGTAAGTCACGGGCCTCGACGTAGACCCGCACGTCGGGGTGAACCTCCTGCAGCATCGCCCAAGCCGGCATGTCGAAGTGGACCGACATCTGGTTGCCCAGAAATTCCTGCAGGCCACGGTCGTTGACGAGGCAGGCGAAATCGCCCTCGTCACCCAGCAGATCGATGGCCACCCTGCCGGGGAACGCCTCGCACACCACCGTCAGGGCCCAGTCCGAGGCATAGAGCGTGCCGCCACGATCGACGAACTCCCGCAGGGCGGGGGCGAGGCGGGCGCGATAGTCCGCGTGCTCGAATTGTCTCGCGCAGTTGAGGTAGACAACCTGGAAATTCCGCAGGAATTTCCAGTCGCAGAGGTCTTCCCACTCGCAGGTGTTGAATTCGAAGCCGCTGCCGAACTGTCGCAGCACGGCGCCGATGTCGTCGTATTCTGCCGGGGAGACGAGATAGCGGCTGTTCATGGCTCGCGGACCATGCGGGCTTCGGGGGCGTCTTCAAGACGGAAACTGGCGTTGGAAGGCCTCGTCGGACGTGCAAAGCATCACCAACGCCTCGATGAAGGCGACGAGTGCAGGGATCAGCGTCCAGCAGGACAGCAGGTAGACGATGCCCAGAATCGGTCGGCCGAGATAGAAGTGGTGCGCACCAAGCCCGCCGAGAAAGAGCGCCAGCATCACGGCCACCATTCTGTTTTTGGCGCCTCCGGATCCGCCGAGCCCGTTGATCACCACCGCCGGCGACGACATCCCGGGCTGCCGCACGCCGCATCCCGGGCAGATCTCGGCCCGCGCGTCGATCCGCTGGCCGCATGCGTGGCAGAACTTCGTCGGCCCGCTCATGCCGCCCGGCTGGCTCGGCGGCGTCGCCACGGGGGCCTGGTACTGCGGCTGCGGTGCCGGCTGGTATGCAGGTTGCAGTGGCTGGTAGCTCGGCTCCGAAAGCGATGAGAGGGCGGGCTGAGAGATGGGCTGTGGTTGAGGCTGCGGCTGCGTCATCGGGGGCTTGGCCGGCGCCGCCGACTGGCCGGCGGTCGGCACCGTGAGTTTCATGCCGCACTTCTTGCAGGTAAGCGACTTGCCCGCCAGGCTCACGGGTGTCGAGAAGACCGCATTGCATTGCGGACAGTTGAATCGCACCATCGCTTGCGACATTGTCGAACCCCTCACGCTACCGTAGGCCTACACCCCTTCCGGGGAGGATCACTGTACCGGCCGCGGAGTCGCGTTCGCAAGGAGATCGCCCGAATAGCGATACGCAGCGGGCTCGGCGGCCGGGCCGGTGCTGGCGGCTGTCGCCCTGTCTGGCCGGTCGTCGACATCGACCCGGCGCGGGCAACTGGTCAATACTCAGCCGTCACTGCCCGCGTGCCTCTGGCCATGATCCGATTTTCCATGTCGACGAGTTCGAGGCGGAGCGGCCCCTGGATCCGGTAGATGGCCCGCATGGCGGCGACGTGCCCCTGCGACTGTGGCCGAATGCCGAAGCCCTGAATCGTCTTGGCCAGCCTCTCCTCGGCCGCTGATGTGTCGCCGCGTGCCATCAGCCCGAGCACCCGCCAGTATCGGTAGACCACATTGTTCGGATCCTCGATCGACGCCAGCGCCAGGAGTTTGTCGGCCTCCGCGTAGTTCGACGTGTAGAAGTAGTTCATGGCCTGCCCGTAGTAGCTGGCGGCCAGGGGCGGCGAGGGTACGGTAACGGCGAGATCCTCGCGCCCGGCGGTCTGGAGGACGGCATTGGCGGCGTTCCAAGAAGGATCGCGCCCCATCAGCCTGCGGGCCATGTCGGCGATCTGTTCCGCCTGGCTGGCTCTCAGCACCCTGCCGTGGATGGCCACATCGATCTGGCTCGCGTCCGAAGAGTAGCCGAGGCTGATGTGCGAGACCGCACAGCCGGCGAACCGCGGGTCGACGTCGACCTCCCGCTGGATGTGCTCGAGCAATTTCGAGACCGGGAGCGTGCAACGCGCCTTGGCGTCGAATCGGAATCTTCCCGAGGGGATCAGCTTGCGGGCGAGGCTGTCGGCCGCTGCCGAGAGTTCGGCGGCGCGTGCGTCGTCGAGCGTAAGCCAAAACACATAGCCTTTTGGGGCGATAGTGGGGACCTTCTCGTCGGATTCCACCTTGATTGCGGCGCCGTGCAACGCCACATCCCGTCGCGTCGCCTCCTGAAGCTCCCGAAACACCTCGTTGACATCGGGATCTCGCGGCCCCGCGACCAGCTCACTTTGGGAGCCGGGGTCGTCGTCCATGACGATGACGTCCGCTGTCTCCGGGCGTTGCCCCAGATAGAGACGACATTCGCCGATCAGGGCGAGGAATTGCTTTTCCCGGGCCACCTTGAATCGCGGCCGGAATTTGAGGTCTTTCGATTTCAAGTCGAACCTGAGATCGCCATCAAGAAATGCGCAGCCGGGAAACCGATCGTCCGTGCGGATGAGATTGCCGAGGTGGGCTGCGAGCCCGTTGTAGGGGAAAAAGTCATCCGAGTCGTCGATGCGAAACCGCCCCGCTGGCATCACGTCTCGAATCAGTTCATCCATGGCTGCCTGCTGCTCCCCGGCCCTTGCCGGATCGACCACGCGCTTAACGACGAACCAGCGCTGCCCGTCGTCGTCCACGTCGACCGTTGCGGAGAGCGTTGCACCCTGCAAACTGGGCACTGCCGCCGCACGTGTTGCGAGTTCGTTCGCCAAGCGGGTGACCTCCGCGCCAGGCACGGTCGCGACGGTGTCGTCTCCGTTGGGCAGGGGTTCCGCGGCGGTGCCCACGTGGATTGCGGCGACTGCAACGGCGACTGCCGCCAGGAACGGCCCCAGTGCGGCGAGGGAGCCACGATCATGGCCGGGAACGCGGGAAAGCATGGGCATGGGGGCCGCCTCGGAGTCTGCGGGAGTGTCGATGCGTTGGGGGCCGCATGCTCCGCATTGGCGGAGCTCGCGCTGCGGCCGTCGGTCGCCGGCCACACCTCTTAAGGGAGGCTAGTTCGCCGTGGGGGGCACGCAACTTTTTCGCCGCGTGAACGAGGGCTGGCGGCTGCGCCGCCGCCGGCCGCATCCGGACGATCGCTACGGCTGGCACGACCGGCACGTGGTCCGCCTCCGGCCGCGTGGCCCGGATGGCCGAAGCAACGCGTGTGACAGCCGGGGCCGTTGACTCCACTGCATGGGGGGGGGCAGACTGAGGCTCTGCGATGTGATGTGATCGCGGCCCAGCGTCGCGTCGCAGTGCCGCCGAGAAAACGTCGAGGTCAAAACCGGATGCGATTTCATGCCCATGTCGATTTCGTGCTTCCCGGGGTGGGAGCGCGAACGTCGGCAACCATCGTGGCAGCCGCCCTGCTCATGCCAATCGTGGCGGGGGGGTCGGGATGCTCCCGGCGGCCATCGTCGGCCGACGCCGCCGCTGCCAACGGCAACGCGATCGCCCAACTCATTCAGCGGCTTTGCGACCTCGAGGGGGAGAACAAAGCCCGCGCGGAGGGGTTGGCCGACGCGGATCGCAGCGCTGCTGATCCAAAATCCGGCCCGCTCCGTCTGCTCGACCTATCGAGCCATCTCACGGCGGCGGAGCAGGAGGGGCTCGCGAAGCTCTATCGGCAGCAGATGGAATCGTCGATTGCCCAGCTGCGAGGCGAGATCGACAAGCACGATCGCTACGTGAAGGACCAGGTGGCGCCGTCTTGGAACAAGCTGGCCGGCGAATGGCAGCGGGTTCGCGAAACGCGGGGTGGATTCGAGCGAGACATGCGCAAGTCGCAGCAGTCGGCCCTGGCTCTGGGCACCGAAAACAAATGGTTCTGGCTGAGCGCACTGGTGGCCGTGGCCGTGCTCATGGGCATGTTCTTCCTGGAGAATCGTCACGATCTGCGCCGGTGGCTCAACGGCGGCCAGGCTCGTGCTCTCGGTCTCGGCAATCTGCTTGTCGCGGCCTTCGTTCTTCTCTGCCTCCTGACCGCCGCGCTCTTCTTCGCGAGCGACGGCATCCTCGTCGATCTCCTCGATCGATCGGGGGCGGTGGCCTCGGGATCGTGGGCGGCAGAGAGGGCTGAGGACGCCCAGAAGATCACGGAAGCGGAAGCTCGTCAGGCTTCGCAGCTGCAGGAGGTCGAGCAAATCCGAAAGACGCTGCTGGAGAAGGCGATGCAGCTCGTGCCGGGGCGTCAGGCAACGGCCGTCGTCGACACGTGGTGGGAGCACCGGCAGCTCGACGAAACGCGGCGGGCCCAGATGTTCGCGCTGCAGGAAAATCAGCAGCGGTTCGAGGGCATGGTCAAGGAGCTTCGCGACGACGACGCGGCCATCGTGGCGGACAAGGACGCGACCGTCGGGTGGCGGCGGTATGCGAGCAGGATATCGGGTGGGATCGGCCTGGGGATTCTGGGACTCCTCGCAGCCGGGACGTTCAGGTTCGAACGCGGGAGACGGGCGCGGATTCGCACGATTGCCGAGACATGCCCGAACTGCCTGGCGATGGGACGGCTCGAGCAAGCGAGTGACCGCGAAGGTTTGCTGCGATGCACGAATGTTATTTCAGAAACACCATACGAGGAGTGCGGGTTTGAGTATCCGACGCATCTGCGTGAATTCCAAAAGCTGAGCTTTCCGACGCTCGGGATTCCCAAGTCGGGAAAAACGTTCTGGCTGGCGATGACATATTCCAGGTTAGACAGCAGAGACTTCGCAGGTCTTTCGGAAGAAGTCCGGATTACGCCAATCAATACGTCTTCGACGCCGGTTATCGAGAAGGCCGTCAAAGACATTCTCAAGGAGAGTCTGAGTCCTAAGGCGACAGAGGCAAAGGCTGGCCGAGAAGTGCCGCCGCCGCCGCCGATAACGTACCAGTGCGCCGACTTGGACACGCGTTGTGGCCGGTCGGAGATCCTGGTGAATCTATTCGACTACAGCGGCGAAGTCGTTCAACGAATGACTCTCGACGATCAGCAGCGACGCCGTGCATTCAATGCAGACGGGTATCTATGGTTTCTCGACCCACTGAGCGATCCGATCGCAGGTCAATCGCTGATCGAAGATCAGGTCAAGGCACTGTCGTCTTTCGAGAGGGACGTGAGGCTCGTGAAAGGGCTCTTGGCGGGGCAGCAACTTCATCGCCCTATCGCCATCTGTGTTCCGAAGATCGACATGATGGTCAACGAGCACTACGCCGAGAACGGCAACGTCATTGAAAGGTTCTACATAGATTTGGGCGAGGTAGGATGGGCCTTCGATGAGCAGTCGATAGACAAGCGATCGGAACTGATGCGAAGTTTGAGCGATAAGATCTGGCCCAATTGGAATATTCATCGGGCCGTCGACGGTCTTTTTGGCGGCCGTTACAAGTTTTTCCCGCTCACTTCTGTCGGACTCGATAAACCAGGCGAACGGGAACTTAGTCGGCGGACGATTGCACCCAAGGGCATCCTGCACCCGCTGATGTGGCTATTGCACATGAACGGCTACCCCGTGCTGCCGCCGAAGTGAGTCGGAGCGTCCCACATGGCGAACGTGCAGTCGACGAAGGATCCATACCCGTCGCTGGGCGACTGGGCGGCGGCGGTGTGCAGCCCCGACAATTACCAGGACGACGATCTGAAATGTGCCTCGATCGAATTGGACCCGCGTGGCCTGCCGAGGGCTCGTTCCGGCCAATACGCCGTCGTGTTTCGCGCGCGGCTCCGCGACGGCAGGGAGCGGGCGATCCGTGTATTCACGTCGGGGAGGACCGAACGACAGGAGCGTTACAAGGCCATCTATGACCATGTCGTGAAGCACCCCCTGTCGTGCCTCGTGCCGTTCACCTACGCGGAGAAAGGAATCCGCTGCAAGGGGAAGCGTTACCCTCTCGTCGCAATGGACTGGGTGCAGGGCTGCGAACTGCTCGAATGGCTCGGCCGCCGCGTGGCGGCCCAAGATGGGCGGGCCATCGGCGCGGTCGCAGAGCAATGGCAAGGGGTGATGGCGGGGATGCAAAAGGCGAGCATCGCCCATGGTGATCTTCAGGACCGTAACGTCATGATCACCGACGCTGGCGACGTCAAACTCGTCGACTACGACGGCATGTGCGTGCCGGCGCTCGTGGGCCGGAAGACCGAGGAAGGGGGAACGCCTCCCTATCGTCACCCGCAGCGGGGCAACGACACGCAGCTGACGCTCACGCTCGACAATTACTCGTCGATCCTGATCTACGTCGGCCTGCGGGCGCTTGCGGCCGACCTGCAGCTGTGGCAACGGTTCGTCGTCGCTCCCAGTTACGACAAGCTCCTCTTTCGTGACGAGGATCTCGCCAATCCCGGCGGCTCCGACCTGTTCAGCCGCCTGTATGCATCGCCCGACCAGCAGGTGAAGAAGCTGGCCAAGGATCTGGGCGACCTGTGGCGAGGCTCGATCCAAACGGTGCCGCCGCTCGACGATCTGCTGTTTTCATTCGATCACGTCAGGGTGCTGCTCGATCAGCGGGACTTCGACGCCGCCAAGGAACTGCTCCTGCGCAACAACAAGCGGCCCGCCGATGCGCCGGCCGCGCTCGAGCCGAGGATCAGCGAGGCGATCGAGCGGGTCGCCAAACGCGAGGAACTGGAGAAAGCGGTGGCGAGCTGGGACGAGCGGGCCATGGCGGCCCTGGCGTCGCAGCCGCTCCTCCAGGGGTATCCGCGGGCCGGCGAGCCTCTCGCCTTCACCGTCGACGCGGCGGCGGTCGTGGAGACGATCGGGAAGCTCGATAAGGCCAAGGCGGAGGGGAGGTGGCGGGATTTTGTCGCCATGTGGGAGCAGTCGCGGCCGCTGCTCACCCGGCCGAAGGGCACGCTCCGCGGCAGCGTTGCTGCCTACGAGCAGACGGCGCGCTCCTGGAGCGAGCGTAACGCGCTCGCCGATCAGGTGCTTGCATGCCTGCAGACGGCCGATCCCGACGTCGGCCGGCTGGCAACGCTCGCCAAACAGCTCGCTGATCGCGGCGGCCATCCCGAGTGTGAGCCGCACCAGGCGGCGATCGATCTGGCCACGGCCCGCGACGCGGCCTGGCGAGGCTTCGATGCCGTTCCGCGGGAGGTCAACGAGGCGGGCGACGCAGCGGCGGTGGCCGGCTGGCAGGAAACGGTGTTTTCCGGTTGGCCGCGGGCGGAGGCGGAGCGACCGCGGCTGGAGGCGGCCCGGAAGCGGCTCCAGACGGCGGCGGCGATCCGCGGCATCACCGGGCCGCCCGCGGGAGACGGCGAGAGCGAGATCGTGCGGCTCGGTGCCGGACTGCCGGACGGCTGGTCGGCCGAGATCGGCACGCGGTGCAAAACGGCCCGGGAGCGGCTCGCCGCGCTCAAAGCCCTTGCCGCGGCGATCACCGCCGATTCGGATACTCAGATCGCCGCGGCCCATGGCAGGCTTCATGCCCTGCAGGCGACCTCGCTCGCGGCCCACGTGAGCAGCCGCGTGCAGACGGCCCTGAAGAGGGCGCCGGTGCTCGCAGCGCTGGCGAAGATTCCGTCCGACTACGGCAACGCCGACGCGCATCGCTGGGACGCGAGGCTGCTGGCCGCGTGGAACGAGTCGTTGCTGGCAGACTGCCGGGACGCCGTGGCGTGGCGGCCGATGGTCGAAACCGCACGGCGGCGGCGGAAGCAGTTGGCCGCCCTCGAGGCCCTCGTGGCGACCCGCGACAATCGCAAGGCCGCCCGGGGCGAGGAGATCGTCTCCGATCCATGCCTCGCCGGCTACGCCTTCGACGATGCCACGACGCGGTGGATCGAATGGGCCAGGGAGGTCGGCCGCGCCGTCAGGGAAATGACGGCCGCCACGGAACGTGGCGATGACAAGGCTTTTCTGGCCAGCTTCGACGCCGCCTTCCTGCGTGACCATACCGTCATGTTTCAGACCCACTGGCAGCAGATCCTTGAGTGGGTGCGGTCCGCGGTAATGCCCGCCGCGAAACCGCAGCCCCCGATCGGCCAGAGGGCTTTCGAGGTGGAGCCGGGCACCGGAAAGAGCGAGAGCCGTTGCCGGCTCACATGGCGGTGGCCTGACCATCGCTTCACCGATAAATGCATGGTGGTGATCAGTCGCGATAAGCCGAACGCCGCCAGCGAGCCGTCGAATATCGAGCCGCTGCTGTCGTTTACAGTGACGCGAGGTGCATACCAGAGCGGCGGCGGGTATTACACATTGCAGGCCAAGCCCGAGTGGAAGGGGGGCTACATCACGGTGTGGGCCAAGCTTGATCTCGGCACCGACACGCTCTGGAGCCAGCCGCTGGTGCTGGGCCGCATCTGATGGCCGCAAGCCCCACAGACAACCGCCGCCCCTGCCGTCTCTACTGCACGCACACCACCTTTGCGGAGTCTGTGCTCGAAGATGTCTCGGGCGAGGCCGGCGCGAAGGTGCTGGGCTACAGCGTGCGGGCGAGTTCGTCGGCCGATCAGGCGGAGAATCGTGACGTCTTTCGGACGGTCGAGCGGTTCCTCTCCTACGAACTCCCCTGCGATACGCCCGCCACCGAAAAAGAGCGGCTCAATGCCGCATCGGCGCCGAGGCGGCTCTTCTTCATTCCGGCCGCAGCGCAGTTTCAGGTCGTCGGGCAGATCTGCTACCGGTCCCATGACACCGCCGGAAGGCCGGGCTCCTACTTCGCGGACCTCGTGGCGATGCCGCGGAAGGATGGGGCGATCATCTCGGCTCGCGAGTGCGTGCAGTTATGGGCCGCGGCCGCCGACGGCTTTATCCCGAAGGACTGCGAGTGGTGGTGCGACTCGAAGGAGAAGGTGGACGAGTCCAGAGAGCGGCGGCCCTTTGCCCCGGATCCGCTGCCGATGTTCAACGCCGACCGTGCGGCGGAGGTCTCCGCTGGGCAGAAATTCGCGGAGGCGGTGCGGCGACGCGGCGGCTCGCGAACTTTCGATCGCTGCCCGCCGGTCATCACCGACGACCTGCTCGAAGCTTTTCTCAGCTGCGAGACCGCTGAAGAGTTCGTTGGTCGCGATCCGCATGAAGTCATTCCGCCGCGCTGGCACACGATCGCCTGCGGCATCCGCCAGCGGCTGCTCGAGCGGCTGGTGCGGGCCACGATCGGCATCCTGAATCCTCAGGAAACAGACCGGAATCGGGCCCGCCTCGTGGTGGCGGCGGAGCCGAGCGTGGCGGCGTTGCTCTTCTACGGCATTCTCCGGCTGCTGCCTGACGGCATGGTGCGCCGGGGTGCCGGCGTGAGCTTCTCGACGTTCGAGCCGGCGCCGGAGCGGGCCACGGTGAACCTCGCGGCCACGACGTTCTACGGAGAGGAGCAGTCGTCGGCCGATCTGCCGGTCGACCTACGGTGCTTTTCCTGCAACACGTTTCGCCGCGTCGCGAGCGATTTCAAGTATGCGAATCAGCACGGCTTCTGCATTGACGAGGACGATTACGCCCGCTGGAGCGTTGAGTGTGCCGCGACGGGTGCATGTTCCAAAGTCGATGAGCTGTGCGAGCTGCTCGAGAAAGCGGCCCCAGGCATTGTCGCAGCGTCGCTGGATCAAGTGATCGTTGCAGACCGCGAAGTGCGTGACTATGTGCGCCCTGGTGGCCGCCGATCATCGAGGCCTGTGACTGATGCCGATGCGATCACATTTCGTCAGAGCCTCTTCATAAAACTACTCATAGAGCAGCACAGTGACGGCAAGGCGTGCCCGCACGATGTCCTGGCCAAGGTTCGGCAATGGCTGCCGAACGAGTGGAGGGACGACGATTGGAGGAGCAGCGGCGAGTTTCACGACATCCTCAAGGGTGAGATCAATAGGCTTGTCAACCAGGTTGACGGCGAGGAATGGCTGAAGGCGCAGATTGAAAAGCCTGAAGCCGACCGACTGCCGGCGTCCTTGGCTGCGGCGGGGATCGTCGCGCTCGCGGAGACGCAGGGGCGGCTGCCCGAGGAGATCCTCTGCCCTGGACTCCGCAGCGGCCTTGGGGCGGCAAAGAAGTGGCAGCTCTTGGCCGATGCCGTCGCCGGCACCGAGCAGCGGGCTGTTGGGCACGTGGCGTGGAGGTTGAAGCTGCTGGCGACCGGCGATCTGAAGGAGTCGTACGTGCGGCTGAAGACGGACCTCGAGGGAATGTTCACTAGTGGAGCCACACCATCGGAATTGGCGATGGCTTTCGCGCCCAAGAAGGGCTGGTGGTCTTCAGGCGATGGCCTGAGGGCGCGGGCCGAGGCACTGAAGCAGTGGGCGAGCATTACGCGCGATCCACGCGCAAGCAAAGCCAAAGTCGACCGCTGTCACGACTTTTTCGTGGCGCTGGCCGAGCTTGCGAGGGCCGCGGAGAAGCGCGGCGCGAAATGCGACGACGATCAACGCCGGCAGGCAATCGGCAACGTCAAGAAGAGCATGGAGGCGATTTGCCGCGACACCAATTCCCCATTTACGGCACAGCACAGCACGTTTGCTGGTGATGCCCAGGTTGAGGGCGGAGGGTCGTTTGATCAGACGATCGACATGCTGTGCGGCAGCAACGTGTTGAGCAGGACGGCAGGTGACCTCCTCAACAAGTGGATGGATGAATCGATCTACGACGGAGGGGAAGGTCGTTCAACGAGCGAACGCTCTTCTCGGGGTTGGGAGAATCAGGATTGGGGGAAGTTGAAGGATCGGATGTTTGTGGCCGGGATCGCGCTGGTCGGCATCGTATTCTTCCTGAGCGTGATCGGCTGGCTCTATATCCCGGCGGTGAAGAGCTGGGCCCAGTCGCGATCGGCCGCAAAGCAGCGTGAGAAAGCGGAGGCCGAGCAGAGGGCCGTCGCCGAGGTTGAGCGTGTCGCCGACGCTAAGGCGAAGGCTGTGGCCGAGGCTAAGGCTAAGGCTAAGGCTAAAAGTGACGAGGTCGCCAAGGCCGCCGCGAAGGAGCAAGCCGCGCGGCGGGCCGACGAAGCACTGGCAAAGCTGAGGGGAGATCTTTCTCTAAAGTCGACAGTCGCCGGCGGGAAGCTCGTCGTGAGTTGGAAGCAGGACCTGGGAAAGACGTACGAGGGACTGCAGTTGAAACTCAAGCTTCCTGACGGCGTAGAAAATGTCAGCGGGGACGTTGCCTCTTACACATTTCCAGGTATTCCTGACAAGGGCAATGTCGTACTGGAAGCGACGCTGCCGTCCGACAGGACGGTCGTAGTAAAAAGTGAGGACTTGCCGCTAGCCGAAATCAGTGATCGTTTGAAAAAACAGCTGCAGCCGAAATTTAAGACGGCGACGCTTGTTCCGTACGACGGAAAACAAAAAGCATTTGCACCGTGGTGCGTCGAGGTTGATGTTCAACAAGACGAACGTGACTTGATGGAGCGGTTGGGCGACGTCTCCGTAAAAGCGATGCTCAAGCCGGCAGAGGCGGGCGTTGCCGGGATGGATCGCGAGATCACCGGCGACTGGCGCGATGACAACAAGACGCTGCGGTTTGCAATCGACGCCACGCTGAATCCATCGGATGTGGCCAAGGCGAGGCTGGAGGTGTGGTGTGAGGTCAAGCTGGGGACTGGAAAGTTTGAAGGCAAGCATTCCGACGTGAAGACCCAAGGGTTAATCGAGAGCAATATCCAGGGCTTCATGGAGGAGCAGCAGAAGCGGATGGAAAAGGCGCACGAGGGAGTCGCACTATGGCCGATCGGCGAACAAGCGGCGGAGTTGCCTGCGCTACCGCTTCATCCGTTTGTGGATGCTGCGGCGATTGAGCCGGTGCTGCTCGGCCCTCGAGTAAAGCAACAGAATGCATCCGGCGGTTATGTCTTCGTCAACTTTGACGTGGAGAAAGTCAACTCGGAGCCGATATGGAGAATTTATTATGCCGGCCAACCCCAAGTCAGGCTGGGCGAATTCTTGCTCGATCAGAAGGATCCCTGGCAGCCATTGTGGCGATATAAGCCACCGCCGACGCGCGGCAATTCTGAGGCCAGCGAGACGGCTTCGGCCGATGAGACAAAGCAAAGACATCTGGCCATGAAATTGTCGATGTCGAAACTCTGGCTTGTGTATTCAAAGTTGAATGACAAGAAATCGCTGATCCTCTTTACATGCCAGTTGTGGCGGCCGTGGACGGCAGCGAAGTCGTTTGCCCTCGATTTCGATGAGCTTCAAAAAGAAGTGGAAAACCGGCCGCCTATAGGCAATCGCGGAAGAACACGTGTTGGTGTCGTTGATCTCGAGCCAGCAAAACTTCCCGACTCCGCAGCGATCGAGTTTATAGCTCGCGGCATTAAGCAGCCCGAGGACGAATCGCTCTTGGTGAAGTTGCCTTCGTCCGAAACGCCGCTCCCTTCGGAACTTCAGCTACTTACCAAGCAATCGAAGCTCATGGCCGACTGCTCAATCACGTATTACCCACCAACTGCGACGTATAGATTCAATTCCACATTAGTGTTTGTAAAGATGAAGCCTAGGGATGAGCAAAAGATCCCTCGGGGCCTCGCTATTGAAGTTAGCGAGTGGCAGGCGAGATGGCGGGTCGGTATGTCCAACAAGACCCACGAAAAATTCTCTGGGATTCCAATCATTGATCCGTATGTCATAGCGGCCATCTGTACGAATAGAGAGCAAGCGATGCCGGCTGCCTCTTCAGGCCTGCCGCTGAAGAATGAGGGGGCCAAGTGACATCACTCGTGCAGAGTGGCATTCAATTCATGCAGGCTGTAGGGCCGGTCTCGTTGGCCTGCATACCGTTGCTCGCGTTGACTGTCAATCATTTTCAGAGCAGCGGGGAGCGGAAGATACCCATCGAGTACACGGCCCCCAAAATCGCCGAATTCGACGAATGTGGTGCGCGGCTGGCAGCAGTTGCAGCGGCCGCGCCGGCGGCGGGCGGCGCCGGTGGGGCCGGCGAGGCGATGACGGCAACTCGTCTCGCCGAGGTTCTGGCCCGGGCCGCGGATGCCTACGGAAAGACAGACGTCGACGCCGTCGAAAAGGTCGTCGGTGAGCTCGAGGCGTTTGACGGGAAACTCGAGCAGGTCGAGGCGATCGGCCCGAGTGGTTCGACGATGGCCGAGGCCGTGCGGCAGCGGACGCGTGACGTCAAGCGGCATGCCACTTGGCGGCAGGGCCGGGTGGACGTGGCGAAGCGGCTCAAGGAGGCGGAGGACGCGATCGTCGCGTCCGACATCGAAGGCGCGATCTCCTGTCTGGAAACGCTGCGGGGCCTGTTGCGGCGGTTTCCGGCTGTCGCCGATCCCGAAGCGGAAAAGAGCGAGCCCGCAGACGCCCTCACGCAGGACGAGAAGGCGAAGGCCGACGGGCTCAAGGCTCGGGCCGAGTTCCGCCAGGAGTTCTTCACGCTGAAGAAGGCGGCCGATGACACGCAGGAAAAAGCGGCATCGTTCAAGCAGCGTGTGCAGGAGTGGGATGCCCTTATCACAAAGGCAAAGAAAAGGCCGGACGACACCCGCGACAGACCGCTCGCCGATGAGGCGAAGGAACTGCGGTCAGTCGCCTACCTGCGATACCTGGAAGCCGACGCGATGGAGCAGACCTCCGCGCGGCAGATGCTGCGAAAGATCAACACTTGGCTTGAAGAGGCCGAGAAGGCGGCACGCAATGACACTGCCCGGCAGAGGGCGCAGGAACTGGTGAATCGCTGGCTCACGGAGCGAGTGAAGCCGCTGCCGGAAGTGCGCATCGCGAAGGGCATTCAAGAGGGCTATCAGAAGACCAGTAAAGACGATACCGTCGGCGACCGGGTGCTGGGCGTGTTTCAAAAAGTGCCGAACACGGAACGGCAGTATCGCTATTGGAAGAATCCAGAGGTGCGGAATTTAAAGAAGTGGGAGATGGGCCAGGATCAGTTCAATCTGCTGGGCGAGCCGAGCGACCCGAAGTACATCGGCATGTTTCAAAGCTACATGAAGAGTCGGGCCGCGTTTCTCGAAGACGGGTACCGCACGGACGACGGAATCCAGGGGTTCGCCCGGGAACTGGCGAAGATCCTCGACGATTGCGAGAACTACCGGGCGAACTACGCGCAGCTCAGTCAGGATCCGATCGATGACCAGGCAAAAGATTGGCCCGATATCTTGGCGAAAGGGAAGAAGGCCGTGAGCGACTTTCAGGCGGCGCGGCGTGCCGAGGGAACGCCCAACACCGAGACGGCGCCTTGAGCGGAAGGCCGCTACTGGTGCGCCGCCTTCCCGGCCTACTTGACATGATCGTGCGAAATCAGAGACTCAAAGGCGACCATGCCGGTGAGGGGGCGGCCCACCAGCGGCGGGCCGTTCCGGAGGCCCCCTGGCTGCGGGGCTCCACCAGGGTGTCGTCATCGCTTTCGGGAGGTTCGCATCATGCCGTATGAGCAGCAGATCACCAGGCAGAATCCAGCGTTGTTCGTCTTCCTGTTGGATCAGTCGCTGTCGATGGAGATGCCCCTCGGCGGTGGGGACAGCCGCAAGGCCGACGAACTCGCCCTCGTGATCAACAAAATTCTCCGGGAGATGTGCATCCGGGCCGCAGGTGACTCCGGGGTAAAGGACTGGTTCGATTTTTCTGTGATCGGCTACAGCACGGACCCCGAGGGCAATCCGATCATCGGTCCGGCGCTCATCGGGCCGTTGGCGGGCCGCGAGAAGGTTTCTTGCAGTGAGCTCGACGCCAATCCCGCCCGGATCGACACCGTGAACGAAGTGGGCATCGACGAAGAAACGGGCGAACTCGTTACCACGGAAGTAAAGATGCCGATCTGGGTGGATCCGGTGATGCGGAACGGCACGCCGATGTGCCAGGCGATCGTCAAGGCGTGCGAGATCATCGACTCTTGGACGGCGGCCCATCAGAAGAGCTTCCCGCCGATCGTGATCAACATCACCGACGGGGAGCCGGGCGACGGCGATCCCATCCCGTACGCCGACGTGCTCAAGCAGCGCGGCACCGAGGACGGCAACGTCCTTTTCTTCAACTGTTGCCTGTCGGAAACTCCCGGCAAGACGTTCATCTTTCGCGGCAGTTCCGAGCTCATGCCCAACGACTTCGCGAAGCAGCTGTTCCACATGTCGAGCGTGCTGCCGGAGCAGCTGGCGCAGGTCGCCAGAAGCGAGGGTATCGACGTGGAGCCGAACGCCAGGGCGATGGCCTTCAACGCCGACATCGTGGTGCTGATCAGGTTCCTCAAGATGGGCACGCTTTCCGTCGTCGACAGTCTCAGGTAGGCGGGGCCGCCGCGGAGCCTGCGACGCACGCAGGGAAGAGATGACCACACCTCCCGCATCGAGCGGCGTGAAGAGCGTCGTCCTGCTCGTCGACGAGTCCGCGGCGATGCAGGCCGTCGTGCGGGATCGGGTCGCCGACGGTGGCGTGGCGACAAAGACCAACGCGGAGCGGGTCGCGACCGCGATCAACGGGCTGATCAAGCGGCTCGGCGAAGGGAGCGAGTGTGAGGTCGCGCTGATCGGGTACGGTGCGGACAAGGACGGCCGGCCTGACGTCGGGCTCCGCTGGTCGGGTGGTCTCGCAGGGCGGGAGTTCGTCGGCTCTCACGAGCTTCTCGGATCGGCCGTCATGGAGAAACGGACCCGCAAGGTGCCGCAGCCCAACGGCAACGTGGTCGAGGAGTCGGTCGATTTTCCAGTGTGGTACGAGCCCCGCCAGTGCTCGGTGGCGCCCCAGACCGCCGGGCTGCGATTCGTCACCGATCTTCTGGCCCGTCGGGCTGCGGCTGGGGTGACCGGCCAGCCGATCGTCGTCCACGTCTTCGGCGGCAGCTCGAGCGACGGCAGTCCGCAGATCGCCGCCGACGAGCTGCTGCGGGTCGCGTTCGGTGCCGTGACGCCTCTGCTCGTGCAGTGCCATGTGGCGTCCGCCGCCGGACAGATCACCTCCTCATTTCCTGTGCAACAGGGATTGCTGCCCGCCGGCGTCGCCCAGGATCTTTTCTCACGGGCGTCTTCGGTGCCGGACGGGCTGCGGACCACCGCGGCGCAGGCGAAGATGGCGATCCCACACGGCGCGCGTGCGATCGTGCACAACGCGAAGATGATGGAGGTCGTTCGCTGCCTGGAGCTTGCGAGGTGGCACGTGGTGGATTCTTCCCTCCAAGCGATCTCGCCATCGCCATTGTCATCGCCCATCCAATCGCAGGCCACGCCGACGATGGCCGCTGTGCCGCCCGCTGGTGGCGAAACGCCGTCCGGGATGAGCGAGTCCGCGAGCGCCGCGACGGTGGACAACGCACCGAGTGGCGCCGCAGACACCGAGGCCGCGAAGCCTGCCGCAACGCAGGACACGCCCACGGCCGCTTTGGCGGTCCTCGTGCTCGACCGCTCCGCGGGAGCGGGGGGCGATGCGGCCGGGCTACCCTTCAGCCAACTGCAGGATACGGCGAATGATCTGTTGCGGCAGCTGTCGTCGAAGCCGTGCCTCGAGCTGCCGATCGACGTCGCGATCGTGTCGTACGGCGTGGGGGCCGACGGGCAGGTGGAGGTGTCGGCGACCTTTGCCGGGCCGCTCGCCGGCCGCGAGTGCGTGCGCAACACGGAACTGACCGATGGGGCGATCCGCATCGCCGAGAAGATGGTGGAGATGTCCAACGGCGCCGGTGGCATCCTGAGCTTCACGAGACGCACGCCGATCCACTTCGACCTCGCACCGTCGGGCGCCTGCCCGCTGCAGCCGGCATTCGCGGCGGTGGCCGGCATCGTCGAAAAGTGGCGGGTGGCGCATGCTGACGCCGGTGTGACGATCGTCGTACATCTGACCCGTGCGGGACACGACGTCGCCGACGTTCACGCCGCCGCTGACGTGCTTGCGGGCGTGGGAGGCTCCGATGTTGCGGCCGTTCGGCTCCAACATTGCGTGTGCCCGGACTCACCGCATGCGTCGCTCTCGTATCCGGCGACCGACGACGAGATCACGAGCGATGCGATTCGTGCACTGTGGCAAAGGACATCTCCCTTGGCCGATTGGGAGAAGCTGCGCGGCACCAAGCGCGCTTATATCAAGGACGGCTGCCGTGCCCTGGTGGTAAACGGTTCGTTCGACACGCTGGCGGAAGAGCTTGCGATCGCCCTGGCCCCGGCGCGCGTCTAGCGTCGGCCACGAAGACGACGAGGACAACGGCGGTGCGATTCAACGTGCAGCAACGATGGTTTCCGCGGGACCCGGAATCACCGGGCGCCTATGAGGATGCCTCGGCGGTGAGCCGCAGGCTGGGCCGTGCTGTGATCGCCGACGGCGTGTCCTCGGCGATGATGTCGCGCAGCTGGGCGCGGCTCCTGACACGCACCGCCGTGGTGGCGCCACCGGCCGCGTATGACGACGAGTCGCTGACGGCATGGGTCTCCGACCTGCAGGCCGCCTGGTGGGAGCAGGTGGACACGTCGCGGCTGGGATGGTCGGGGCAGGAGAAACTGCGTCGCTTTGGCGCCCAGTGCACCCTCATGATCGTCGATGTCGAGCCGCTGGAGGCGGTGGAATCCTCCGACGACGGGACACCAGCGGAATACGCCCTGCGCGCGCACTCCATCGGGGATTGCTGCCTGTTTCTCGTGAGGGACGGCGTCAAGATCCTGAGCTTCCCGATGACCCGAGCCGGGGAGTTCGACGCCTCTCCCTATGCCCTGAGCAGCAAGGCGAAGGGCGTGCGTTACGCGGAGCAGTTCCGGGAATTGGCGGACGGCCGCTGTCGGGCAGGTGACGTGCTCGTGCTCTGCACGGACGCCATCGCCGCCTGGGCGATGCGGGAATACGAGGCGGGCAGAGCGGTCGACTGGCATCGGTATCGGGACGACGAGGCGGCGTGGCAGTCGGACATCGTCGGATTCCGTCAGATTGGGCCGGCAGACGCAGGCAACCAGCTCGTCATCGACGACTGCACGCTGCTCGTGCTCGACATCATTCCGGAGACGGCCGACGAGTCGCCGCCAGACGTCGAGCCGGATCGATCCGACGAAGAGTTCGTGCTCGCGGGAGCATCGGCCGCAGATGCGGAAGACGGTGACGTCGTTCCCGGCGACGAGCGCACCAATGGGCCCTCCGACGACGCCGAGGATCGGCAGGCCGATCCCGGCCTGCTCGGGTGATGGGTCGGCCGCCGATCATGCCTTGTGCGTGCTGAAAGTTCGAGGTCGACCGTGTCTCCCATCACATCATGGCCGGGCGGTGTCACGACGCAGCCATGGGCAGCGGGTGGCAAGCCGATGACGCTGGCGGTGGCCGGTGTCCTTGGGGCACTGGTGGCCTTCATACCGGGTGAGCTTCTCAACGAGGCCATCGGCAGCGGATCCGGAGAGGCCTCCTTGGCGCAGCTGATCCTGCTGACGTCCGTGTGGATGTTGATCTATGCCATCGGGTATTCGATCGCGATGGTGATCGGGCAGAATCGATACCTCAGGCGGCCGTTGATCGACCAGAAGGAGGCCGGGATCGCGGCGGCGGGTGGAGCCCTGGCGGGCCTGGTCTCCGGTGGTCTCGCGCAGGCCTTTTTTAGCGTCGCCGTCTATCTCACCATCGCCTCCGGCGCGGGAAGCCTGCTGCTCATCGAGATCGCCCGGATTGCCGCATGGGCGATATTCGGCGCGCTGATCGGCCTTGGGATGTCGTTTTTCATCCCGAACCTGGGGCGGCTGCACGGCTTCATAGGGGGCGCCGTGGGTGGCGCGGTGGGAGCGATCGGATTCATTCTGGCTAAGGCCGTGGCCGGAGATCTCTTCGGCAGGCTGATCGGCATGGGTATCGTCGGGGCCGCCTTGGGCTTCGCGATCGGCCTCGTGGAGCAGGCTTTTCGTGCGGCGTGGCTGCAGGTGTCGTTTGGCAACGCCGGCGAAGGCCGCATGGTGTCGTTGGGCAACGAACCCGTCTGTATCGGAAGCGATGCGCGGCGTTGCGCCGTCTGGACGCCCGGCGGACCGGCCATGTCAATGCGATTCCGGTTCGCCGAAGGAAAGGTGACCTGCGACGATGTGGTTGCCGAACGGAGTGCCGTCGTGCCTCCAGGGTTTCAGCAGCAGATCGGTAGTGTCCGCGTGATCGTGTGTGTCGGCGCATCCGGTGCCGCCACCGGAGGTGCGCCGCCGGCGATGGCGGTGATGGTACCGCCACCGCCACCCCCTCCCAGCCGACCGAAGTCGCCGCCGCCTGCGGCGGTCTCCCCGCCGCGAGGAGCCGGCCCGCAGTCACCACCGGCGGCGACCCGCAAGATGCCGCCGCCACCCCCGCCCCCGCCGCCGCGGTGATCAGCGACCCGCTTCAGGACCGCTTGGGCGGCCATCAATCCCGGGCGGCGGTATCCGCAGCCGTCAGGCTCGTAAGCCGGCTCGCTATTTTTTCTTCGTGTCCTCAGGACAAATCCTGCGGATCAGAGCCTCGAGGTGCGGCTTCTGTTTCGCGTCGATCACCCCGGCAGCAATGAGTTCGTTCAATACGTTCGTCAGCAGCGCGGATCTATCGGCTGCAGATGTGGCCTGCGGCGAGATGCTCTGGATCGTCTGCTCCATGCTGATCACCAATCTCGGCTCGCGGTCCCCCGGCCACACGGGGCTCGGCTCCCATTCAGATGGAAACTTCTTTTCTGTCTTCGGGCTCAAGCGAAGCAGTTGCAATATGCCGCGCTCGGCATGCGCCTCGAACCAGTGAAGCAGATGTTTCCATCCTTTTACGGCATCATGGACGGGAGTCGTGCGGGCGCACTTTTGCCACACGGTGAGCGTGTCCAGCACGGTGCGTGCGTCACGGCATATCCGTCCAGGATTGCGTGCGAGCTGTTGCACGACAGTCGTGATGCGTTTGTCGAACGCACCGTCGTGGCCGCCATAAAGCTCGCTGACGTCCCGGTGCGAGAAAGACGACGGGCGAAGCAACTCCCACATCTCGTCTTCGGTGAGCCGGAGTGCCGCTTCATCGAGCAGGGTGCGCAGATGTGTCTGAAGTCGCTCGCTCAACGTCTTTTTCAATCGGTTGTCCAAGGCGGCGACGAGGCCGTGGATCTCCCGCAGCCCGAAGCTGGGCGGTAGGATCGCAAAAGTCTTCGCGGGCTCGCTGCCGGCGGTTGCGATCTGGGAGTCAGTGTCTGCGGGTTCGGTGACAGTATGTGAGGGCGCGATGACGGCAAGCGCGTCGACAAGGAGCTTGGGCGGAGCGTAGGACGCTCCTTCCTTGGGCTGCAGAATGCCCCAGAGTCGCGGCATCGACTCCGGGCCCGGTCCTTTACGGTCCTTGTCTGCGCCCGGAAGCCGATGTTTCACGCGGCAGAATCGCAGGACTGTGTCCAGGGCGTCCGGGTCCGGAAGGGATGTGTCGGGTTGAGACAAAAACCTCGCCACGTCCTTCTCATCCGTCGGCCGCGACTGCTCCACGAAGCGTTGAACGGCCGGGTTCGTTTGCAGTTTCTCCCAAAGCTTGCCCGCGAACAGGGGCAGGTGCTCGAGCAGCCTGGCTCGATCCTCGCCGCTCCACTTCTCCACAGCCGGCAACTTTCCGGGCACGGTGGTCCTGCAGTAGTCGGCGGCGAAGGCCCGGCAGACTGAGCTGCAGTCCTTGGGCAGCGTTGCCAATTTCCGGTCGAATAATCCGTCGATGCTGTCCGCGATCCTGGTGGCACCGTCGAGCTCTTCTGCGGTCGGAGCGGTTGTCCAAGATCGATCGATGCAGCCTATCGCCCTGTCGATTCTCGCGAGCTTTCCTCTGGCGAGGCGGTCCACGGCCCATTGGGCGTACCGCCCGGCGGAGGTGGCTCCCGCCAGCGGGGCCGAAGCGGGAGGAGCGAACGTGTCGTAGACCAACGCCGAGGTGTGGGGCAGCTGCGGAGCCCATCGATAGTCGATTCGAAGAAACGTGGTGGCGACGAGCTGCGATGACGATCGGAACGGATCCGGTTCGTAGGTCGTGAATCCGATGCACTGACGAACGCTTTTGGGGATGAGTCTCAGCACGGCGTAGAACAGAACCGCAGCGACATCGGGCTCGACGGCCAGCACGACCCGGGGAGCGTTGGTGCGTGAGATTGTGGCTTGAAGCATCGAGGCGAGCAGCTTTTTGCGATCCTCTATGGATATGGCCTTCCAGCGGTCGGGGAGAGCGAGCCCGGGCGGCATCGCCTGCGAGCAATCTGGCTCCTTCAGGAAAGCCACGACGGCGGCGTCCCATTTCTGGGCGGCGAGGCCGGTCCAGGTGTCGAGTGACGCCAACGGCTTCAGGTCAAAAGCCTCGCCGTCGGCGCGATGCCAGCCTGGCGTGTTGTCGGTATGGCAGAGCCCAGCCAGACGCAGGCACTCGAGCCCGGAAAATGCGGCCGATGTCGCCTCCTTTTCCGGCACGACCAGCAGATGGGCGAAATACGAGCCGGGCCGGCCGGCCGTGTCGAACTGACGGTACGCAATCTGGCCGCAGACGCTCCTGCCGCCGATGCTCGGTACGTAGAAGATGCGTCGCGGCGCCGTCGTCGCATCGAGGCTCGTCCGGTCGGTCGCCGTCGCGTCCACCGGGAGTTCATAGGCCAACAGCCGTTCGACGGTCCGAAATTCCTCACGCAGTAGGTTCAGGTTGGAGTCCGCGATTGACGATGCGCGGACGCTGTAGCCGAGCACCTTCTGGCCCGCCTCCCCCTGCGCGCTTTCGAGCCTCGAGGAGGCGAAGGTGCAATGGGTGCAGAGAAGCTGGTGGATCATCGCGGGGCCCATGGTCCGCCCGCCTGCCGCCAAGCCGGCCCGGCGTGCGGGAATGGATCGTTCAACAGTATCGCCGCCACCGTCTTGTGTCGCACGGGGCTTTCGGGATACGGCTCTGGTGCCGTATTCTATACCTCGCTCTAGGGGTCGCGTCATGGGTTCCAAGGTATTTGCGGTGTCAGACGCCCTGCAGGCGAGCCTCCTGCAGGTCGCATTGCCTGCCAGCCCAGGAAACTCGGAACGTTGACTTGCGCGATGCAGTGCAGGCCTTCCGCGAGGCCGTGTGGAGCGAGTTGACGCCTCACAGCGTCTGGGTGGCGGCCGCGATCGCGTGCGGGGTCGCGGGGGCGGTCAGCCCGACAAAACGACGAGGGTCATCTCGTGGGCGTTCTTGGCCCTCGATGTCCGTCTCGCCCTGCGCGGACTCTCCCTGTGGCCGGCTGGATGCTCACGAGTGAGCAGCAGCTCAGGGGCCGGTTTCTTTACACGGACTGCTGGTGCTGTTCGCGGTGCGGGCATCAGGAAGTCCAGCGGCGATAGTAGGGCGCAGCGACGGCGAGCGGGGCAGGCGGCTCGCTCCCCCGAGGCATCCGTCGTCCTGCGTAGAACCTATCCGCCCGATGAGTGAGTGAGTAAGCTACGCTCCATGTGGATGGGGTGCATGGGCTTCATGACCCTGCAGAGGAGAGCAGTGCATGTCCGACGCAGGCCGGCGTCTCATAGCGAGGGGAGGACTCGCCGGCGTGCTCGTGGCAGTCGTCGCTGCCGCGGGCCTGGCGCCGGCTGAGCGGGGAGGTGCCTTGGCTGGTCTGAAACCCGGCATGCCCGTGGCATTGAGGGAATCAGGCGGTCGTTTCGAGATCAGCGTCTTCGACGGGCTGCCGGGCCCGCTTGGACACGCACTGATCGCGGTAGGCGATGACTACATCGTCGTGCGGCACATCGCGGGCGTGGCAGAAACCTGGATTCCCGTGACATCGATCGCCTGTGTGAAGACAGTGAAGACCGTGAACGACCCGCGATGACGCACTTCCGAGGAGAGAAGATCCGTTGAAGATCGCGTTCGCGTGTCCGAAGTGCGCAAGCAGGCTCTCCGTCGATGCCACCCTCGCCGGCCGCTCCGGCCGGTGCCGGAGCTGCGGCCAACGGATCGTCATCCCTGCGGCGTCCGATGCGGCCGGCGATCGCTCGCGCGGGGGCGGTCGCTCTGAGGCGGCTCGGGGCCGCGACTCCGGGGCGACGGGTCAGGCGGCAACGCAGGACGAGCTGCCCGATTGGCGGACCGCCGTCGCCAGCCAGCTCGTCGGATCGGGAAGTCCGGCCGCGACAGGGCAGCGTGGTGGGGCGGGGCTCGGGCGGCCCGACGGCGGCCGCCAGGCGACCGTGACGAGTGGCTACAGCCTGCGTCCGGTCACGCCGACGGCGGTCCCGACGCTCACCAAAGCCGCCACCGATGCGGCCGCCGCCAAAGCCCGCCGCCGCGATGCAGCGCCCGAGCCCATGCCGGAGGAAGACTTCGAGCCGACCGCGGCGCCGGTGGCGCGGCTCTCGCCCGGCCGCGGGGCCTACGAGCCGACGCCCTTCGTGCAGGCCTACCGCTGGGTCTTCGGCCATCTCGTCCGCGTGTCCACCTGGATTAGCGAGACCAGCTACACGATCTCCTTCATCGTCATCATCCTGGCGATCGCCTGCGGGATGACCGGGCGGCACACGCTGGCCCAGTGGGGCACGCTCGCGATCGTCGCCCTCAATCTCGTGGGGCTGTCGGGCGATGTCGCGAGCCTCGTGACCCTGTCGTTTCGGCGAAGCCCGCTGCAGGGTGCTCTGTTCCTCGTTCCTCCGTTCACTCTGTATTACCTGTGGACCGATTGGCAGCGATACCGCGACGCAGTCGGTCGCATGCGGATTCCATTGGTGACCCTCGCAGTCGTCGCCGCGGCCTATCTGCTCGTGCCGTGGCTGCGCGGCGGCCCCGCCGGGGACGGTCACGTTACGGAAGCGGTCGAGCGCGTGATCGGCGAGATAGAGGAGGACTTCGGTCGTCCGCAGGGCGCGGTCGAAGAGACGCTCAGGAAGGCGCGAGCCTGGGTACGGGAGTCGGCCGGGGAGCCGCCAGCCGCACCGGACCAGCCGGCGAGTGCGGGACAGCCGGCAAGTGCGGGGCCGGACGGCGGCGATCGTCCGCGGCCCGGCGGAGGCCCGTGACTGGCGGAGCCGCTGCGGACCCCGCCGCGGACCGTCCCTCCCGAAGCCGGCAGCCCCGGTCGATCACGTCACGATTCCCTCTTCCCGCGATACCGACACCCGAGCCACGAGGATGCAGCGATGTCCGCAACGCATGACAGCCATGCCGTCCGGGACGATCTGGCTGACGAACAGGGTGACGTCGTGCTCGAGCCCGTCGACCGCGGAGCCGCCGTCGCGGCCGGTGGCCGCGAGCAGGGGGCGGCGACCGGCGACGTGGACGACATGTCCTCCGCGACGCTGCGGTCGCGGCTGGCGATCGTGGCCGGGTTCCTCACGCTGTTCCACCTGGCGTTCGCCGCGATCAAGCTGACCGGCCCGGCGGCTGCCTCCGGCTTCAGTTCCGACGCGCCGGCCTGGTCGCTTCTGGCGCGGGCGGCGGTCGCAGCGGCGGTCTTCGCACTGGTGCGGTCGCCGCTGCCGCTGGATCGCCGCCGGCTGCGGGTCGTCGACATGGGGCTGCTCTGTGTCGAGATGCTGTTCATCCTGGCCGCACAGTATCTGTCGACGGTCGAGCTCATCGACCGCCGCGATCTCGTCGATGCCGTCGCCATCCAGAAGAACGGTGTCATCCGCACGCTCGTGCTCATGATCTGCTGGGGCGTCTTCCTGACCCGGTCGTCCGCGGCGACGACCAGGATCACGGTGACGATGGCCGCCGCACTGATCTTCTGCCACGGGCTCGTCCTGCATCACGCCGACACCGTCGACCTCGCCGTCGACGACGTGGCGGGCCACCAGATCGTCATGGCCAACGCCCTGTTTCTCATCATGGGTGTTCTGCTGGCGACGCTCGCGGCGTGGGCCTTGCGCGGCCGCGAGGGCGCGGACGGCGGTCGCGACTCCGGTCCTGCCGGACTCGGCCGCGTGGGCCCCTATCGCCTGCTGAGGTCGCTCGGCGATCGCGGGGCAGGGCACATCTACCTGGCGGAACACGACGAGCTCAGGCGGCCGTGCGCGATCAAGCTCGTGAGGCCGGGAGATCGCGCGGCGACGGCCCGGTTTGACCGGGAGGTGCAGGCGGCGGCACGGCTCCTACACCCCAACACCGTCACCGTGTTCGATTTCGGCCGCACGGGCGACGGCACGGCGTACTGTGCCATGGAGTTTCTGCCGGGGCTCTGCGTCGCCGACATCGTCGGCCGGTCCGGGCCGATGCCCGCGGGACGCGCCGTCTTCCTGGGCCGTCAGATCTGTGGTGCGATCGCCGAGGCCCACCGGCTCGGTTTCGTGCACCGTGACCTGCATCCCGGGAACGTCTTCGTCTCGGTCCTCGGCGGCCGCTGCGACGTGGTGAAGGTGCTCGACTTCGGCGTCGTCGGCGGTGCCGCGGCCCTGCCGGAGCATGATCCGGCAGCCTCTGGCATGGTCGCCGGCACGCCGGAGTATGTTTCGCCCGAGCAGGCCGTCGGCGGATGTGTCGTCGACGGCAGGGCCGACATCTACGGACTCGGCGCGATGCTCTCCTTCATGGTCACGGGCCGGCCGCCGTTCGAGCGGGCGACGCCGGCCGAGGTGCTGCGGGCCCACGTGTCGGAGCAGGTGACACCGCCCCGGGAGCGGAATGCGTCGATCCCTGCGGACCTCGAGGCCGTGATCCTCCGCTGCCTCGCCAAGCGGCCCGAGGACCGCTACCCCGACGCCCTGGCCGTGGCGGCGGCCCTCGGGGCCTGCGGGTGTGCCGCCGACTGGGACGAGGCCCGTGCCGAGGCCTGGTGGCTCGAGCAGACGGCGGGCTGATCCGGCCGCCGGCAGGCCAGGACGGCGGCATCGCGGGTAGGCTGGTTCCGTTTCTCCGGGGAGTCGACAGATGGAAATGCAGCGGCTGCTGAAGGCCACAGTCCAGTTCAACGCCAGCGACCTGCACGTGCAGGTGGGCAGCCCGCCCACCGTGCGCGTCGACGGCACGATGGTCGCGGTCAACGCGCCGCCGGTGACGGCCGAGGAGCTCCGCACGCTCGTGCAGCAGGTCGCCGACGAATCGCAGGTGCAGCGGCTGGAGGCCGAGCGGAGCTGCGACTTCTCCTATTTTATTCCCGACGTCGCCCGCTTCCGCGTCAACGTGTTTCACGAGAAGGGCAACCTCTGCCTCGTGGCCCGCTGCATTCCACTGCGGATCAGGACCGCGGCGGAGCTGGCCCTGCCGGCGGTGCTCGAGGAGATCGCCGAGGAGCAGCGGGGGCTGGTGCTCGTGACGGGCACGACCGGCAGCGGCAAGAGCACGACGCTCGCCGCGATGATCGACCACCTCAACCGCACGCGGCGGCTGCGGATCGTGACCATCGAGGATCCGATCGAGTTCGTGCACGTCTCGCAGAAGAGCCTCGTCGCGCAGCGCGAGATCGGCCGCGACACGCCGAGCTTCTCCGAGTCGCTGCGGCGGGCGCTGCGGCAGGATCCCGACGTGATCCTCGTCGGCGAGCTGCGCGATGCCGAGACGATGCGGATCGCGCTGCAGGCGGCAGACACCGGCCATCTCGTGTTCAGCACCATCCACACGACGAACGCCTCGTTCACCATGCAGCGGATCGTCGCCATGTTTCCTCCCGACGAGCGGGAGCTTTTGCAGACGGAGCTGGCGACCAACCTTGCGGCCGTCGTCAGCCAGCGGCTGGCGAGCCACAAGCAGAAGGACAAGGGACGGATTCCGGTGCTGGAGATCATGCGCAACACGGCCGTGGTGCGGAAGGCGATCTTCGAGGGACGCATCGGCAGCCTGCCGCAGGCGATCGCCAACCGCGAGAACGGCATGCAGCTCTTCGACCAGCACCTGGCCGAGCTCTACAAAGCCGGGCAGATCAGCGGCACCGAGGCCCTCCGCCTGTCGACGAATCCCGACGCCGTCGCGCTGGCGATGCGCGGCGTGAGCACGCTCGACACATCGTCGGGGCTCGTGCACTAGCTCCCTCGCGAGCCGGGGAAAGCCGCCGGCGGCGACGATCGCGGGGGATCTCGCGCCGTGATCTCACGCCGTGTCAGATCACCAGGGCGTCAGATCGTGAGCGCGTTCTCCGCGTCGCCGAACTTCTCCACGCGCACGCCCATGCGATCCATGAGCGCCAGGTGGAGCCGGCAGAGCCGGCGGTTCGGATCGCCGCTGAGGTCGTGGGCCTGGCCGCCCCTGATCGTGCCGCCACCGCCACCGGCCAGCACGACGGGCAGCTGGCGGGAGTCGTGGGCGTTGCCGTCCATGAGGCTGCTCGTGAGCAGGACCATGCTGTTGTCGAGCAGGGATCGCTCCCCCTCGTTCGTCGCCGCCATGCGCTGCAGGAACTCCGACCACAGCCGCACCTGGAACTCGTTGACCCGCTGGTAGTGGGCCAGCCGCGTCTCGTCGCCGGCATGATGGGAGAGCTCGTGGATTCCCGAGGCGACGCCGTCCAGGCTCGGGAACCGCATGTTGGAGAGGTCGTTGTTGAGCATGAACGTCGCGACCCGCGTGCGGTCCATCTGGAAGGCGAGCAGCAGGATGTCGAACATCAGCCGCAGGTGGTCCTCCGAGCTCGCCGGGATGCCGGCGGCGGGCCGGCCGATCGTCGGGGCCTGGATCGTCGGATGCCAGCCGCGGCCGCCGGTCTCGGCCTGGCTGATCCTCTCCGCCTGCTCGACGCGGGTCTCGATCTCCTTGACCGACTCCAGATACTCGTCGAGCTTCCTGCCGTCGCGCAGGCTCAAGTTCCCCCGCAGCTGCCTGGCGTCGGCCAGCACGAGGTCGAGGATGCTGCGGTCGCGCTTTCGGCGGCTGCCGTCGTCGAAGAGCTGGTCGAAGGCCTGCTGCGGGAAGATCTCCTTCGGGGCCGGGGTGGTCGGCGTGCTCCATGAGATGTACGCCGAGTAGATCTGCGTGAACCCCGAGTCGGTCGAGTAGCCGGGCCGCTCCGTGCCGAGGACGATGCTGGGCACCGGCGTTGCCCGGCCGACATGTGCCGCCACGATCTGGTCCATCGTCGTGCCGACCTCGACGTCGGTGGTGGTCTTCTTGACCCGCAGGCCGGAGAGCACGTTCATCTTCGGGTAGTGGCCGCCCTCGCCCTCGACGGTGGTCGGATTCCACAGGCCCGTGAAGACGGCGACGCGGTCCTTGATCGGCGCGAGCGGCCGCAGGGAGTCGGCGAACTCGATGCCGTCGGGGCCCATCTTCGCGCCCCAGTGATGCGGGTTCACGCCGTTGCCCGTGAAGCAGACGGCGAGGCGGCGGGGGGCCGTGCCGGCGGCGCCGCGATCGTCGCCGAAGGCCGGCACCGACTCCAGCCACGGGAGCCCAACGGCGACGCCGGTGCCACGCAGGAAACGGCGGCGGGAGAGGCTCGAGGATGACATCTTCAGCAAAGCTCCGGTGGGGGTGATCAGGGCGACTCGGGGCCGTCGGCGGCGTCCGGACGGCGCTGCATGAACTGCCGGCTCGTGACGATCTCGACGACGGCGGCCGACACGCGGCCGTCGTGGGACCGGACGGACTGCACCATCTTCTCGACGAGCGCCTGGTCGGTGGCCGCGACGCTTCGGCCCAGGGCGTAGCCGAGCAGCTTGCGGCTGAACTGCCGGATGAACTGCGTCTCGTTGCGGCTGAGATAATCGCGCAAGCCTGCCAGCCCCTCGATCGGCGTGCCATCGCGAAGACGGCCGGCGTCGTCGATGGCGCCGCCGGCCGCGTCGGCCGTGCGGAGTCGGCCGACCGGGTCGAACGACTCGAGGGCGAATCCGAGCGGATCGATACGGTCGTGGCAGACCGCGCAGGCCTGGTCCTGACGGTGCCGCAGGAGCGCCTCGCGGAGCGAGGCCGGCTTCAGCCCCGGCTGGAGTTCGGGAACGTTCGGCGGCGGCGGCGGCGACGGCTGGCCGAGGATGACGGCCAGGAGATACTCGCCGCGCAGCACGGGGCTCGTGCGGTCGGGCCGGGACGTCCTGGTGAGGAACGCCCCCATGCCCAGCAGGCCTCCCCGGCCGTGCGCCGACACGTCGATCTCGCGGAACTCAGGGCCGATCACACTCGAGATGGAATAGAACGTCGCGAGCCGCTCGTTGAGGAAGCTCGTCCTGCCGGCGACGATGTCCATGACGGGCCGGTCCTCGCGGAAGAAGTGCAGGAAGAACTCCGCGGCCTCGCGCTTCATGTCGGCCCGTACGGCGGGCGTCATCTCGGGAAACTTCGTCGTGTCGACGCCGTCGTGCTTCTCGAACGACGAGAACCGGAGCCATTGGCCCGCGAATTCCTCCGCCAGGGCGGCGGCCCGCGGATCCGCCAGCATCCGCCGCGCCTCGGCGGAGAGCACCTCGGGCCGGCGCAGGCTGCCGTCCGCGGCCGCCTGCCGCAGCCGCTCATCGGGGATCGATGACCAGAGGAAGTAGCTCAGCCGCGACGCCAGCTCCCACGGTGAGAGCGGCAGATCGGCCGGCGACTCGCCGCCGGAGGTACGGGCCACGGCGGGCAAGGCCTCCGGCTTGAAGAGGAAGTGCGGCGAGACGAGCACCCGCACGATCCCCTCGCGAACGGCCGACTCGCGGTCGAGACCGTCGCCGACCCGGGAGCGATAGAGCGTCGCCAGGGCCGCCTGCTCGTCGTCGTGCAGGGGCCGCCGCCAGGCGCGGGAAGCGAATCCCTGCAGGTGGCGGATCATGGAGTCGTCGAACTCGGACTGCTGCGGCTTCGACAGCTCGCGCGGCGCGGCCAGCCGCCAGTCCTTCCGCATGGCGGCGAGCGCGTCCTTGTCGGATTGTCCGAGGACATCGCCGAGTTGGTCGTCGCCGAGGGAATAGACGGTGGAGCCAGCCGTGCTGCGATAGAGGTTGCGGGCCACCTCCTCCAGCCGGCGTTCGAACATGTCGGGGAAGGCGGTCCGCATCACCTGGAAGTCGCCCATGGTCCGCCGGGCGACCTCGGTCTGGATCTTCCAGATCGTGAGCACGCCGGGGATGATCCGGGTCACGTCGGGAGGCGTGCCCGTCGTCGCCAGCCATTGGATCGTCGCCTTGTCGAACTCGGGGTTGGCGGCGTCGAGCCGCGTTTCCGCCCGGATCGAGATGGCGCCCTCGGGAAGCGGGAGCGTCACGATCCGCGGCGCCTCGACGGCGAGCACCTTCGCGTCGATCGTGCGATCGGCCCGGGGATGCCGGCCGAAGAGGCCGCGGGTCGCCTCGAGCGCGGCGAGGGTTTTCGCCAGGGATGTCGCTTCCTCTGGGGGCGGATTCGCCCCGATCTTTCCGGTGATCTCGTCGATCCTTCGGGCGAGCCAGTCGACGTAGGAGACCGACTGCTTGTCGAGCTTCACGTCGATCTTCGTGACCAGCGCGATGTCGCCGGCGTTGCCGTCGCCGATGTCGCCGAAGCAGAGGTGCACGCGGTCGTGCCCCTTGACTGTGACGGCGATGGGATAGGCATTGATGCCGTCGGCGTCCTGCTGCCGGCGCTGCACGCCGCTGCCAGGTTTCTCCGGGTTGTTCCACGACCGCAGGTCGGCAGCGATGCGGGCCACCTCCCGCGTCACCGTCGCGGGCACCTTGTCCGCCGCCGACGGGTCGAGGCTGGGCAGCTCGCGCCACGGCACCCGCACGAGGTCGAGGAACCTCGACGCCGGCTCCGGAGTGGTGAGCAGCCGCCACCAGTTCTGCAGGAACGGCAGCTTCAACCCGGCCTGGTCGGCGAGCGTGTGGAGGGGCGTGGCGAAATGCCGGTGCTTCCAGCAGGCCAGCAGGTAGTCGGCCTCCCGCATGTCGTCGAAATCGCCGGGCAGGTGCGGGGCCGCCTTCTGCTGATACCAGACGTAGAGGCTCTGCTCCGCGTGGGCCTTGATCTGCTCCTGCCCCCGAGGGCCGATGCGGTGGTCGTGGAACGTGATGCCGGTGCCCGGCATGATCGTGGCCTGATCGGCGAGCAGGCGGGCGGCGGTAAAATACTTGTCGAGCGCGGCGGGGTCGATGAAGAGCACGTCGCCGGTGTTCGAGAAGCCTTCGCCGCCGCCGCCGTCCGGCTGGAATTCCGCGGCCGGCGCGGAGTCACGCCCTGTCAGGTCGCGGATGGAGCGGTCGTACTCGGCATTGGTGAGCCGTCGCATCGTCACCGCGCCGGGATCGCCGGCATTGGCCGCGGCGAGGGTGTCGAGTTCGCGGCCCACGGCGGCGGCGAGGGTCGCCCGCTCCTCCGGGGTGAGCGGCTCGGCCTTCGGCGGAGGCATGTCGCCGCCCTCGATCACGTCGCGAACCCGCTCCCAGGCGTCGAAGTCACGGGAGGCCGGGGCGGCCGCCATGAGCGCCCGCAGGTCGATCCCGCCCTTGGCCTGATCGCCGGCATGGCACCCGAAGCACTTCGCGGTGAACACCGGCTCGACGGGCTGCCATGCGGGAGCGGCCGCCTGCAGGAAGGCCGCGGGCACGAGGCAGAGTGCCCAGACCACGACGGTTGAAAGCAGACGGTGCATCGATGACCGACTCCCGGAGCCTGAACAGGACTCCGTGGGAATCATATCGTCCATATCGTCCATGGCTCGGGTTCGGGGCCGCGACGCCGGTGTGACGGGCGGG
>JBILVO010000024.1:0-37727 GCA_044370415.1 Pirellulales bacterium
GAGACCTGGCTCGACGGCCGCCGGCTGGCGGTCTCGCCGTAGGATCCGGATCCGGCAGACGCGAGCGCGGCCCGACGCGTCCAACGTCGCACGCTGCCGGTGGGTTGGAGGCTCCGATATCGTTCGACACGTGGTCATGGCGTGATTACGCTGTCTCGATCGTCTGGAGCCCTCTCGTCTCGAGGAGAATCATGGTGACACGCGCCGCACAACCGGCACCAACGGTGCCCATCGTTCGCTGCCCGGTCCGCGCCGTGACCGCGAGGCTTGTGGTGGCCTTGGGAGTCGGGCTCGTGTGCGGGTCGCTGCTGTCGGGCCAGGCGGGCCAGGTGGTCGAGGCGGCCGAGGCGGTGGGATCGCCTGCCGACGTGGCCGCCATCCGCGCCGCCGCGGCGGCCTATCGGGCCGCGCTCGCCAAGGGAGACGAGCATGCCGTCAAGGCGGCATGGATGGCCGACGGAGACATCGTCGATGGATGGGGGAGGCGTCTGCAGCCGCGAGACGGTGGCCTTCTCGACGGCGGTCCGTCCGCGGAGGCCGGGCTGCGGCCCGAGTACCGTGTGCAGGAGTCGCAGATCCGGTTCGTCACCGCCGACGTGGCTCTTGAGGACGGGGCCGTGGACGTCGTGCTGCCTGGCACGACCAATCCGATCGAGGGCTGGTTCTCGGCAGTCTGGGTCCGCAGCGGCGACACGTGGAAGCTCGCCGGTGTGCGCGAGTCCGAACGGCCTGTCGTGGCGGACGACGACATGCTCGAGGATCTCGAGTGGCTGGTCGGCGACTGGGTTCTGAACGCGGCGGGGGCCGAAGGGAAGGCCGGGCCGGCGATGGAAATGCGGGTGCGGTGGGATGCGGGCCGCACGTTTCTCGTGCGTGACGCCCGGGTTCCTGACGTCGCGGGCGGCGGTGACGCCGTCGAGGTCCACCAGCGGATCGGCTGGGATCCGCTCGTGCGGCGGATTCGATCCTGGAGTTTCTCCTCCGACGGCAGCCGCGGCGAGGCCACATGGTTCCGCGACGGCGGTTCATGGGTGGTGATGCAGACGGCGGTGTTGCCCGACGGCCGGCGCGAGACGGCCGTCAACATCTACACGTATGACGGAGGGGACCGCTGCGCGTGGCGCACGCTTCCCGACGCGTTGGATGGCGACGACGGCCAGCCGGCGCGGTCCACCTGGATCCGCGTACAGAAAAAGGGGTGACCGGATGAACGAGTCGCATCGAGATCGCCCGTGGCCGGTCGGAACGGCCGTCCGCTGGATGTGCTGCGTCGGCGCCTTGGGCATGGTGCCTGCCGGCGTGCAGGGGGCCGAGCCCGTCGCCGGCCGGTCTGCCGGAGCCACCGCCCACGCGTTCCCGGACGATGAGTGCGGCGAATTCGCCCGCAAGTCGGATCTGCTTCACGGACGGGAATGGCAGCAGGCGATCGCCGAACTCGGCAGCTGGCTGGCGACGCAGTCGGTCTATTCGCCGGCCGAGGTCCGGCGGATCAAGTCGCAATTCAACAGCCGGGTGGCGGCGATGTCGTCGTATGACCTCGAGTATCTTCTCGACTCGATCTCTGCGAAGCTGCGGCTGCTCGAGACTCCGGAGGCCCGCGACGCGAAGGCGTGGCTGGGGGAGTATCTCTCGGCCATGTCCGACGCCCGGCGGGCACAGGAACTGCGGGACATCCCCCACATCCTGGACATGTCAGCTGAGCAGCTCTGGCGGGAAATCCAGCGGATCGATTCCCTTCGCAGCACGCTGCGGCAACGCCAGCAGGGGGTCGAGGCCAGGCAGGCGACGCTGGCGGAAAGGGCCGCTGCCGGCAGGCAGGAGACGTCCGCCGCATCCCGTGCCGCGGCCGCGCGGTCGCGGGCCGCGCCGTCGCACTCTCCCTATCGTTCCGGAGGCGGATCTGCCCCGTTTTCGGACGTGCAGCCGCGGCGAGTCTCGGTCGTCTACGGCACGATCGGTATGTTTTGAAAGGCGTCTTTCAGGGGCCGCCGCGATTCCCCGTCGCCTGACGACGGGATAGAGCATCCGTGTTGGAAGCCGGCGCCGCCGCCGTGTGCGGCTGGCGGATCATGCGGCCAACGCCGGATGACGGGTCGGCGTCGGCCCTGTGACGCGAATCGCTCAGGACCAAGGTTGTCCCGACCGGTGCGCACACTTTCTCCCACGGAGGCCTCGGCACGGTGGCCCGCCGGGCACGGCGGAGTCAGCAGGCACGTGGCAGGGCGAACGCGCGGCGAGGAGAACGCATGGCAGATCAGGAAAGCGAGGATTCGCCGGATCGGCTGGGGGAGGCGCTCGCGCGGCTCGACCCGCGGTCGCGGCGGCTCGTGCAACTGTGGCTCGCCGGCCTCGGACGCCGGGAGATCGCCGCGGAGATGAGGATCCGCGACGAGGCCGTGGCGGTTCTCGGCGAGCAGGCCTTTCGCCACCTGCGGCTGCTGCTGGATGGCGACTCGCAGACGGAGCAGGGGCCCGGAGGCGGCCGGGGCGGGCCCGAGTCCGCTATGACACACTCTCTATCCGCGCCGGGTTGCCACGGCGAAAGCCCCGATTAGACTCGCAGACGGAAGGTCGGAAGTATCCTGCTCGAACGGCGCGGCCCTCGTGGTCGCCCGTACCAACCTCGCGAAAGCACAAGGTGGTGACCCGCACTGGCGACAGTGCGGGAGGATACGCGTCGGGAGCGTTTCCCGGCGAAGCTTTCGGTCGGTTCATCGCGTTCGCCACCGCGACGAGCGTCGGCGGCCGCGGGGCACCCGAGGGCACCTTCCTTTCCACGACAGGAAAGGAGTGCGAGATGCCGGTCGGATTTCCCTCGATTCGCGTCGACGAGGCGAACGAGAGGCACCATCTCTGGTGCAACAACGGCACGTGGTGGATCCACTACACGGTCCACTTCGACCATCGGAAGCGGCGGGTGCGGCGGTCGCTGGGCACGCGGTCGCTGACCGAGGCGATGCTCCGCCGCGACTCGCTGCTGCTGCGGATCGCCAGCGACGGCGAGCCCGTGCCGGACCGGGGCCGGCCCGACGGCAGGCTCGCCGTCGATCGGCGGGCGTTCGCGTAACCGACCGCGTGGCCGTCCGAGCCGGGAACGCCGCCGTATCCCGTTTGTGGTGCGGCTGGCCCGCCGTCTAGAGTACGTCGTCGTTCCGCCTGCGCCCCTGTCAGGGGAGGTCGTAGGGCGGACGCTTCCCCGCCGAGGTCCCGAGCATGATCCGCTTCTCTTCCGCCCGCATCGCGATCGCCTTGGCGGTGGCAGCGGCGGCGTTCACCGCCCGCCCCGCCGCCGCATGCACCCGCTGCCTCCATGTCTTCGGTGACGGCGCCGTGGTGGTGGGGCGGTCGATGGATTGGGTGGAGGACCCGGGCTCCGAGATCTGGTGCTTCCCGCGGGGCATGAAGCGGCATGGCAATGCCGGGCCGGCGAGCTTCGCATGGACGAGTCGTTACGGCTCCGTGGCGGTGAGCTTCTACGGCGTGGCGAGCGTCGACGGCATCAATGAGAAGGGGCTCGTCGCCAATGTGCTCTACCTGGCCGAGAGCGATTACGGCAAGGCCGTGGCCGGACGGCCGAACCTGTCGATCGGCGGCTGGGCCCAGTACGTCCTCGATTCCTACGCGACGGTCGCCGAGGCGGTGGCGGACCTCGAGAAGGAGCCGTTCACGATCGTGGCGCCTGTGCTGCCCAACGGAGAACCCGGTGTCGGCCATCTGGCGATTTCCGACCCGTCGGGTGACTCGGCGATCCTCGAGTACATCGCCGGCCGCCTCGTCATCCACCACGGCCGCGACTACACCGTGATGACGAATTCGCCGCCGTTCAACCAGCAACTGGCTCTGAACGCCTACTGGAAGGAGATCGGCGGCGACGTGATGCTCCCCGGCACCAACCGGGCCAGCGATCGGTTCGTGCGGGCGAGCTTCTACGTCGGCGCGGTTCCCCACGACCTCACCGGCAGGCGGGCCATCGCGTCGATCTTCAGCGTGGTCCGCAACGCCTCGACGCCGCTGGGCATCGTGACGCCCGGGAAGCCGAACGTGGCCAGCACCATCTGGCGGACGGTGCACGATCAGAAGGCACGGATCCTCTACTTCGACTCCGCGACGAGCCCGACGGTGTTCTGGATCCCGCTCGAACGGGTCGACTTTGCGGCCGGTGCGCCGGTGAAGAGACTGCCGCTGAAGGGGGGCGAAACCTACAGCGGCGACGCCGCGGGGGAGTTCCGGCCCGACACCGCGTTTCCCTTCCTCGAGGCGGTGCCGCGGTGAGTCCGTGCCGGCGCCGCCGTGCCTCGCCGGTGCGCGCCGCCGCTTCACGCCGCCAGCCGCCGCTCGATCAGCCGGCCGGACGTCGGGCGTGCAGCCGGTCGATGGCCTCCGGTGCCATGGTGACGAGCGGCGAGTGGCCGAGGTACCGCTCCGCCATCTCCCGGCGGCCGCGGGCGAGGAGCGTGGCGTAGACGTGCAGCTCGAAGTGCAGGCGGAGGAGCCGCTCCGCAGCGCCGTCGCCGACGCCCTGCAGCACGGCCATGAGCGCCTCGGCTGTGGAGAGCTTGGCCGACGACGGCTGATCCCGCAGCCAGTAGCGGCTCGGTTCGTGGGTGGCGTCGTCGGGCAGCCGGATGCAGCGTCCCCGTCCCTCGAGGCTGCGCAGCATCTCGCCCGCCTGCCGCCAGGTGCCGTCGAGAAGCAGGACGTGCGGCGGCGGACCGCCGTCCGGAAGTGCCGGCAGCGGCGTGCCGTGCGGATGGAGGATCCAGAGATCGCGGCCGGTCTCGACCGCGTCGTGCGGGAACCCGGCGGCGGGGAAGAAGCGGGTCGCACGCTGGTAGACGTGGGTCGCGGCCCCGGTCACGACGCGGGCGACGAGCCGCCCGGTGCTGGAGGGCTTTTCATGCTCGTGACGATGGATCAGCACGTGGACCGGGAGCCGGGGCTCCACGGGGGGCAGCGCCCCGCACACGCACCACCGCGGCTGCAGGCTGCACCGCGGGCAGCGAATGGAACCGGCGAGGACGACGCTCCGGCCCATGCGCGATCCGGGGTGAAGGCGGTTCGGTCGACGAGACTCTATGATCGGGCCCACCGGATGATCAGGCCTGCCGGCATCTGGCCGCGACCGACGTCCCGTGGATCGAATGGTAGCAGAGCCTGGCCACGCCGCCGTCCGGCGGTTTGTCTGTGTGTCGGTGGCTCGGCAGGCGGGACGGGAGACGCCGGAGTGACAGGAAGACGAGGTGACACGTGACCGCACGGATCAGCCCGGGCCGCTACCGGCACTACAAGGGACGCGAGTACACCGTGCTCGGCGTCGCCCGGCACAGCGAGACGCTCGAGGAGCTCGTGGTCTACCGGCAGGAGTACGGCGACAACGGGCTCTGGGTCCGGCCGGCGGCGATGTTCGCCGAGTCGGTCGAGGTCGACGGCCGGCGTGTGCCACGGTTTCAGCCGATCGCCGGGCACCAGGGGTGATCGTCCGCCGCCGCCGACGCGGCGGCCCCCTCGATCCCGAGGCTGTCGGGGCCGCAAGGCTGACGTCCTGTGCCTAAATCCTCGGGGCAGATCGGCGCGGCCCAACGGCCGCCACCCGGGGTGGCTTTGGCACCGGCATGGCGGTTCGGCACCGCTGGCACCACGGGTGGTGACCTGCTACTATCGTTCCCTTAGGGTTGGGGGGGGGCGGACCTTCATCCTTCGCAAATGCAGGGGATTTCCTGTCGTCTGCGAGGGGCATTGGTCCTCACTTCGCGCTCACATTTCCATTCGCATCATCAGTGTCTCCGTCTCTTTTCCCGTCCCATTTCTCAAGGAGTCATCCATCATGTGCGCTCCACGCTCCTTTCCACGGCCTGAGAGTTCCGCGTCACGGCGGGGCTTCACGCTCGTCGAACTGCTCGTCGTCATCGCGATCATCGGCGTCCTCGTCGGCCTCCTGCTCCCCGCAGTGCAGTCCGCCCGCGAGTCGGCGCGGCGGTCCGCGTGCAGCAACAACAGCAAGCAGATCGGCCTCGGCCTGCTGAACTACTACGACTCGAAGCAGAAGTTTCCCCCCGCCGGCTATCTCGAAACGGTCGCCGGGGCGAGCGTTCCCGCCGGCGGCGCCAAGCTGAAGCACATGTCGTGGCTGACGCTGATCCTGCCGTTCATGGAGCAGCAGGACATCTACAATCAGGTGACCGCCGTCTGCAATGCGCTGCCGCTTTCGTCCGGAACCACCGCCCATTCGTCTGTCTTCAGCACCAAGATTAACTCCGTGCTCTGCCCGAGCGACCTGCGGCCCTCGCTCGCCTCCACGCTGAATTTCTCCTACACCAACTACGCCGCTGCGGAGGGCTACCACTGGTGGCCCACGGCCGGTCTCAGCACGGCAAACGATCCGAGCTTCACCCGAGGGGGTGATTTCAGCGGAATCTTCACGCAGACAAGGGAGCGGACGTTCAGCGACATCAGGGACGGCACGGCGAAGACAATCGCGGTGGCCGAGGTCACGAGTGTCGGCCAAAAGAACGGCGCCATCCACACCTGCGGCACCGGGGTGTATCGGGCCGACAGCGCTGAGCGGGTGTTCCGCGTGGCGCTGACGTTCAACGGGGTCAATGGCGAGTGCTGCGAGACGAGCAGGTACAAGTACATCGACGGCACGACGCGGGCCGCTGCGGCATGGCTTCCCAACACGGGGGGGAATCCCTTCGCATTCTCACCGACGTACGTCTCCGCGTGGGGGCCCAACACCAACTGGCCGAGCGCCGACAGCTACCACTTCAACGTTGTCAACTGCGTCATGGCCGATGGGTCGGTCCAGGCATTGACGATGAACATCCCATACGGCATCTGGGCGTCGCTCAACGCGATCAGCGATGCGTATCCCGCACCAATAGAGTGATCGTCCGGGCGTCGGTGTCCGCCGTTGTCGGAAAGACTGTTGTCAGCAAGGTCCGTCTCGGAAATACGGTTTTCGCCACTCCATTGGTCTTCGAAGAGGAGGTCGTCGTGCGCGGTTCTGTCGTGTCTCTTGTCCTGTACGTGGTGGTCGGTACTGTCTGTGTGTTCGGGTGTGCGAAGCCCGGGCCGGTTCGCTCCAAGGCCATGAATGTGACGAACACCGATCAGAGCAACGACCCGGGCATGGCGGCGGCCGAACTCGAGGAGTCGAACAAGCGGAGCGGCGTGAAGTACACCAAGTAACGCTCGATGCGGATCAGGGTCGATGGCCGGCTGAGCACGACGCAGGTCAAGGCGTCGGATGCGGGCCAGGCCAAGAAACTCGTACAGAAGCAGTTCCCGAAGGCGACGGTGTTGAGCGTCAAGCGGGTGAACTAGCCGGTGGATGAGCCGGTGGACGAGCCGGTGGACGAGCCGGTGGACGAGCCGGTGGACGAGCCGGTGGACGAGCCGCTGGACGAGCCGGTGGACGAGCCGCTGGACGAGCGGGCCGCGGCACCGCTCCGCATGGACCTGTCGTGGCTCAGTCGGGCCGCGAGAGCCGCTCGGCCAGGCCGGTGGCCCGGCGGATGGGCGTGCGGATCGCGGCCTCGATCACCTCGCGTGAGCCGACGACCGTCACCCTGTCGCTGGCGCGGGTCACGCCGGTGTAGAGCAGTTCCCGCGTGACGATGCGGCTGGGCTTTTCCGGCAGTACCACGACCACGTGCCTGTATTCGGAGCCCTGGCTCTTGTGGATCGTGAGGGCGTGGACCGTCTCGATGTGTTCGAGCTGGGAGACCGACACCCGGCGGGGTTCGCCCGCGGCCATTGGCAGCACGAGGTCCCGCAGCCCCTCCGCCGTGCCCGGAACGACGAGCCCCATGTCGCCGTTGAAGAGATCGAGCGCGGGGTTGTTGCGGACCACCATCACGGGCCGTCCCGAATACCACGGTGAACCGTGGGCGACCTTCAGGCTCTTCTCAACGCGGGCGTTCCAGCCGGCCACGCCCGTGGCGCCGACGCGGTGGGCACAGAGCACCTGGCACTCCTTCTGGGCCGCGAGTGCCTCGCCCGCACGGCCCTCCTTGACGAGTTCACGAAGCCTCGCCGCCTGCGCCACCACCTCCTCGACGACGGTCTTGAAATCGGCGCCGCCCGGCTTGATCCAGCGGACCGACGTCGGATCGTCGGGCTTCGTGTTGCGGGGGTCGTGCGGCGGATCCCAGCCGCTGTCGAGGATCGCGAACACCCGGGCCACACCCGCGTCGTCTCCCGACAGGATCGCGTCGGCCAGGCCGCCGATCCGCGGGCCGAAGCGGTGGCGAACGCGGAGCACTTCCGTGCGGTCCGCCAGCTCCGAGCCCGGTATCGCCGCGGTCGCGATGTCTCCGAGCACCGTGCCGGCGTCGACGCTGGCCAGCTGGTTGGGATCGCCCACGAGGAGCAGCGGAGTCTGCTCGCCGATCGCATCGAGCAGCCGGTGCATCAGGGAGCTGGAGAGCATCGATGCCTCGTCCACGATGACCAGCTGGGCGGTCAGTCGGGTCGCCGCGTCGAACGCGTAGCGGGGCGTGCCGTGCGGCCGGTAGCCGAGCAGTTTGTGGATCGTCAGCGGCCGCAGCGTGTCGACGGCGTCCCGGGCCTCCTGCGGGGCGTTCTTCACCTCCGGCGGCGCGTGCTCGTCGTGAAGCCTGGCCCGCAGGGCCTCGGCCATGCGGGCCGCGGCCTTGCCGGTGGGGGCGGCCAGCAGGATCTGCGCGGTCGGATCCTTGCGGAACAGCTCGATGAGCCGCGTCGCCACCTGTGTCGTCTTGCCCGTGCCGGGACCGCCCAGCAGGATCTCGACGTTTTCGGCGGTCGGGCCGACGAGCCGGTGGGCGATCGCCCGCTCCTCGTGCAGCGACCGCGCGAGGTAGAGCCGCTCCCCGTCGAGGATGAACGGCGCGTGGCTGTCGGGCGTGCCGACGAGCGGTCGTGCCGCAGCAAGCGCGGCGATCCAGCCGGCAGCGGTCTCCGGCCAGGCGAGCGCGGACTCCGTCGCCGCGTCGTCGGAAGCGACGTAGGATCGGGCGGCGGCGAGATCCACGCACGTGTGGCCGTCGCGCGGGGCGCGGATCGCCAGGCACATGCCGAGCCAGGCCCATAGGTCAGGCTCGACAGTCGGCTCGTCGCGTCGCGCCATGTCGACGAGCATGGCCGCCGCTGCGACGTCGTCGGCCGCGATCACGCGGCCACTGACGTAGTCGCCGATGCCGGCCGGTGCGGCTGCGGGGAGCCGCCCCACTGATCCTCCGCCCGCACCCGCCGCCGTCTGTCGTGCCGTCCGTGTGGCGGTCGTCATGTCATCCCTCCGGAAAGGTCGCCGGCGAAGAGGTCGCTGAGCCTTCGCCAGAGCGTGGCCGGCGGCTGCCACGTGAACACGCCGTAGCGGCCGCCCGTGGCATCCGCCGGAGTCAGTGGCCCCTTCATGCCGCGGACGAACCCGTAGACCACGCCCGCGATGCAGCTGCCCGGATCCCAGTCAGCGGGCTTCCGCGGCCCCATGCGCCAGCGGAGCATCCGCCAGATCGCCGTGCCGTAGACGAGCGCCTGCAGCGGATAGTGGTGTGCCTCCATCGCCGCGATGAGCCGCGCCGGCGCATACGCGGCCAGGGGGCTCGTGTCGTCGCGGCCGTGCAGCCGGTTGGTCTTGTAGTCGGCGATCACGAGGCGTGGCTCGTCCGCTGTCGAGATGGGCAGCCGCAGCACGGCATCGATCGATCCGTTGATGAGGCCGGCCAGCGGCACGTCGAAGCCCGCCCCGGAGAGCCGCTCGGCATATCCCAGGAACGAGTCACCGGGCGCGAGGAACGTCCTGAGCACCGTGCCGACGTGCCGCGCCTGCACTCCTGCGGCGAGCGCCGGGAGCGACATCTCGAAGTCCATCTCAGCGAGCCGGTCGCTCCGGGCGAAGTCTGCGAAGCGGCAGTCGCGGAACGGCGCGCCAGGGGGGCCGCCGAACGGCGTCAGCAGGGCGTCGGAGAGCATCGTGGCGAACGCGTCGCGATGGGGCTGGAGGAAACGGGCCGTCGCCATCTCGTGGACGACGCGTTGCACGTCCCCACGGAGCGAGTCGTCCGAGACGGTCGGCCCGGTCTCGACCCGCTCGAGGATCGTGTGGGCCACGCTGCCAAACGCGGTGCCCGCCGGCAGCGCCGCGATCTGAAAGCCGCGCACGTCGGGCGCGGCCGCCGCGGGACTGTCGTGTGCAGAAGACGCCGTGTCGTCGTTGAAAGCCGACGTGTCGTCGGCATCGCCGTCGTTGTCGGTCGCTGCGGTCCGCCCGGCGCCGGCCGCCGCCTCGTCGTGCCCCCGATCGACCGGATCGTGGGGGCTGCCGGTGGCCCGCATCGCGGCCTTTACGATGCCGCTGTACGACGTGCGGCGGTAGGTCTGCTCGACCGCCGGCGGAACCCTGGCGACACCGATCGACGTCGTCGCGACGGTGCGGGCGTGCTTCACCGGCTCCGGCAGATCCAGCGCCGATCGGACCGCCATCTCCGTGGCCCGCCCGGGCGGCACGTCCGCCGGCGAGTCGGGGGCGTCGCGCATGACGTCACCGAGCAGTCCCTCGCGCCAGGTGGCGGTCCGCAGGATGCACACGTGGTGCTCCGGCCGGGTGACCGCGACGTAGATGAGGCGGCGGAGTTCGTCGTGCTCGGCCTCGAGGGCGGCCGTCTTCGAATCCGCGTCGAGCTCTCCGTTGGGGATCGCCTTGCCGATGTCCACGAAACGCGTGCCGTCACGATGAAACACGTGGGCTTCGCCAGCGGACCTCTTTCGCGCCCAGCCATCGACCACGACCACGCAGGGAAACTGCAGCCCCTTCGCGGCGTGCACCGTCATGATCGTGACCGCCTCGGTGTCGCTCTCCACCCGCCGGCTCACGATGTCGGCCATGGCGTGCTGGGCAGCGAGGGCGGAGACGTGCTCGAGGAAGTCGCGGGCATGGCCGCCGCGGCCGCGGCTGGCGTCGTTGAGCAGTTCGACCACATGGGAGAAGTCGACGATCCGCCGATCGCCGTCTTCGCCCGCCGTGATCCGGCTCATCACATCGCGGTCGGCCATGATCTCGGACGCCATGGCGGCAATCCCCTTCCGCTGCAGGGTGGCATGCCGGGCGGCGATGAACGCCTGGATCCTCTGCTGCTCGTTCTCCGCGAGGCCGACGACGTTCTCCAGCGCGACGCCGAAGAACCCCGTCGTGGCCGCCCGCCGGGCGCGGGCCGTGCTGCCGGGCCGCTCCATCGACTCGAGCAGGCAGCGGATGTCGGCGGCCATCTGGCCGTCCATGACGCTCGCGGTGCCCTCGGTGACCGCGGGGATCCCCAGCGCGACGAGCCGCTTGGCGAGCACGGATCCGGTGTAGTTGGTCCGCACGAGCACGCAGATCTCGCCGGGACGGAAGGGCCGCTTCTCGGCGGGCTTGTAGTGGTGGCCCGTGAGCAGCTCCTGGACCTTGCGGGTCGCCGCCTCCGCGAGCGACAGGCCGCCGACATCGAGGAACTCGAGCGGGTGGAGCCCGACCATCTGGGTCGCATCGCGTCCCGGAGCGGGCTCCACGGTGCGGTACGGGATGTCCTCTCCGAAGGTCGCCCGCGCCATCACGTGGTTGAGGCCGCCGAGCAGCGGGCCGTCGGAGCGGCGGTTGACCGAGAGCGTCCGCTTCGGCGGCGCGGGGGGCTCGGCGGAAAGGCCGGGCATCGCCGGCACACCGGGCTCGAGCGGCACGCCGTCCTGGGCGTGGTGCACGTAGGCCGTGACGTCGGCCCCGCGGAACCGGTAGATCGCCTGCTTCGGATCGCCCACGGCGAAGAGGACGCGGCCTTCCGCGGGGGGAAACACCGCGTGCAGAAACTCCCACTGCAGCCGATTGGTGTCCTGGGCCTCGTCCACGATCGCGAGCTTGTAGCGCTCCCGCAGGATCGCGACAAACGCCTGCTTCCGCCGCCTCTCGGCCGGAGGATCGGCGTCGTCCACGGTGACCTCCTGCCACGCCCGCACGAGCAGTTCGTCGAAGCTCGGGCTCGCCCGCATACGGTCCCGGGCCCGCTTTTCGCACGCAGTGACGACATCGGGAAGCAGGGGCAGGAGAGCCTGCTGGTCGGCGGGGCATGCGGCCGGATTGGAAGTCATCTCCAGAAACGGATCGGACAGCCGGAGCTTCACGAGGTCGCGCAGGCCCTTCTCATCCCAGTGCCTGCCGGCCTGGGCCTCGGCGACGACCGCGTCGTTGACGACCTCGTCGAGCACGCGGTCGCGGAGCTCCTCGTCGCCGGTGTCCGTCGCGTTCACGCCCGCCAGCCGGAGAATCCGTGCGCAGACGGAGTGCATCGTGCCGATCACGGCGGTGTCGAACTCCGCCGCCGCCCGATTGAGGCGGCGGGCCATGCTGTCACGTTCGGCCTCCTTGCCGAGCAGGTGATCGTCGAGCTGGTCCTTGCGGTAGCCCGATGGTGGCGGCTCGCCCCGGAGCAGCCGGGCGGTCGCGACGAGTCGGCCGCGGATCCGCTCGCGGAGCTCGGCGACAGCGTTGCGCGTGAAGGTCGTGACGATGATCTCGCCGATCCGCAGGTCCTCGGTCGTGGCGAGCGCCTTGGCGACGTAGGCCGCGACGGCATGGGTCTTGCCCGTGCCTGCGCTCGCCTCCACGAGCGTGCCGTTGGGGAGCGGTCCGGCAGTGATGTCGAAGGGACGGATCATGAGAGCACGTAGTGCTTCAGCGAGGTGTCGTATGCGGGGGTGAGCAGGTGCTGGAACGCGTCGACGAATGCCGTGCGCTCGGGATGCTGGGCGAAGACCTCGGTGAAGCTCGGGCTCACGCCGAACAGAGCGCATTCGGACGAGCGCCAGTAGAAGTCGGCGCCGATCGCACTCTCGAACTCCTTCTCGCGACCGGCGGCCTTCGTGGTCAGCACCTTGCCGAAGGCGGGACGCGGGTCGGCGATCGCCTCGTGCGCGAGGTCCACGATCCCGTCGAGCCGTCGTGCCGCCGCCACCTGCGGCATGAGCGTCGGATGCAGCGTCACGATCCGCCGCTGCCAGGAGTCGGCAGGCCGCGGGCCGGGGTTGCGCACGCCCGGCTTCTTGAGCTTGCCGACCTGCCATTCGTCGTGGCGGCTGATGATCGTGACGCACTCCGCCTCGATCCCCACGGCGCGCGCGACGAGCAGATGCAGGGCCGCCCTGTGCAGCGGACGGTCATGCCCGTCCGGGCCGGACTTTCCGGCCGTCACCACCACGATCGTGGGCGGCGTACCGTGCAATCCCGCGAGCGCCCCGCCGACGCGGTGCCGGCCGATCTGCGGCCGGTCGGCGAGCTTCTCGGCCTGCAGGTGGCGGATGTCGAGCGAGTTCTCCTCCAGGCCCATCTTCAGCCCCTGCGCGAGCGCGACGATCTCGTCGATCTGCCGCTGCACGTGCGGGCCGAAGGGCAGGATGCCGCTGCGACGCCTGGCTTCCACCCACGCCGGTGCGGAGTCCGGGGCACGGACGAGCTCGGCGAGCAGTTCGGAGGACAGCTCCCGGGCCTGCCGCGCGGTCAGCACCAGCGGCAGCGTGGCGGGGATCGTCTCGTCGCCGTCCCGCCAGGTGTCGATGCCGAGGGTCTCCCGGAGGTAGAGCCCCAGCGGATCCTTGATCAGCCGTTCGAGCAGTGCGATGTCGGTCAGCACGACGGCCGGAGTGGTCGAGTGGCTGCCCGCGGCCGCAGGCGGCTGCGAATCGCCCGCCGATGGTGCACCGCCGTCGCCCTCCTGCACGCCGCGTTTTTCCCGCTCCGTCTGCCTCCGCTCGACGGCTTCCAGAACGTCGCCGGCGATCCGGTCATGGCTCCAGATCCCGGCCTTCTCGACGCCGCCCTCCTCGAAATTCCTGCGACTGAGGTGGTGCCGTGGGTGGTCGACCTCGATGCCACTCGGGGCGTCGAGCGCGTCGCGGCCGACGCCGTGCCGCACTGCGAAGTCCACCAGCTCGGCCAGCGGCGTGACGAGCGGCACCCGCTTGTTCGACTTCGCGTTGCGTCCGGTGCAGGTGATCACCAGCCGCGCCTCGGCGGCCAGCACGCAGTCGAGGAGCGCACGCCGCTCGTCCACCCGGGGGTCGCCGTCGCCGACGAGCTGCTGCCGGCCGACGAGGTCGTCGCCGTCGGCCTCGCCCGCCCCGACCGCGCCGTCGTCGTAGCCGATCACGCAGACCACCTTGAAGGGCACGCCGCGCAGCGGCACCATCGACGTGGCCGTGATCGCGCCGGTGCGCAGCGGCTGCCGCCCCGTCGCCTCGTCGAGCCAGGTCGTCAGCAGGCCGCGAGCGTCGTCAAAGGGCACCGGCACCCGCTCGCCCGGCGTGCCCGCGGCGGCCCGGCGCAGCCGGGTCAGCAGATCGAGAGGCTCGGCGAGCTGCGGGCTCTCCTCGCCGCAGAGATCGACGAGCGCCTGCTCGACCGCGTCGCACCAGTCGGCCACGGGCTTGCGGCCGGCGGCCGCGGCCTCGAACGTGCGGAGGACGTCGAGGATGCGCACGAGCTTCGTGATCCGCGGCAGGTCGACCGATTCGAGGTCGTCGAGCGGCACGACGCCCCCGAGCTCTGCCAGTGCCGCGTCGTCGGGCAGCATCGCCCCCAGGAGCATGCGCTCCAGGCCGAGCTTCCAGGTGTGGATCTCGGCATTGGCCGCGAGCGACAGGCCGTGGCGACGGCGGTGCTCGGAGTCGAGGCCCCAGCGCACCGCGGTCCGCTCCACGAAGTCGATCCACGTCGCCACGGTGTCGTCGTCGATGCCGAAGGTCGTGCGCACCAGCGGATGGCCGGCCACGCCGATCACGTCGTCGACGGAGGCCCGCGAGCCGGGCAGGGTCAGGAGCGCCGCCAGCAGGTCGGCGGCCTCGCTGGTCTCGTGGATGCCGCGGTCGGCGACGACGAGGGGCAGCGAGATCCGCCGCTCCGCGCCGGTGCCGTCCTGGCCGTGCAGCGTCCGCTGGAAGACCGCCTGCAGGTGCGGGACGGCCTTCTCCAGGCAAGGACTCACGATCACCACGTCGTGCGGCTGCAGGCCGGGAATCTCGGCGAACGCCTGCAGCAGGGCGTCGTGGAGCACCTCGGCCTGACGCGACAGGCTGTGGCATCTGTGGATCACGATCGACCGGTCGCGAGCCCGGTCGTGCTCGGCGGAGTTCGGGGCCATCCCGGCGGCGATCGTGTGCTGCATCCGCGCGAGCAGGGAATCGGGCCGCGCCGCCTGCCGGCGCTCGACGGATGGAGGCTCCGAAACCGTGGCGCCGCGGCCCGCGAGCAGGTCCTGGAGTTCACGGGCTCCGGACAGCCAGACAGGCAGGAGCGGATCGACGCCGGGCGGAAATTCCGGATCGCGGCGCTTCTGCAGGGGGCGGTCGCGGAGATTCCCGGGAAGAGGCTGCTGGCCCGATGCTGCCCAGACCGATCGCAGGCCGGGTGAGGGATGCACGAGCAGCGCCTCGACGTGGCACGTCTCCGCGAGTGATTCGAGGCATTCGAGCTGCGGGAGCGTGAGCGACTGCAGGCCGGCGACGAGCAGCGGCTGCCGGCTCTCGTCGTGCGCGATGCTCCGACGGGCCGGCGGGGACGGCGCGGCGATGCGGTGCCGCAGCCTGCGCCAGAGCCTGAACTGCCATTGGTCGGCATCGCGCAGCACGGCGGGCACCGGCTCGCCGTCGTGCTGCACGTCGTTGGCCGTCGGCTCGAGGATCGGGTTTTCCTGCGGCTTCTCCCACTCGAGGATCATCCCCGGCCGGCGGACGTGGTACTCGTCGAAAAGTCCGGCGATCCGCCGGGCCGCCAGCAGCGGCTCCCGCGTCAAGCCGAACGGGATGCCCAGCTCCGCCGCATCCGGACTGGTGATCACGTCGAGCACGGCGAAGGTGAGCCGGTCGAAATCCCACGGGTCGGGCGTGTCGTCGTGGTTGGGCTGCAGCAGGGCGAGGATCGTGCCCGGAAATGAGATGTCGATGTTGGCGACGATGCCGTCGCAGGGAGATTCACCCGTTCCGGCCGCCCCGCCTCCGCTGGTGCCGAGCGTGCGGGCCAGCTCGTTCATGAGCCAGGCCTTCGTGCCGGCGTTGGGCACGACGATCCGCGGCTTCGCGAAGAGGTCGCACTCCCGGCTCAGGAATGCCCTGACCGGCGCGAGCACGTCGTCGAGGCGGGTGACGTAGGCGATGGAGAGCGACATGGCGGGAGGCAGCGTACAGGGCGAAGGAAAACACCGCCGGGGACGGCGGCGACGACGGACGGTGCCTGAGCCGGCTGGCGTCCGATGCGCCACCCCCTTCCGACTACGCCGACCGGCCGCGGCCGCTTCATGCCTTGGCGAAGTCCACGATTTTCAGCCTGCCACGCGAGCGGCACCGCCCGGAAGAGGGGATTGTGATGCATTCCATCGCATTGCGCATAGAGGCTTGGAGGAGGGGGTGAGGGCGGAGCTGGCCGTGAACTGCATGGTGACGCTCACCGCCCGTCGGGTGGCGCGGGCGCCGGCGTCGCCGGTGCAGCCGCGGACTTCGCGTCGTGCTTCAGGGCCGCGTACTTCCGCGCCAGCTCGTGCACGGCGTCGGCGCTCTCGTCGACCCGCAGCTCCAGCCAGATGCCGTCGACGCCCTGCTTCGCGATCACGATGCCCGCAGCCAGCTTGCCGCGGTGATCCCCGCCGGCATTCTCGCCGGTGACCAGCGCCGCCATCAGCCGATCGGCGAGGCTGCCTGCGGTGTCCTCGTAGCCGCGGGCCATCTCCGTGACGACGGCCCGGCCCGCGAGCGTGTTGCCCTGGCAGCAGTAGAACCGGCCGGTCAGCGCCGCCCAGTAGCGGCTGCGGTCGGGGGCAGCCGTCGGATTGTGCACCGCGGCTCGGCCCTGCATGTCGATGATCGCCAGCTGCCGCAGCTCGCGAGCGGGGTCGTCGCGGAGCAGGTCGGCGAGCACGCGATCCGGGGGCGTACCACCGGCGAGCGCGTCGAGCACAGGCCCGCCCCATGCCGGCACGTGGTTGTGCTGCGTGCAAATGCCCCCGGCGCCGGCCCGCACGTATGGCACGACCGTGCCCACCGCCGGAAAGCGGCTCGCCACCGCCGCCCCGACGACGCCGGCCTCGGGATCGACCGCCACGATCGAGAACGTGGCGGAGACCCGGGATGCATCGTCGACGGGAGCCGGCACCGCGGGTGGATCAGCCCCGTAGGCGACCCCGGAAGCGACCGTCGCAACGCCGAACAGGACCGCGGCCAGCGGCGGCATGACACGACGAACGACAAGCATCGACGGTCCTCATGGTCGAAGGGTGGGGCAGGCACCGGCCGGCACGGGACGCGATCCCGCCCCTCGCGCGGTCTCAGAGTCTACGGCGGAGCCGCGGTGCCGTGCCGACCGCGGCCAGAGCACGTGCGAGTGACGCGGCTCCGCCGAGAAGCGATGCGGCATGCCGTCCTGGGAGTCGCTCCGAGCAGGACCGCCGACACGAGTCCCGAGGAGCTCCCAGCTCCCCTGGCCCCCAGCTCCCCTGGATGGCCACGCGATCGGTCGTCGGGATCGCGCCGGCGAGGTCCGCCTGGCCAGTCTCGAACGTCCCCGGGTCTCATCGCCGGTTCCAGTCGCGGTGTGGCTTGTCCCGAAGCCGCCGCAACTCGTAGACGCCGAGCCCTGATGCCGAGGTTCAAAAACCCGACGTCCCGGATGGATCAAGAAACGGGGAACGCCTCAGAAGAGTTCGCCGCATCCCGCCCGCGTCGAGCGCTACCGCCAGGTGCGGAACGGCTCGTAGAACCGCACGGAGAGCAGCAGTTCGCTGGCCGTGAAGGCGGACGTGTAGGGGCCGAACGCCTGGGCGGAACCGAACTCGTACGTCAACGGCGTGTTCCCCGTGCCGATGGAGAAGAATCGGTAGCCGAGATCCAGCGTCAGGCGGTCGGTGAATCGATACGTGACGCCGCCGCCCGCCTGCCACGCAAAGCTGCTGACGGAGCTCGCGCCCGTCTGGGTTTCCCCGAACCCGGTGTCGAGAGCCGCGGACAGCCTGTAGCCGCCCGCGCCGATGCCGCCTCCGGCGTAGACGCCGAGGCGTTCGCCGATGGAGAAGTCCCGCCACGCGTTGGCCATGGCGGACCAGCCATCCGCCGCACGGACCGCGTACGGCACGTCACCGAGCGTGGGCTCGTTTGTGCGCAGAAACGTCTGGCCGCTCAGCAGGTCCCGTTCGCGACCCTCGAACTCGACACGAAGGAGACCGGAAGGCCTGTCAAAAGCGATGCCCGCGGCTCCGCCCGACGAGAAGACGGTGTTGTTGATCGAGCCGAAGTTCGCGGCATCTTGATTCGGAAACGTGGCCTGGGGGGTGCCGCCGCTCGTCAGCGTCGCGAACGACGTGCCGACGATGGCGGTGATGTAGAACCGCCGCGAGGCCGCTGGCGACTCGAGCCCCACCTCCTCGAGCGGCAGTCTTCCGGCAGAATTCGCTGGCGACGGACCGATTTCCGAGAGGCTGGTGAGGTCGATCGCCCCGCCCGGAAGGTCGGGCTCGAACGCGGCACACGCCACCGTGGAGCACGCCGCCATGAGCATCATCGCGACAACCGTCAGTGGATTCAGCATGCAGCACCATGCGGTCGGCCAGGGTCATTCCCGCCGCAGGATGCGATCGTCGCGGGGGGCCGCATCGAGCCATTGCGACTGCCACAAGCGGCACGGGCGGCATATCCGGCACGGACGAGCCCCGCACAGTCAGCCGGACCGGCACGCTTTGCGGCTCGAAACGCGGCACAGAGCCGCCTCGTGCAGGCCGATTACGCCCGCTTCGAGCCGTATGTCAACATCCGGACGTCCTGGGTTTGGATCACGCCCGACACGTTGCGAAGCGTCAGCACGCGGCCGTCTCCGGTCCGCACCGTGCCGCTGAACAGGCCCGCCACCTGCACGAAGCCTTCCCCCGGACGCTCCGAGACGTTCCATCGCTCGCGGTGGATGCCGCGCGGCTGGAACTGCAGCTGCACCGCGCCGTCGGCCGTCGTCACCCGCCACTGCCTGAGGTTGAACTGGAACTTCGCCGCCGCCACCGACGCGAGGCTCGAGCCGGCCCACACGGCGTTGTCGCCCGGATTCCCCGGCGACAGGTGCGTCGTGAGGTTTACGGCCACGCGAGTGCCATCCGTGGCCGTGCCCATGACCGAGGCCTGCTCCCATTCGGTGTCTCGCGGAATCAATCCCTGCGTGAAGTCGATCGCCCCGTTGCCGCCGTTGAGCGACCAGGTGCGACCGCCTCCGCGGATGAAGCCGGTCGCCGTCAGGAGCGGCGCCTTCACGGTGGCGAGCACGCCGCCCACGCCTTGTTTGGGGAGCGCGGGAGCCAAGGTGGTGGCGACGGCCGCACTCACCGGGTCGGGCGCGGAGGCGGCGTCGAGCGTCGCCCGAATCTGGAAACCGCCGCCGGCTGCCTCCACCTCGTAGGTGCTCGCGGCTTGTGCTCGCGTGATGCTCAGCTGGAAGTCTGTGCCGCGGAACACCGCCTTGGCTCCGGGACCCGGCCGATCAAGCAGCTCCGCCGACGATGAGAGCGGATCCCAGATGGCCGACTTCGAAACGATCGTTCTGCCCGTCGAGAGGTCGACGGCATAGAAGTAGGCGTTGAAGCCGCGGCCCGTGTCGACCACCGCGAAGTTCGAGGCGACGTTGCCGGCGGATACTGAGGCGGAGAGCCAGCGCCTCATCGTCTGAATCTCCGCGCCCTGTGAATCGTACAGCGGCCGCAGGTTCACTTCGTCGAATGCCCCGCGGTAGGTGCCCAACAGTGCGCCGTAGGTGTCGGGATTTTCTGGCACGAAAAGTTGGGGCGAGATCGCCGCTGGGGGCGCCGGACGCAGCGCCGGAGTCGAATACTGGACGCTCGGATCGATGAACAGCCGGTTGAATTCGGCCACGGCCGCGCGGTCCTCGATGATGAAGCCGAATTCCTGCTGTTCGTCCGGGTAGGCGTTCTGCGAACCCACGTAGACGGCCCGTCCATCGACCTCGATCACCTTGCTGTGGAGCCCGGGTCCCTGCCCTGGCTTGTCCGGCCAGCTTGCGGCGTCGGAATATCGGAACTGCGTCACGAGGAGGGAACGCGAGGCGGCGGCGATCGCGGCCTGGCGCGATCCAGTGAGCTTCGTCAGCCGGTCTACCATCACCTCAGTCGTCCAGAGCGGATTGGCTCGGTAGTCGCCCGACTTCCGGTCCATGCTGGAGACGATGAGCGTCACGGGGATTCCGGCCAGGACCTTGCGTGCAAGCGAGTCGAAAAGCCGCACGTCGAAAGACGGTTTGTCTTGGTTGTATGACGAGCCCGGCACCTGGGGATAATCCATCGACTGCTGGCAGAAGACGACGCTGGTTTTCGCCGAGTCGACGAGCGCGCGGAGCGCGGTGTCACTCGGGTTCTTGCCGTCCCAGGTGTTTTTGCCGGGAAACGTCGTCGGGCCGTTCAGCGGCGTGTTGGTGAGGAACCAATTCGCAGCCGCCTGGTCTTCGGCCGAGACCGGGTTGTCGATCTGTGTGCCGCTGACATAGCCAGTGGCGATGAATTCGTCGGGGATGAAGGCGGCCCTGCCGACGCTCATGACCCGCACGTCGCCCGTTCCCGGATCAGGCGTGGGGGCAATGGAGAGGTAATCCTTCGGATCGATTCCAGGCGTGGCCACGATCTTCGTCGGACCGATCAATGCACCCGATTGCGAGTGCGCGTAGGCGAACCGCCACAAGACATCGAGGAACTTTTGCGCGTCTGCTGCCGCCGGGCCCTCCACCACGGCCCCCACGTCGGTGATGGGATTATTCTTCAGATAATCACCAGACCACATGTTGATGCCGCCGACAAACGCCACCTGGCCATCCGCGGCCACGATCTTGGAATGGTTCCAGGAGGCTTTGAACGGGAGGAGGGAGTAGTCACCCATCAGCGTCGCGATCACGGTGAGGTTGGGCGCTGCGTCCTGCAACTTGGCTTGGAACTCCTCGAGCCTCTGATCGATGACGGCGTCGGCGCGGCCCCAGAGGAGACGGACCACGGGCCGTTCACCTTCCGGATGACCGTTGGCGATTTTCAGGCCAGCGATGATGGCATCGAGGAAGCCGCCGTCGGGGAGAGAGTTTTGGAAGAGATTCGCGACGTCCGCACGGGCGAGGCTCGAGAGATCGACGACCTTCTTCGCGCCCCCGATGATGCTGGTGATCCTGTCGAGCATCTGCCGCTGCACGTCGGACGAGTCATGCGTGTCGGTCTGGCCCCAGGCGTCCTGCGTGCGGATCACCCACGACGGATCGGCCGTGCCCATGCCCGGGAGCGTGTTGCCATCGGTCACGTTCCAGAGGATGCCCTCGCTGGTACTGGAACCGGTGCGGGTCTCCATGGCGCGGATCGCATCGGCGATGAAGTCGGTGTAGGGAGTCGCCGTAGGGGCGATGTCCGAGACGATCAGGTCGGTGGTGCCGACGCGTTGCCATTGCCAGTCGGCGGGCGGCGGAACGCGTTCGCCGCCGACAAACACCGGCCCGATCGTATTCGCCACGATGCCGTAGGCATCGGCGGAGTCCTGCGTGGCGACGACGCTTCCGAGCCGCACGGAGCCGATCCGGGACGCGTCGCTGCGGTCGATGGCCCTGTCTTTCGCGTCGCCGAAGGCGAGGCCGTTCGGATTGACGACCCCGGCAACGATGCTGGTGCCGAGCACCCTGCCACCGATCACGACGCTCTCGATCCGGGCCGCGCCGTTGACGGCGCTCAGGGTGGTGTCGTAGCCGGCGAGGATGAGACCGTAGGAACTGCGTCCTCCCACGCGCACCCGGCCCAGTGCCGCACCGCTCGTGTCGCCCTTGGCGGCGATCACGACGGGGGCGGCCGCCGTGCCCTCGATGGATCCGGAGATCGCGACTTCAGAGATCCGTCCATCCGACAGGATGGTCGCGCCTGCAGAAAGGCCCCGGACGGTCACACTGTTCACGTTTCCCTGCGCGGTCAGACTCGAGAAACTGCCGCCCACGCTGATGGCCGACACGCCGCCGAGACCGGTGGTGATTCCGCCGACGTTGACACTGCCGTCGCCTCGGCCGCCCCGGGGCACCCGCGCCGAGATCGACAGCGACGTACCGGAAAACGACGGCCCCGACAGGTCGATCGCATCGATCGTGCGGCTCCCGGCGGCGGCCCCGGCGGGTGGAAGGGCGAAACGGATTGCGGCGGCGAGTTGTTGGCTGGTTCCGAGGGACGAGGCCACGCGCACGAGGTCGCCGTCGAGGTCGATAAACTGGACGACGCCCGCGAGCGCGAGGCGGGGCTCGAGCGACTCGGGCGATGCGAGGGATCGCTTTCTGCGACGGACCATGAAAATCACCGTGGTGAAGGAAGACTTGGGTGAAGGACATGCCGCCTGGCAGCGGGCGAGCCTCCCTGCCGGATGTCAACGACGTGCCGGTCGCAATCAGCGATGGTGCCGTGAGCATAAGCCGTCTTTTCCTGAAACCAAACTTTTGGGCGAAAAAACCATGCGACCGTCTCGCCGGGCGTTCAAGGTGTGATTTCGCTGATGGCAGGTCCTGGGAACTGGCCCTTGAAAGCGGCCCTTAGAACCGGCGCGGGGCTGCGCCTCGGCTGCCGCACAGCCCTCCACCGTCGCGTGCCTGACGCACCCGGTGCCATTCGACCGCCATTCCCTCCTGCTCGCCAACCTGTTCGACGAGCACCGTGATGATTTCGTTCAGCTTGACGCGGCCGACTTTTACGACCTGTTTGTGGTGTACGACGCCGAAATTGAGCGTGCGGTGAGCCAAGGCTGCAATCCGCTCGTCGATGCCCTGCCGCGGGCATCGAGCGTGGTCGTGCTCTTGACGAGCAACTTTTCTGAAAACGGACGAATGACACTGGACGGAGAGATCGAGAGCTGCGTGGAGAGCGTCCTGCAGGTCGGCGGCGGCCCGGGGTCACTGTTGGTGATAAAGCCGCACCCGCGCGACGGCCACAAAAAGATCGATCGGCTGAGGACGGAAGCCCGACGGCATTTCGCCGAGGTCGTGGCGATCGACGACCGCTGGATGTTTCATCTGCCTTTCGAGTCGATCTTCGTGCGTTTCTTTCCGCCCGGCTCCGCGATTCGTGCGGTGACACATGTCGTTTGCACGAGCAGTGCCGCGCTGTCGCTCGAGCATCTTTACGGGCAGGAGTGCGCCGTGGGCTTCGGGGCACCGGCGGTGAGGCGGGGCTTCACCGAGCAATGGCAGGCGCTGCGGCTGCGACACGAGGCGGACTTGGTGGCGGCCATCCGTCTGATTCGCGAGCGTGCGACAGCCAATCGTCCTGAGCCGCCCGGTTCGCCGGCGTGGACGCCCTCGGAGGAATTGCCGGACAATATCCGGTTCGGATAACGCTCCAGTTCCATGCAGACGCAGTGGGGCCGGATTCTGCGCCGGCTTCAATCTCTTGAACGCATTTCCAACGGCGTCGGTGTCATGTCGATGTGCGGATCCCTGCCGGGGAGCCACACAGATCGCACCCATTCACTGGGAGCGTCATCGGCAGCAGATGGATTCATCGACCAGCCTTGGTGATGACGCCGCCCTTCATCACGAAATCAACCCGTTCCGTGACGGTGATGTCGTCGAATGGGTCGCCCGGCATGGCGATAATGTCGGCTGTCTTGCCGACCGCCAGAATGCCGATGTCGTCTTGCATCAGCAGTTCGGCCGCCACGCTCGTTCCGGCCCGCAAGGCGCGCGGGATGGAAAGCCCGTTGGCCACGAGTTCAGCAAACTCGGTAGCGTTGGTCTGCTCCAGAGGAAACGTGCCGAAGTCGCTTCCAAGGGCCACCTTCACGCCGCAGTTGCGCAGATGGCGAGCGCTCTCCAGGATGGCCGTGGCATGCTTGCGATACTTCGCCCGGACATGCGGCGGTTCGTTGACCGCCGCCCAAAAAGCATCGTCGTCAATCCGCCGTGCAAACCGCACGACGGCGATCTGCGTGGGCACCAGATAGACGCCGCGGGCCTCCATGAGCTTCAGCGTGTCGAGCGAGGCCATGCTGCCGTGCTCAACGCTTCGGACGCCCGCCATGATCGAGCGACGAATGCCCTCGTCGCCGTAGGCGTGGGGCGTGCAGGGAATGCCGAGATCGCGGGCCGTCGAGACCAGCGCATCGATCTCCTCCTGGCTGTACGGCACTTGCGCTGGATCGTCCGCCGGGCTGGCAAACCCTCCGGTGGCCCCGAACTTGATCCACTGCGAGCCCCGGCTCACCTCCGTGCGGACGATCCGGCGAATTTCGTCCATACCGTCGGCCAGGTTGTTCTGAGAAACGGGGGTTTGGGCCGCCATGAGAGGCCTCGCATCGCCGTGACCGCCGCTCGTGGACACGAGGTGCGCCGCGACGATCATGCGAGGACCGGCGATCAACCCCTTCTCCACGGCCCGTTGGAGCGACACCGTCGTGTAGCCGCCGAAATCCATGTCGCAGAGATCCCGAACGGTCGTGAATCCGCGGTCAAGCAGAACCCGCAGGGACTGCACGCCCAATACGGCCTTGTCGGCGGGAGAAAGCGCCCAGACCGACCCCTCATCCTCTGGCCGCATCGTGACGTGGACGTGGCAGTCGATGAAGCCGGGGGTCACGGTGTGCGCGGAGAGATCGACGACTCTGACACCGGCGGGCCGCTCGACCGTCCGACCCATTCCTGCGATCCGACCACCCTGAACCAGAATCTCCATGGGGCCGAGGGCTGCGTCGGCGAGCCCGTCCCACACGTTTCCCGCCACAAGCACCACGGCGGTTGCCGGCGACGGCGAGGGGCCGGGGTCCCCGCGGGATTCACTGGATATGGCGACGCCCGCCGCGAGAGCGATCAGGTGCGTCACGAGCGCGATTCTGTTCATGTTCGTGTATCGGGTTGAAGTCCGTCCGCAGGAAGCTCTACATCGCGACGAACGATAGGGTGGCCACCGGGGCTTCCGCAAGCACCGGCGGCCGACGCGTTTTTCCCCGCCGGACCGTCCAGTATCGCGGGGGTGGGGGGCTGAAACTCCGGCCGTCGGGCCGGCCCGGGCACCGGGCTGATCGGGCGATTTTGCCCCCTTCTCCGGCACTTGACGCCGTGACGGTGGTGCCGGTTTTTCCGCCACGGCCAATTTCTTGACCGCGCAAAAATCGTGTTTTACTGTAGCCAAAAGCCTTTTTCGCGCCGGCGTCTCGATGCCGGCCTGTCGTCCAGGAACCGCGCCCACAATGTCCACGTTTCCGCTTCGCCGTCGCACCGGTGCTCCCGTCACCAGCCGGCGGCGTACCCGCCGTCCCCTCCTCGCGATCGATCGTCTCGAAGACCGCCGCATGCTCGCCATCCTGCCGGGCCAGGTGGTGACATTCGCCAACTACATCGACGCCGACGGCGACTCCGTGGCCGTCACCGTGACCGGCGACGTGCAGCAGGGCGCCGGCTTCACGGTGGAACTTGCGGGGCAGGCGACCGACAACGCCGACGCCACGCGGATCAACCTCTCCGGCCTCACGGACGCCAACGGCCTCCAGGTGGTGGTCACGCCGAACAAGCTCTCGGAACAGCCCGGCAGCGGCTTCGCCACGCTCTACTCGCCCGGCTACACCAACGTCGCCTTTCTTTCGAACGCCCTCCCAGCCGCTCCAATGGTCGGCCTGGGGGGCATCCAGCTGTCGGCCGCCGTGGTGCACTCCATGTCGCTCGACGGCATCGCCGTCGGCAACATCACGCTCGATGCCGGACAGGCCCCGTTCTGCGACCGCATCAACACGCAGAACAACCAGCAGGCCACCGACTCCACGATGTACCAGCCGGTCACCGGCCTCATCGACCTGGGCGGCATCACCGCCGCCAAGATCGACTCGCTGGTGATCAACGGCGCGATCAGCGCCCTGACCGGCAACCCGTACGACACGTCGGTCACGAACGACTTTCGCAGCGTCATCAACGTGTCTGGTTCGATCGGGAGCGTGATCGGTCTCCGCAGCAGCCTGTCGGGAGCCATCCGGGCTCAGAGCATCGGCTCCGTCCGCGTCGCCAACATCGCCGGGGAGATCACGACCCGCAGCAGCGATCCCTTCGCAATCAACCTGCCCTCGGACTTCAAGGGCTTCATCAACTGCGGCGGACACTTGAACCTCGGTTTCCCGCTCTCCGACGGGGCCAGGATCACCGGGCAGATCAACGCGGCCGGCGGCATCTCTGGCTCCGACAAGAGTTCGACGACCGACACGCTTTTCCTGCCTGGCGGCTATGCGGGTTCGTTCACGAACACGAGCACGGTGGACGGGATCGCCGACATCGCCATAGATGGCGAGGCTCTGCTGACCATCTACTCGGCGTCCAGCGTGGGTGACATCTCAGCGGACGAGTTTAGTGGCGACTGCGTGATCGAGGCCGGCACGTCGATCGGCGACCTCGAGGCCGGTCAACGCGGCATGGAGGGCCACTTCCAGGCCGGCACTGACATCGGCTCCATCAAGGCGATTCGGAACATCGAAGCGGTGATAAGCGCCGGCGGCAACATCGGCTCCATCACCTCCGTCGCCGGCAACATCGAATCGCGTTCGATCCAGGCGCGCGGCGACATCGGTCAGATCGACGTCCACACGGGAATGCTCGGCACGTCGATCGTCGCCGGTGGCGATCTGGCCGGCATCTCGATTGCCGTGGGAGACATCGAACTCTCCGCCATCCGCGCCCGCGACATCGGCCCGATCCAGATCACCGACGGCGGCATTCAGACGTCGTCGTTCGTTGCCGCTCGCGACATCGGCTCGGTCTCCACATTCGGCAGTGAGGGCGGCTTTGGGATCCAGGACGTGAGCATGGTCGCCGGCCGCGACATCGGCGGCATCGTCAGCCAGACGCACGTCGGATACGGCATCCGGCTGCTGAAGCTCGACGCCGGCAGGGCGATTGCGTCGATCAACGGGACGTCCTACGGAGCACTGGGTTCGCTCGACGGGGCGGGAATTTTCGAGTCAAACTTCCTTGCCGGCACCATCGGCCCCGTGCTGGGCCGCAGTTCGGGCGGTAGAGGCATCGAATTCTCGAAGATCGTCACCCGCACGGCATACGCGGGCGGCAGCATCGACCGGACCACCGGCCGCATCGAGTCGGTCGTCGGGGAGGGCTGGCTCGACGGCCTGCTCGACGTGACCGTCGTCGCCCATACCGACATCGGCGCGATCTCCGGCACCGCCTTCATCGACGGAACCGGCATCAGCGCCGGTTCCTACGACGCCAATTACGGCGAGATCGGCCAGATCACCGCCGTGGGCGGCGCCGCCGGCGGCTACGGCATCCTGAGCACGCGATTCCAAGCCACCGACCTGGAGGTCGGCCGGATCGCCGGGATCACCACCTCCGCCAACGCCAATGGCCTCGACGCGATGTCGGAGACCAAGGTGTATGCCGGTTCGCTCGGCCCGATCAAGGCGACGGTGCACGGCGGCCTCGACGGCAACGGGATCGTGGGAGGCGAGATCCGAGCCTTCAGCGGGGCGATCGACTCGGTTTCGGTCGACGTGCGGTCGATCAACGGGATCGGCATCCTCGATGGCAAGATCACCGCCTCGGGCGACTTCGGCCCACTCACGGTCAAGACGTTCAACGCCACGGGCATCAGCGGCGGCGAGTTCCAATCGCGGGGCAACTTCGGCGACATCACGGTCACCGCCGAGAAGGGGGGCAACGGCATCGAGAACGCCATCTTCGCGGCCCCGGGCCGGATCTTCTACGACGACCCGACCGACCCGACGCTCGACCGTGATCCCAAGGGCAGCTTCGGCAAGATCACCGTGGATGCCAATGGCACGAACGACCTTTCGAATGGCATCGTGGCCACGACATTCAGCGCGATCGGCGACATCGGCCTCATTACGGTGCGCACGAAGGGGGCGACGGCGATCATCGACTCGATATTCGAGGCCGACACCGACGGCGACTATACCGGCACGCCTTCGACGACGAGCCCCGGTCAAAACACCGGCACGATCGCAGGGATCACCGTAGTTGCCGCCGGACGGCATCCGCTCGTCTCGTCGGGCATCGTCCGCTCCACGTTCAAGGCCGCGATGATCGGCAACGTGACAGCGAGCGTGCAAACGGTGGAGGGGGGCGACGGTATCGTCGACTCGCGGTTCGAGGCCCGCACGGCCATCTACGACGACTTCGGCAACTATGACAACGTGGGCCGGATCGGCGACATCACGGTGACCAATGCCGCCGACCAACTGACGTCCGGCGCCGGCATCAGTCGTAGCACCTTCTTCGCGGGTGCCGGCGGCGGCATCGGCAACATCGCCGTCAAGACGGCCAGCGGCTCCGGCATCATCTCGAGTATTTTCGACGCTTCGATTCAGGGCGTCGTCTTCGACCCCGACCAGAACCTGTTCACGTCGACGATCGGCACGATCACCGTGAACGCGGGCCGTGTGGCGGGGTTCACGGCCGTGCCGGCGGGCATCACCCTGTCCACGTTCACCGCTGCCGCTGGCATCGGTGCCGTGACGGTCAATTCGGTGGGCAGCGGGGTCACGGGATCGATTTTCGAGGCCGATTTCGACTGGCAACTCGTCAACGACGCTCCGGGCGCCATTGGCAACATCACGGTCCGGGTCCCTGGCCGCAATGCCTCGGCCGTAACAGGCTCGGTCTTCGGCGGCTTTTCCCTGGGCGATATCGACGTCCGTCTGGCGAACGACGCCAAGAACGGCGTCAATGCCGTGGCGCTGTCGAACTTCAACGCTCGAGGCGGCGCGATCGGCAACGTGACCGTCGTGCACTCGATGACCGGCCTGCCCTACTCGACGGGGCTGGGCTACGCGATCCTGACGAGTTCATTCGTCGCGACGACCAGCATCGGGGCGATCTCGATCACCGGCAACACGCTGGGCGCGGTGTTCATCGTGGGAGGCCAGCCGGTGCAGCCGGTCGCGGCCAGGGCGGTACGGTTCGGCGCTCGGGCGCTCTCCGACACGATCGGACCGATCTCGCTCCGTGGGGGCCTCTCGCAATCCCTGTCTTTCACCGCTCCGCAGGTACTCGGCCTGGAGTACGCCACTGCCCCCGCGAACGCAGCCGTCAAAATCGTCTTCAATGCCTCAAGCGTCGGCAACGTGGCAGTCGACGCCCCGATTGGCTCTGCGAACCTGGACATCAGCGGCGTCTTCGGGACACTCGGGAACGTCACGGTCGACGGTTCATTGACGATGGCATCTGCCGCGGTCACGGCGGTTGGCACCGTGACAACAGGCGGCAGCGCGACCCTATCGACCACGGCCCTGCAGACGCTCGGAGGGCTGACCGTGGGAGGCACCCTCTCCCTGCCGCAGGGCCTGCCGAGCCTGAGACAGTGCGGTGACGTGACTGCGGGCGCGTTGGCCACATCCGCCAAAAACGTCCAGATCGGAGCCGGCACGGTCGGCTCGTCGGCGGCCAGAATCCGTATTGCTGCGGCCAACCGCGGCAAGGGCACCTACAACTTTGCCTTCGCGACCTGGCCGGCGAACGCCACGAAGCAGAATCCGGTGGCGATCGTCGGAGGCAAGGCCATCGTGGCAGCCACGGCCAGACCGCAGGCGGCCAACGGCGTGACCATCGTCAGGATGGCGAAGCGATGACGCGACGACGCCACCGCCTCACGAGGCCGTCCTTCGGCCTCGGACTCGAGCAGTTCGAGCCACGGCACGCCATGGCAGCAGCGCCGCTCTCCGCGCCGCTGCTGCCGCAGTTGCCGCAGGGGTTTGCGGCTTCGATGGCGATCTCGCCGTCCATCGTCGCAGCGATGCCCGTGGCCGCGGTGCCGACCATCCCGGATTCGCTCTACGGCTATTCTTCGCTGCTGACGACGCCAACCGCGGCCGCGGGATATGACTTCGCCACCCAGGCTGGCCTGTCCCTCGCCGGCGTCGACGTGGGCTTGGTCGACGTACCCCTGGGTGCCACGCTCGAACTGGAAGTGCTCTCCGGACTGCGATTCTGGAACGGCAGTGGGCGGCCTGTATTTTCACCCGTGACGGGCGGCGTGGAGATCAATCTCCGATCGGCCGGCGCCGATCTCCGCGTCGGCGCGAACACCGACCGCGCACTCGGGCAGCCGTCGGGAAGCGCGCGGGGCTCCATCGACGTCGCCGTTTCAGACGGGCTGCCCGTCGCACGTCGGATTCGGGCGACCATCGGCAGTGGTGGCATCCAGGAGTCGTTCGCGAAGTCCGGCGGCCCGGCAGGACTTTACGCGTTCAGCGGGCTGTGGTCAGTCCGTAATACAGCGGGCATCCGCGATTCCGCTCCCGTGACGTTCGTATTCGCGCTCGGTGGCGTGTCACGCCAGGCTCGGGATGCCGCAGTGACATCGTTCGCCGGCCCAGCGGGACGCTCCGCCGCGATCGTCTCCGTGGCGTCTCAGGTCGTCGAGCCCCAAGGCCCCGGCCAGCCCTTCCTGCGCGTGAACGTCCTGTATACCGATCCGGTCACCGTCACCGGCCGTTCGCCTCTCCTGCCGATCTTTTTCGACGGCCGCATGCGTCTTGCAGCGATCGAGCGCGGCTCCGCGACGGCATCCACAAGAAGCTTGTCGTTCGTGCTAAATCCCACCGCATCGGACCGATCCGCCGCGAGCGTTCGCATCGGAGACAGTCTCCGACTCCAGTCCGGTGGTACGCTCCGCACGGCGACAGCCGGTCCGGCGGTTCTTAGCCTGCCTCCCGAGGCAAGCCGCGACCGCGCGATCGGCTTCGACGGCGCCGCGCTGATCATCACGACCGATATTGCGCGCGACACGACATGGCGGCGAGGCACGACCTATATCGTTGACGGAGAGGTCCACGTGCGACCGGGCGTGACTCTGACGATTGACGACGGCGTCACGGTGCTCGTCCGCAATGGCTACCGGCCGAAACGCACGATCACGGCCAGTGCGCTGATCTTCGACAGCGGTTCGCGACTGCGCGCGAAGACGGTGACGTTCGGATCAGCCGACGAACAGAATCAACCGACCACGAATCCCAACAACGGCGGCGTGTTCTTTCTCGGCACGTCGCGGAGTTGCTCCAAGGACGGCATCACCGTCGACACGTCCAAGGCATCCGGCCGCTCTTCGTTCATGGCCGATCTCCTCGTCTTTGATTCGCTGGGCCGAAGCGACCCGCGGTATGGCGACAGTGATTTGACCGACGACATCGACGCCGTCTCGCTCCTGGGCCTGGACATGACGGAGTGGCGGGTGAAGGCCGTCCGCACCGAAAACTCGGGTGACGATGGTTTTGACGTTACTAATTCCGCCGTCGCTCTTGATTCGCTCACGGTGGTGAACCCCGCCGAGGACGGCCTGAACGTCACCAGCAGCATCGTGCAGATCCGCCGATCGTTGACGGTGGCGATGTCGCCGAGCATCTCGCCCGACCGCGAACTCTTCGATCTCGAGGTCGACGACGGCGGTGCACGGATCTCGATCGACCGTCGCGCGTACGTAGACCTGCGCGGCTTCTGGGGAAGTGTCTTTGACGAGGTGAATCTCAACTCCCTCGACATGCCATCGCCACCGCGCCGGGGCACCACGAGCGTGTGGTATGTATACGCGGGCATGCTGACGCGCGGCCCGGCCCTCGTCTATTCGACGATCGCCGACTGATCGACCTGCCCGCCCGGTGACGGCAGCACATCCCGCGAGACGATCGCGGCGGCCGACTGCTTTGGCAGCCCTGGAAAGCTGGGTGCATGAGTACCCGGGAATAGGCGCGGTAGCCGAACGGAAAACCGCCTGATTCCCGGCTCATGATGCCCCCTCTTCTTCGGGGCGTTGTGCCAGGAAACGACCGCCGGATCGCCACGTCGTCCATGTCGTCAACGGTGATGACCTTGGCGGGCAGCTCATCAGCGGTGCGCTCACATCGGCAGGCGCCCCAGCAAGGCAAGGATCAGCAGAATCAGCAGGATCAGCCCAAGCACACCGCCTCCCGCGCCGAGAACGGCATTCCCGCTCTGGAAGCCGTAGCCTCCGCCCGCCAGCGACAGGAGCAGAATCACGACGAGGACAAATAGGATCGGATTCACAGCTCGCTCCTTACACCACAGGATGAAACGATCTCGTGGGGTCCTTCCTCACCGCTCGCGGAATGTTTTCCAATTCAGTCGACGAGAACAACCGCGTCGAGTCCCGACGCACACGCGCCCTGTGCGACAGCTTCCTGTCGCACAGGGAACGCGTTGCGTGCCAGAGCCCCGCCGACTCGGTCTCAGCAACACTAGAAACGGCTGCTCGCAGGCGACGGTCAGCTGCCTGCTGCCGTTGTTCCCCGGGCAGCGTGCCGACTGGACAGGTCGTTCTGGCTTTCGCTGGCCCGCTTCCGGCTCGTGCAAAGAGCGGCGATCGACCAGCCATGGCACCGAGGCGATCGCGGGCTCTCGAACCGGGCGCGGTTCACTGGCGCGTCTTTGGCGGTTGTCGTGGCGTGCAGCACGACGTGTCCATATCGCGATAGTGCCGCGCAAGCGTCGTATTTCGCCTGGAGCCGGTGGTCTCGCTACGATCTCTGGTTCACAGGACGACGCTGGATTCGCTGGCATGCACGCCTTCCCCGCATGCCACGAGGTACCATGACTCGTCCGCCACTCAATCGCGTCGCCTTCGTCGGCAATTACGTCCCGCACCGCTGTGGATTGGCGACGTTCACTCGTGATGTGCGGACCGCCGTCGCCGCCCATCTTGTCACGGCTGACTGCCCCGTCATCGCCATCGACGATCGCGACGCTGCGGTCGATTACCCGTCCGATGTGCGGTTCGTCGTCGACGGCAGCGATCCCGCGGCGTACCGCCGCGCTGCGGAGTGGATCGCCCTCGTCAACGCCGACGTCGTCTCACTCCAGCACGAGTACGGCATCTTCGGCGGCGTGGCGGGGGGCAACGTCGTCCACCTGCTTCGCGAACTGACGGTGCCCGTTCACACCACGCTCCACACCGTGCTGGCTGAGCCTTCGGCCGAGCAACGCCGCGTGATGGACGAGGTGTTGCACCTTTCGGCCCGCGTGGCAGTGATGACGCACCGCGGCCGCGATCTCCTGCAGCAGGTTCACGGTGTGGCAGGCGACCGCATCGACGTCATACCGCACGGCATTCCCGACACGCCATTCACCGCATCGCGGCCCCACAAGAAACGCCTCGGAATCACCGATGCCGACGTGCTTCTCACGTTCGGGCTGCTCTCTCCGGGGAAGGGCATCGAGCACGTGATCAAGGCCCTGCCGCAGATCGTGGCGAAGCACCCGGATGTGGTCTATCTCGTCGTCGGCGCCACCCATCCGCGGCTTGTCCGGGACCACGGGGAGGCGTATCGGCATTCGCTCATGAGGCTCGTCGACCGCCTCGGTGTGGGCGAGCACGTGGTCTTCCACGATCGCTACGTCGACATGCCCGATCTCCTCGGCTTCCTCGCGGCGACCGACATCTATGTGACGCCATACCTCAATGAAGACCAGATCACGTCGGGCACGCTGGCCTACGCGTTTGGATGTGGCAAGGCGATCATCTCGACTCCCTACTGGCACGCGAGGGAGTTGCTCGCCGACGGGCGAGGCGTGCTTGTGCCATTTGAAGATTCCTCGGCGATCGCCAGGGAGGTGTGCGATCTGCTCGCCGACGAGGGGCGGCGGGAGGCGATGCGGCAGCAGGCCTGGGAACTCGGCCGCGAGATGGTGTGGGCGAGTGTCGCGGCGCGGTATGCCGATGCCTTCGCCGCGACCCGATTGGCGACGATGGTAAAGCCGCGTATCCGGACGGCGGCGACAGCCGGCCCGGTTGCGCTCCGCCGCCGCCTGCCCCCATTGGTCCTGGATCATCTGTGGAGACTCACCGACGCCACCGGCCTGCTGCAGCACGCCACGTTCGACGTCCCCGCCAGGTCGGAAGGCTACTGCACCGACGACAATGCACGGGCGCTGGCATTGATGGTGAACATCGAGGAAATGGGGCTTGAGTCACCGGCCTCGGTTCAGGCGGCGACGACGTATGCCGCCTTCCTGGGGCACGCGTTCGACGCCGGCACCGGCAGGTTTCGCAACTTCATGGACTACGACCGTCGTTGGCTCGACACGGCCGGCTCAGACGACTGCCTCGGTCGTGCGATCGTCGCCCTTGGGCTCTGCATCGGTCGCACCCGAAACAAGGGCCTGCAACGCTTCGCCTGCAGGTATTTCGAGCCCGCGGTCCGTGCCATCCTCCCGACCACCAGTCCGCGAGCGTGGGCGTTGGCGATCATCGGAATTCGTGAGTACCTCCGACGACTTCATGGCGATCGGTTCATGCACGAGGCACGGCGAACGCTGACCGATCGACTGCTCGGCCTCCACGACCGCACGGCGACGCCTTCGTGGCCGTGGCTCGAGGACATCGTCACGTATGAGAACGCCCGGCCCTGCCAGGCGCTGATTTCTAGCGGGTGCGACGGCGGCCATCCGCGGGCTCTGGGCACGGGCCTCGCCCTGCTCGAGTGGCTCTTCGCACGACAGCTCTCCGACACCGGCCGCTTCTCCCCTGTCGGCTCTCGTGGCTTCGGCAAGCGAGGTGGCACGATGGCGATGTTCGACCAGCAGCCCATCGAGGCCCAGACAATGGTGGCGGCCTGCCACGAGGCGTTTCGTGCCGTCGGCGACCCGATCTGGGCCGACCGGGCCTGGACGGCGTTCGAATGGTTTCACGGTCACAACGTTCTGGGCACGGTGCTGTGCAATCCTCGGACCGGCGGCTGCCGCGACGGCCTGCTCGAGGATCGGGCCAACGAGAACCAGGGGGCTGAGTCGACCCTCGCCTATCTCGCTGCCATCCTCGAGATGCGGCTGCTGGAGACCGTGCCGGCCACGTCACTGTCGGCGGATGAGGGTGCGCAGCCCGTCGTGGCGTGTCGCGCGCCATCATGAATGTCACTCGTACCGGCGTACTTCTGCGGCCCAACAACGCGAGGGTGCTCTATCGCCCCTTCGAGCCGCCGAATGCGCAGCGGGCTGTCCGGATCATCGGCCGCGTCATGCAACTCTCCGACGAGGACGTCGAGAAGCTGCTGCAGGGAGTCGTGTGCGAGTTTCACGGGCGGCACCAGCGGCTCGCGAACTTCTTCGAAGAGCGATTCGCGGCGGTCGAGCACCACCTGCTCACCGACCGGGCGGTGTCGCCTTCCCGCCGTCTCCTGATCGGGTCGTATTTCACGCAGGAGTATGCGCTCGAAAGCGCCGCGCTCTTCAATCCGTCGCTGATCTGGCATCCCGACCAGAGCGGACTGGCGGCTGGATCGGCACGGTTCATCCTCAGCCTGCGGGCGACGGGCGAGGGGCACGTGTCGAGCGTCGGCTTCCGCACGGGAGTCGTAGACGCCTCGGGAAAGATCACACTCGCCGCACCCACGGGGTTTGTCACCGCACCCCACGTCGTCGCCAATGCGAAGTATGAGAAGGGGCTTTTTCTGCGGAAGCTCGTCGAACTCGGGGTGGGCGACGGCTTCGTCGCCCCGGTGCTCGACGCTCTCGAAGAGCAGTTCACACTCGGCCAGTTGGAAGCGGCGCTTGCGGCCACGGGCAGGCAGCAGCATGCGCGGCGGCACGAGTGGGTCCCCCTCGCCGCGGCGATCACGGCGCTGGCGAAGGCGAATTACGAGATCGAGTGCGACCCCGCCTCCGACATCTCTGAGCGGGTGCTCTTTCCCTATTCGCCCACGGAAACGAACGGCATCGAGGACGCCCGGTTCGTGCGGTTCGTGGAGGAGGATGGATCCGTCCACTACTGCGCGACCTACACGGCGTTCGACGGCGACGTGACGCTGCCGCAGCTCGTGGAGACCGACGACTTCACCCGCTTTCGTCTGAGCACGCTCAACGGCCCCGAGATCGCCAACAAGGGTATGGCGCTTTTCCCGAGAAGGATCAACGGGTCATACGTGATGCTTTCGCGGCAGGATGGCGAGAACATGTATCTGATGGAGTCCAGCATGCTTCACTTCTGGGACGCCCGCCAGCTGATCCTCCGGCCCACGCAGCCCTGGGAGTACGTCCAGGTCGGCAATTGCGGCTCGCCCATCGAGACTCCCGCCGGCTGGCTCGTCCTCACACACGGTGTGGGGCCGATGCGGAAGTATTCGATCGGCGGCGTGCTGCTCGATCTCGACGATCCATCGCGGGTGATCGGTCGCCTGCGCGAACCGCTGCTCTCCCCGACCGAAAACGAGCGGGCGGGTTATGTGCCGAACGTCGTCTACACCTGCGGCGCAGGCGTGCACGCAGGGTTGCTCATCATTCCCTACTCGATGAGTGATTTCGCGACGTCGTTCGCGACGATTCCGCTCTCGGAGGTGCTCGAGGCCCTGGTGTCGGGCGGTATCTGACCGGCGGCACTGCTCAGAGCGGTGGCGACGTGCCGCGCCGCCCGACGAACAAGGCAACCACGAACAAAGCGAGAAACACGACGAAGAGCAGCCGCGCGATGTCGGTCGCTGCTGCTGCGATGCCGCCGAAGCCGAACACACCGGCAACGATGGCGACGATGAGAAACAAAATGGCCCAGCGAAGCATGGGAACACCTCCTTCAAGAGAACCAAAGGCGTTCTGACCCCCTCCCCAAATCTTGATCCAGGTCTTGTGAGAGAATCCTCGTGGCCCTGTTGGGGCTGGAAAGGGTTCTCTGATGAAGAAGCGACGCAGTGCGGAGCAGATCGTGGGCTTGCTTCGGCAGGCTGACGTGGACCTTGGGAAGGGTGCGACCGTGCCCGATGTCTGCCGACGGCTGGGTATCAGCCAGCAGACGTACTACCGCTGGCGGACGAAGTTCGGCGGGATGGATCCGAAGATGGCCAAGCAGCTTCAGGAGCTCCAAAAGGAGAACTCGAGGCTAAAGAAGCTGGTGGCGGACCAGGCCCTGGACATGTTGATCCTCAAGGAGGCAGCCCGCCCAAACTGACGTGCCCCGAGCGTCGCCGTCGGACGGTGGAATCCGTCCGGCGGTCCTTGGGGCGTGAGAAGGTCTCGGAAAGAAGGGTCTGCAAGGCACTCGGGCAGAACCGGGGCACGCAGCGTCACCGTCCCAAGAAGGTAGACGGCGACCGCGAGTTGCTCGGGGTGATGCGGAAGATCGTGGAGACGTTCCCGAGGAACGGCTGCGAGCGCACGCATCGGGTACTGACCGGCCCTGATGCATTCGGAGGCTGGAAAGTGAACTTCAAGCGGGTGCACCGGATATGGAAGGAGGAGCATATGCAGGTGCCGCAGAAGCAGCGGAAACGCCGGAGATTACCGGGGTCGAGTGCCAATGGGTGCGTGCGTCACCGGGCGAAGCACAGGAACCATGTGTGGAGTTATGACTTCCTCACCGAGCGAACGGAAGACGGCCGGCAGCTGCGGATCCTTGTAGTGATCGATGAGTTCACGCGGGAGTGCCTGGCGATCGAGGTGGGCCGGTCGTTCACCGCCCGCGACGTGATCATGACGCTCCAGTACCTGTTCGCCGTGCGGGGTGCACCCGAGCATCTGCGGAGTGACAATGGCCCGGAGTTCGTTGCCAAGGAGATCCAGGAGTGGCTGGCGAGGGCGTGCGTCCGCACGCTCTACATCCAGAAGGCGAGCCCGTGGGAGAACGGCTACGTGGAGAGCTTCAACGGCAGGCTCCGCGACGAGCTGCTCGACCGTGAGCTGTTCCTGAGCCTGCCTGAGGCCAGGGTCGTTCTCGACCAGTGGCGGATGGACTACAACCACA
>JBILVO010000112.1:0-13420 GCA_044370415.1 Pirellulales bacterium
TGCCAGACCGCGCAGGCAGCGAGGCCCGTCATCATGCCGTAGCCGCGCACCTCGGTGCCCAGCTGGATCTGCACGGGCGACAGCGCCATCGTGAGCGCAACGAGCGCCGCAGGTGCGACGTCGGCCTGCAGGCGGATGGCGGCGAACAGGAAACTTATCGCCGCGATCGACCAGACCGCCGAATACATCGCCGCAATCCAGTCGCTTTCGCCGAAGACCGCGCGCCAGCCCCAGAGCGTCGCCATGTGCAGTGGCGGATGAAACGGCACCCCCCGCGTCCACGCGGTCAGCGGAGATGCGGCATGCTCTAGGGCCGTCGGTGACGTGGGGGCGAGCCTCAGTTCGTCGGGCGTCCAGCGCATGCAGTCGCTGCCGTGCCCCGTGGCCCCGGCAAGAATCCAGATTTCGTCGAAGGAGAGGCCGTGGTCGGCCGCATGCCAACGCATCAGCAGCGCCACGAGCAGGCACCCGGCGGCGATCAGGGCGTCGCGGCGTCGCCACGGCCTCGCTGAGGCCGGGTCGGGGCGAGCGGCAACGTCGCCCGTGGCGGGCGCTGTGGTCCGTTCGGAATGGAACGCGGTTATCATCGTGGAAATGCCGCCAGTCGTCTTCCGCCGGTCAATTGCACGGACGTTTGAGGAGCGTCGACATCGTCGCTAGTCTAATTCCTCTTCGATGCGCTGCCCCGACGCGGGAACCGGCATGATCCTGCCGCCGGAACCGACCTCGCTGCGGCCGTCACGGGCCGATGTCTCCCGCGGATGCACGCCGTGAAATCACTCCTGTCGATACCATGGCTGTACGACGCGTTTCAGTTCGTGGCGCGAGGCACGGCCTATCAGGAACGCTTGGCACGGATGCACATTCGGGCGCGGCCCGGAGACAGGGTGCTGGATCTGGGGTGCGGCACGGGGGCGATGATTACCTGCCTGCCGAGCGTTGAATACGTCGGAATCGACATGAGCCCGGCGTACATCGAGGCCTGCCGGCTTCGCCATGGAGATCGCGGGCAATTTCTCTGCATGGAACTGACGGCGGATGCCGTGGATGGTTTCGCCGACTTCGACGTCATCCTGGCGGTGGGCGTCGTGCATCATTTGAACGACGCCCGGGCGGCGAACCTGTTTCGCGTCGCCCACGACGCGTTGCGGCCGGGGGGACGGCTGGTAACGCTGGATGGCGTCTTCACGAGCGGCCAATCCCGTATCAAGAGGGCCCTGCTGGAAGCCGACAGAGGAAGGCACGTGCGGTCGGAGCCCGCCTACCGCGCTCTCACGACCGGTGTGTTCAGCGACGTCAAGGCGACCGTCGTCGAGGACCTGTTCAGGATTCCCTACTCCAACCTGATCATGGAGTGCACGCGGTGACAACGCCACCACTTCATCATGAGCCGCGCGATGGCATCCTCGAGGAGGGGCGTGACGTTGCGAGGGTGTCGATCGTCGTGCCGGTCTACCGGGGCGAGATGACGCTCGCGGCGTTGCTCGAGGAGATCGTATTGCTGACCGCGGAACGCCGTACACCCGGCGGCAATCGATTCGTGGTCTGCGAGGTCGTGCTCGTTCACGACTGCGGTCCCGACCGGTCGGATCGCGCGATCGAGGATCTCGCTGCACGCCACGGGTTTGTCCGGCCGGTGTGGCTGTCACGGAATTACGGGCAGCACGCCGCGACGCTCGCAGGCATGGCCGGGGCCGTCGGGGACTGGGTGGTCACGCTCGACGAAGACCTCCAGCATGATCCGCACGACATCGCCGCCATGCTCGACATGGCTGTCGCCGAGAGGCTCCAGCTCGTCTATGCGAAGCCCATCAATCCGCCGCCGCATGGCTGGCTGCGAAATGCGGCGAGCCGTGTGGCCAAGTCAATCGGCAATGCCCTGGTCGGCGAGGGCGAGTCGTCGCACTTCAGCAGCTTCCGCCTCGTCGACGGCGAGGTGGCCCGCAGCCTGGCCGCATACTGCGGCAGCGGCGTCTATCTCGACGTGGCCATGCGCTGGATCGTGGCCCGCGTCGGCTACTGTCCGCTGAGGCTTCGGGCTGAGATGGGGAGGCCCTCCGGGTACTCGTTTCGTCGGCTGGCCTCCCATTTTTCGTATCTCGTGCTGACAGCCGGGGCACGGCCGCTGCGGGCCATCGCCCTCATGGGGCTCTGCTCGATCGGCCTGGCCTGCGCCATCGCCGTGTATGCCATCTGCGCCAAGGTTACCGGCCGCGTGCCCGTGCAGGGTTGGGCCTCGCTCGTGATCGTGATGGCATTCTTCTCGGGCTGCATCCTCACGGCGCTCGGTGTCATCGCCGAGTACCTCGCGCTCACGATGAGCATCGCGATGGGAAAACCGCTGTACGTTATCGGGACCAGGCCGACGAGGAACAACGAGCGATCATGAGGGCCGCCTGGGTGGTGGGGAGCGGCGGCCTGCTCGGCCGGGCTCTTGTTCGCGAACTGCTCGACACGGGCACGGCCGTGTTCCGGCAGCCGGCACCGTTCCCATGGCTCGACGAGAAGCAGCTCTCCGGGCAGATGGCGGCGGCGGTCGATGCATTTGCCCGCTGGGCGCCCGCTGCCGGTGACCGGGAGATCTATTGGGCGGCCGGCGTCGGGGGGATGGGCAGCACGGAAGCGGCGATGGAGGCGGAGACCCGCAGCCTCGAGGAACTCGTCGATCTCGTCGCGACGCATCCGGGCCTGCCTGCGGAGCGGACCGCGTTCGCCCTGGCAAGTTCGGCCGGCAGCATCTACGCCGGGTCTTCCGCCGCGATCATCGACGAGTCGACGCCCCCCATGCCCACAACGCCGTATGCGCGAGCAAAGCTCCGGCAGGAGGAAGTCGTGCGGCGGTCGCTCGGGGCCGCGGGTCGCGCGGTGCTCGTCACGAGATTCTCGACGCTCTACGGCCCCGGGCAGGCGACGGGCAAGCGGCAGGGGCTGATCGCGCACGTGGCCCGCAGCGTCCTGCGGAGCCAGCCCGTGCGGATCTACGTGCCACTCGACACGCTGCGCGACTACATGTATTCGACCGACGCCGCCCGCACCATGATCGCCTCGCTAAGGTCCACGCTCCGCGGTGATGAGCCGGTCGTGAAGATCGTGGCTTCGGAGAGGCCGACGACGATCGCAGACATCCTAGGCACGTGCCGCCGCATCAGCCGCAGGAGGCTGCTCTTCACGAGCGCCGCGGACGCGATGAGTGCTCTCTACACGCAGCGAGCCCGGTACAGAAGCAGTGTGTTTCCCGAGCATGTACGGCTCGCGACGACGACGCTCGCACAGGGATTCGCCCGGGTGCTGGCCGCTGAGCGGGAGAGGATCGGACGGCCCGATGCGGAGGCGTCGCCGGCGGCGGGGCTGATATGAGCGAGTCGCACCCAGCGCACGACGCCGAGTTCGATGCCCATGCCGAGGACTACAACGTCATCCTGGCGACGGCCATTACGGCCTCCGGCGAGTCGGCCGAGTACTTCAAGGACTACACGGTCCGCGACCTCGCCACGACATGGATCCGGCACTGTGGCGGCCGGGGGCCGCAGCCGCGCGACGTAGTCGAGTTGCTCAGCCCGCCTCGCGGACCGCCGCGGTGATGATCGCCCGGAGCTTGGGCTCAGCCGATCGGGCGACTCCCAGGATCTTCTCCACGGTCGCCACCTCCAGGGCGTCGGGGAGGCACATGTCGGTGATCACGGACAGCCCGAGCACCCTGAGCCCGCAGTGCACGGCGACGATCACCTCGGGCACCGTCGACATGCCGACGACGTCGGCGCCGATCATCCGCAGGAAGCGGTACTCGGCCCGCGTCTCGAGATTCGGTCCGGTCACCGCGACGTAGACGCCGCGATGGGCAGCGAAGTTCTCCCGCCTGGCCACCTCGAGCGCCCGGTCGATCAGTTCCGGCGTGTACGGGGCCGACATGTCCGGGAATCGCGGCCCCAGACGGTCGTCGTTGATGCCGACGAGCGGGTTGTCGCTCATCAGGTTGATGTGGTCGTCGATCACCATGATGTCGCCGGTGCGGAACTGGGGGTTCAGCCCGCCGCAGGCGTTGGTCACGATGAGCAGGCCGGCGCCGAGCCGCTGGAGCACCCGCACGGGGAACGTGATCTGGGCGAGCGGATAGCCCTCGTAGGCGTGCATCCGCCCCTCCATCACCACCACCGGCACGCCCTCGAGCCGCCCGCAGACGAGCTGGCCGGCGTGGCCGTGCGCGGTCGATTTGGCGAAGTGGGGGATCGACTCGTAGGGGATCGTCACCGTGTCGGTCAGGGCCGAGGCGGCGGCGCCTAGGCCGCTGCCGAGGATCAGACCGACGCGCGGGGAGTGCGGCCAGCGGGCCGTGATCGCCTCGCAGGCGGCTGTGATCTTGTCGAATTGGTCGAGCATGGGTGTCGCCGTCCGTGCCGTCACGCCGTCCGGCCGGGGCGGAGCAGCTCCTGGAAGTCGGGGAGATCGCGCAGGGAATCGAGGTCGGAATCTGTTTCGAGGTGGGCGAGGTCGTCGTATCCGAGCAGGATCGCCCGCGTCAGCGAGTCGATCGCCTCGGCGGGCAGTCCCGCCCGCGCCAACGAGCAGGCCAGATTGTAGCGGGCGAGGAAATCGTTCGGCACAGCCGCCACCAGCCTGCGGTCCAGCTCGACGGCACGTTCGAGGAGTCCCTTCTGCGAGACGAGCTCGGCGAGCACCCGCAACACCTCGATCGACGACGGGTTGCGGGTGAGCAGGCTCTCGTAGAAGTCGATGTCGAAGTCGAGCTGCCCAAGCCTGCCGAACCAGTCTCCGGCCGCGTCCTGCGTGGCCGCCTCGGCGGCGGACGGATCGTGCGACGCGGACTGACCGCGCGACGGATCAGCGGTGGGGCCGCGGCCCGGCCCTGCGTCGCCGGGGTCGGCGTCCGCGTCGTCCTTCGGGCTGTCGCGGCCGGTCATGGCGGCTCCGGTGTGGATCGGGCGTCGGGAGAGGAAACCCGCGGGGAATGTCACCGCCGTCGCACGGGTCGGATCACTTTTTCCGGCCGGGGGCCTTGCCCGGCGGCGGCTCCGCATCGCCGTCGTCAGGGTGGTCCCAGTCGGGGTCGTTCTCCTCCTCCTCGAAATCGTCGTCGAACTCGTCGTCGAAATCGTCGAAGGTCGACTCGTCGTCGGCTGCGGGTTGGGTGACGGCGAGGTCCTCCTCGTCGCCGATGTCGTCCTCCTCGTCCTCGGGGTCGACGGCCACCACGACGGCCGCGCCGGTGTGGTACCAGGGGCTGCCGAAGACGTCACCCCAGACGGCGGGGCGGACGTCCGCCACGATGTCGGGGAGGAGCGACGGCGCGGCCGGCAGCCCGGGAGCGGAGTGGGTCGGGAAGGAAATGGCGTGCATCATGGCGGTCGAGCGAGGGGTCGCGAGTGGGGCGTGTACCGGGCAGAGAAAAACGATTTCGCCGGACGGCGTCAAGCCGGGCGAAACCGCCGCGGGAACTATAGGGGATGCGGAAGTGGCGTGTCAGGAGCACACGGCATCCGGCCGGCGAATCGCCCCGGCGGGCGGGTTTTTCGCGGTTTCGGCGGTCCGCAGGGCGGCCGCCGGGTCACGTGTGGTAGTCGGCGTTGAGCCTGACGTACTCCGCCGTCAGGTCGCTGGAGTAGAAGCGGATCGACGCGGGGCCGGCGTTGAAGTCGAGCTCGATGAGCGTCTCGCGGGCTGCCTGGATCGAAGCGGAGACGGCATCCGCGTCGAATGCCACCGGTGCGCCACGCTGGAACAACAGCGTGCCGTTGAGCCTCAGCGCGAGCGTGTCGGGATCGAACGGGACTCCGGCGTAGCCGGCGGCCGATACGATCCGGCCCCAGTTGGGGTCGGCTCCGCAGACGGCGGTCTTCACGAGCGGGCTGTCGGCGACGGATCGCGCAAGCTGTCGGGCCTGATCCCTCGTCTGGCAGCCCCGGACCTCGATCCGCAGCACGTGCGTGGCGCCCTCGCCGTCGTCGGCGATCTCGCGGGCGAGCGACTCGCAGGCGTCGTGCAGGGCCCGGCCGAAGGCATCGAGGCCCGCACCCGTGAGCGGCTCGCCCCCGCCCGCGCCGTTGGCCAGGAGCAGCACCGTGTCGTTGGTGCTGGTGTGGCCGTCGACGCTGACACAGTTGAAGGTCTGGTCGGCGACGTCGCGGAGCAGCCGCTGGGCGTCGGCCGCACGGACCGGGGCGTCGGTGAGGACGATGCCGAGCATCGTCGCCATCCGCGGTCCGATCATGGCGGCGCCCTTCGCCATGCCGAAGAGCGTGTAGCCGCGGCCGCCCGCCGTGAACGACGATCCCGAGAGCTTGGGACGGGTGTCGGTCGTCATCATGCCGCGGGCCGCAGTCACGGCGGCGTCGGCGTCGGTGCCGAGCTTCGCGGCGACCGTGCCGATACCGGCGCGAATCTTCTCCAGCGGCAGGAACTCGCCGATGATGCCGGTCGAGAGCACGAGCACGCCGGACTCGTCAACGCCGATCGCCCGCGCCGCGGCTTCAGCCATCGCCCGGGCGTCGTCGAGGCCGCGGCGGCCGGTGCAGGCGTTGGCGTTGCCGGAGTTGATGGCAATGGCGCGGAAGCCGTCGCCGGGGGTCCGGGCCCGATCGAAGGCCACCGGGGCGGCGAAGACCAGGTTCGTGGTGTAGACGCCCGCCGCGGTTGCGGGCACGTCCGAGACGACCAGCGCGATGTCCTCGCGGGTGGGGTTCCGCTTCAGGCCGGCGTGGGTGCCGGCGGCACGGAAGCCCCGCGGGAGCGGAGGAATCGGGAGACGGACGGGTGTTTCGGCGATCGCCATGATGTGTGGTGAGCCTCGGCTGCTGTCGAGGCTGTTCAGAGGAGCCCCGTGGTTTCCGGGTGGCCGTAGAGCACGTTGAAATTCTGCACGGCGGCGCCGGCGGCGCCCTTCACGAGGTTGTCCTCGCAGCTGATGAGCAGGACGCGGCCGCGGACGACGCGGGCGGTGATGTCGATGAAGTTCGTGCCGACCGTGTCCTTGGTGCCGGGCAGGTGGTCGACGATCCGCACGAACCGCTCGCCCGCATAGGCATCGCGCAGGAGTTTCATGACGTCGGCCTCGGCGATCGGCCGTCGCGGGCGGATGTAGATCGTGGAGAGGATGCCGCGATCCATCGGTGCCAATTGGGGCGTGAAGATGACCTGCGGGCGGACGCCGGCGAAGCGGGCGACGATCTGTTCGATCTCGGGCGTGTGCCGGTGCCGGCCGACGTTGTAGGCCGACATGCTCTCGTTGCACTCCGGGAAGTGCGTCATCAGCTTCGGCGACCGTCCGGCCCCGCTGACGCCGCTCTTGGAGTCGACGATGATGTCGTCGGTGTCGAACAGGCCGCTCTTGATCAGCGGGGCGAGGGGGAGGATCGCCGACGTGGCGTAGCAGCCCGGGTTGGCCACCAGGCTCGCTCCGGCGATCTGTCTTCTGAACAGCTCCGGCAGCCCGTAGACCGTGCCGCCGAGGCGTCCGGCGTCAGGATGCTCGTGGCCATACCATTCCAGGTAGGTCGCGGCATCGTCGAGCCGGTAGTCGGCACTGAAGTCGATGACCTTGGCGCCGGCGGCGAGCACGCGGGGAATGATCTCGGCGCTGGCGCAGTGCGGCAGGCAGCTGAACACGCACTCGGCCCGGCCGCCAACCTGCTCCGGGGAGAGATCCTCCAGCGGCATGTCGAGCCGGCCCACGAGGCTCGGGTGCACGCTCGAGATCGGCGTGCTGCCCTCCTGCCGGCTGGTGACGGCGACGATCTCCGCGTGCGGATGCCGCAGCAGGATCTTCAGGGCTTCGAGCGCCGTGTAGCCGGTGGCGCCGAGGACGGCGACGGTGGTCATCGGTGGGGCCTGCGGGGGTGATCGGCGGCAGTTATAGCGGGAGGGGCCGGAATCCTCCACCTGCCGCCGTTCGGGAAACACTCGCGCCGCCGTCGCCGGCTCACGCCGGCATGAGCCGCCGTTCAATGAGCCGCAGGAGCCAGCCGGCGACGGCCCGCTTCGTGCCCGCCTTCTCGCCGACGAGCTCGTGGTGGGAGTCGTAGACGGCCACGGCGTTCTTCGTGGCCTCGAGTGCCGCCAGGTCGTTCACCACGATCAGGTCGCACTGCTTGGCAGTCACCTTCGCGCAGGCCCGGCTCCGGTCGGCGCCGGGCTCGAGGGCGAAGGCGACGCACCAGGCCGGCCGGCGCCGGCCGGGCACGCCCCGCCTCACCCGGGCGGCGAGCGTGGCGATCACGTCGGTCGTGGCCTTGAGCTCGAGGACGAGACCGGCCGACGTGCGTGGAATCTTGCCCCGGACCGGTCGCAGCGGCTCGAAGTCGCAGGGCGCGGCGGCGGCGATGATGCCGTCGACGCGGGGCAGCTCGGCGAGCGCCGCGGCCAGCATCTCGGCCGTCGTCTGCACAGGGATCACCCGTGCCCCCTTCGGGTAGCCGACGGGTACCGGGCCGCTCACGATCGTGACGTCGTGGCCGCGGGAGAGGGCCGCCTGGGCCAGCGCGGCGGCCATCCGGCCGCTGGAGGCGTTGGTGAGGTAGCGGACCTCGTCGATGTAGGCCCGTGTTGGTCCGGCGGTCAGCAGGATCTTCGCCATCGCCGTCGGGGCCCCGGCCCAGTCGTTAGGGTGTCGGTTTGCGGTGTGTGTGGACGGGGGGCACGTCGGCCAGCACGTCCGCGATCGCGGTGGCGATCTGCTCCGGCTCCGCCATCCTTCCGGTGCCCTGCTGCCGGCAGGAGAGCCAGCCTGTGCCGGGATCGACGAACCGGACGCCATCCTCCCGGAGCCGGCTGACGTTCCGCTGGACGGCCGGCTTGGCCCACATCGCAGCGTTCATGGCCGGCGCCAGCAGCACGGGGCATTCCGCACACAAAAGCAGCGTCGTCAGCAGGTCGTCGGCCGCCCCCGACGCCGCCTTCGCGAGGAGGTCGGCGGTGGCGGGGGCGACGACCACGAGGTGCGCGCGGGCCGCCAGTTCGATGTGTCCACCGAGTGGATGCACCGCCGGGTCGAAGCTCCGCGTGGCGACCGGACGGCCCGTGAGGGCCGCGAACGTGGCGGCCCCGACGAACCGCCGGGCGTTCCGCGTGAGCACGGCGGTCACGCCTGCGCCGCGTTGCACGAGGAGGCTCGTCAGCGCCGCCGCCTTGTAGGCCGCGATCCCTCCCGAGACGCCCAGCACGATCTCGCGTCCGTCGAGCATGGATGGCTTCACGTGTCGATCCTGATGAACCCGATCCAGACGAGCCTTCTCGGGGACGGGGCGAATCAGCCTCAGATGGCGCGATTCAGCCTCACAGGATCGTCGCGTCGAAGTCGAGCGGTCCTCCCGCCTCGGGCGACTCGCCGGTGATGCGGAGGTTGAGCGAAGTGTCGAGGTAGATCTTGTCCTGCTTGATCTCCTCGATGACGATCTGCATCTTGTCGTCGGTGTCGACGTCGACCAGCGGCCGGCTGCCGGCGTTGAGGGCGACCATCCGCTTCTGGATGAGCGTGGACAGCTTGAAGCGTCCGCCGACCTTGTTGACGATCTCTTCTTCGCGCAGGTCGTCGATCATGTTCGAACTCCTTGGCCGTGGGGGCCGCGTGGGGTGGGGGTGTGCGGGGGAAGGCGTGCGGGGCGAGGTGTGCGGGGCCAGGTGTGCGGGGGCTAGGTTTGCGAATGCTGGCGGGCGGTGTGGGCCGGCGGCGCTGCTGCCGGACGGGGCAGTCCCGACGCGAACAAAATCTCCTCGATCTTCGACACCGCAGCTGCCGGGCCGTCGTCGTTGACGACCCGGTGCCTGTAGTGGTGCGACTGCAGCAGTTCCCGGTGGGCGACCTCGAGCCGCCGGGCCATCGCCTCGGGCGACTCGGTGCCCCGTCCCAGCAGCCGTTGGCGGAGCTGGTCGGGGTGGCTCGGCTCCACGAAGATCGTGACCGCCTCGGGATACTTCTGCAGCACCGAGAGTGTACCCTCGACATCGATCTCGAGCACCACCCAGCTGCCGGCGGCCAGGCGGGGGGCGACCTCGGCCAGGAGCGTGCCGTACCAGTGCTGCCGGCCGTACACCCGGCAGCATTCGAGAAACTCCCCGGCATCCCGCCGGCGGTCGAACTCCCCCTGCGGGATGAAGTGGTAGTCGACGCCATCCTGCTCGCCGGCCCGCGGCGGCCGCGTGGTGGCCGAGATGCTGGGCAGCAGGTGCGGCAGGTCGGTCAGCAGGGAGCGGAGGATCGTCGTCTTGCCGACGCCGGACGGTCCGGAAATGACGACGAGTTTGCCCGGGCTGGTTGCCATCCCGATGTTCTAACCCGCTCCCCACCCCCTTGAAAAGCCTGCGGATCACTCGATGTTCTGGGCCTGCTCGCGGAGCCGCTCGATCCGGGATTTCAGCTCCACGACCATGTGGGCGATCGTCACGTCGAGCGACTTCGACGCGATGGTGTTGGCCTCGCGAGCCAGCTCCTGCGAGAGGAAGTCGAGCTGCCGTCCGGGCGAGTCGTCGTCGAGCAGCCGGTCGTACTGGGCCACGTGGCTTTCGAGACGGACCAGCTCCTCGGCGACGTCCGACCGGTCGGCGATGAGGGCCACCTCGCGGGCGACGTCTGTGTCGGCAAGCCGCGCACCGCTCTGCTCCAGCAGTTTCGCCACCCGGTCACGCAGACGGGCGTGGTGCTCGACGAGGACGGCGGGAACCCGCGCACGGATGGCCGTGATCGACCGACCGATCTCGCCGCAGCAGGACCGCATGTCGCGGGTGAGCGCGGCCCCCTCGTCGCGACGCATGCGGTCGAGGCCGTCGAGGGCGGCCGCCAGGGCCCGCGACACCAGCGGCCAGGTCTGCTCGATGGCCTCGGGCGAGGGTGGCGTCTCGACGAGGATGCCCGGCAGCCCGAGGATCGCGTCGATCGTCTTCGGCATCGGGATGCGGTGCGTGGCCGAGAAGTCCTCGAGATCGTCGAGGTAGGTCGCCAGCTGCGCCCTGTCGAACCTGCGTCCGGCCGGCGCCGCCGGACCCGCGACGTCGAGCGTCATCTGCACCGCTCCCCGCCGGACGCGGTCACGCACGGTTGCCTCGATCCGCGGCTCGAACATCGTGAACGCGTCACGTGCCCGCATCGCGAGCTTGAAGAAGCGGTTGTTGACCACCCGCACTTCGATGCGGCAGGTGCTCGGGCCGTCGGAGGCGATTCCCTCCCCGCAGCCGGTCATGCTGATCGCCATGGTCGCGGCCCCGAATGCCTGTGGCTCGTGCGTGCGGCTACTTGGCGGGAGCCGGAGGCTGCTCGGGGCTGGCCGGCTTTTCCACTGCGGGCTTTTCCACGGCCGGCTTCTCCGCGGCTGGAGGCTGTTCGGACGGCTTCTCGGCGGACGGCTTCTCGGCAGCGGGGCTGGCGGACGGCTGCGCCGATGCGGGCGCGGATGTGGCCGCGTCGGGCGTGGCCTGCGGCGCGGCAGGAACAACGCCCGGTGCGGCACCGCCGGCGCCCGGTGCGGTGGGGACGGCCGGGCCGCCGGGCTGCGTCATCGGCTGTGCGGGTGTCATCGGCACCGTGGCCTGCGGCACCGCCCCGCCAAGGTCGCTCGAAATCAGCGATTGCTGCCGGCCGAGCAGGTTGTTGGCGAGGATGCACAGCACGATCCAGAAGGCGGCCACGCCGACGGTGATCTTCGTGAACAGGTCGCCGGCCTTCGTGCCGAAGGCGCTCTGGCCTCCCATGCCGCCGAGCGCGCCCGCCAGACCGCCGCCACGGCCCCGCTGCAAGAGCACGAGCATGATCAGGAACAGCGCCGTGAAGACGAGCGTGAATCCCAGCAGGAAGCGGACGAGCGTGATCATGGGGACGGGCTACTCCGTGTTGCTCCGGCGGGGCTCCGCCGGTGGTGGGCCGATCCTGATCAGGGACCGGGATGAGAAACCGAGCGTAAAGGGGGACGGGGCGTGAAGGGGACTGGATGGCGTAGGGAAAAGAGTATCTTCCCGCGGGCCGGCGGCCTACCCCATCTGCGTTGCGGGCGTGGATGCGTTGGTGACGAAGATCAGCCGAACGCCTTGGCGATGCCCAGGAAGTCATCGGCCTTCAGGCTCGCGCCGCCCACGAGGGCGCCGTCGATGTCGGGCTGCGCGGCCAGGTCGGCCGCGTTGTCGGGCTTCACGCTGCCGCCGTACTGGATCCGCACGGCCGCGGCCACGGCGGGGGAGGAGAGCCCGGCCAGCAGGCTGCGGATCAGGGCGTGCACCTCCTGCGCCTGCTGCGGCGTGGCCACCTTCCCGGTGCCGATCGCCCACACCGGCTCGTAGGCGACGACGATCCGCTCGAGGTCCGCAGGCGACAGGCCAGCCAGCGACCCATGGGTCTGCGTGGTGACGACCGCCTGCGTGCGGCCCCCCTCGCGCTCTTCGAGCGTCTCGCCGACGCAGACGATCGGCGTCAGGCCCGCCGCCAGCGCGGCCTTCGTCTTGGCGTTGACGATCGCGTCGGTCTCGCCGAAGAGCGTCCGCCGCTCGGAGTGGCCGAGGATGACGTAGCGGCAGCCGAGGTCGACGAGCATCGGGGCCGCGACCTCGCCGGTGAACGCCCCGCTCCCCTTGTCGTGCATGTTCTGGCCGCCGAGGGCGACGCCCGATGGGCTCGTGCCGCCGGCGATCCCCAGGGCCGAGCCGACCGTGCCGACATAGGGCGCGGGCGGGCAGAGGACGAGTTCGACCCCACCCGCCTCCTTCGCCCGACCAGCCACGGCCTGGGCCAGGTCGTGGGCCTTCGCGCGATCGAGGTTCATCTTCCAGTTGCCGGCGACGATCTTTCTGCGGGGCGTGGGCATGAGAGGCTCCTTTGCCGGGCGATCATACGGACGAGCGTGGAAAGCTGGAAGCGGCGAACCCGGCCGGCGGGTGGGGCGGCAGTCGACCGGGGCCGCGCTTCCCGCCGGATCCTGGAGTCCGGGTCCTGAAGCGCACCTGAACGCGGCGGTCAGCCGACGGCGGCGGCGGCGGCGTAGGAGCCGAGGATGACCACCCGCTTGCACCGCTTCTCGAGCGACCGGATCGCACGGCGGACGCGGAGGTCGTCGCGGTGCCCCTCGAGTTCGACGAAGAACACGTAGCCCCGCTCCTCGCCGGGCATCGGGAACGACTCGATCCAGGTGAGGTTGAGCCGCTGCTTCTTGGGGATGGCCAGGGCGTCGGCGAGGCCGCCCGGCTTGTGCTCGATCTCGAACATCAGCGACGTCTTGTCGCGGCCGGTGCGGCTGGCGTCGGCGTGGCCGATGACCGCGAACCGGGTGGTGTTTCCGGCCACGTCCTCGATGTTTTCGGCGAGCACGTCGAGGCCGTGGTGCACGCCCGCCTGCCGGCTGGCGATCGCGGCCGCCCGGGGCGTCTTCGCGGCGGTCTCGGCGGCGGCGCTGGTGCTCGTCACCTCCACGAGCCGGGCGTCGGGCAGGTG
>JBILVO010000202.1:0-5380 GCA_044370415.1 Pirellulales bacterium
CGTGCCGGAGTACCACCGCACGTTCGGCGAGCTCTCGCCGGCCGTGAAGGCGGTCGTCAGCCATCGCGCGCGGGCGACGCGGGCCATCATCCCGTTGCTGGTTCGGCTGCTGCGACCGCCGTCGCCGTGAGGCGGTGGTCGATGACCCGCATGACGTCGGCCGTGCCGTCCATCCTGCCCACGACGCCGGACAGCGGGCTGGCGTACGCCGCGAGCCCGGCGAGGAAGTCGCGGATGCGGTCCGCCGTCACCTCCTCGAGGAGGGCGAAGTCGCCGCACCCCATCCCGGCGAGGAAGTGGCTGTTCATCTGCTGCTCCGCGTGGGCCCGCTCCGGCAGCACGAGCATCGGCTTGCCCAACTGCAACGCCTCGCCGATGAGCTGATTGCCCGCCGCGCCCACCAGCGCCCGGCAGCCGGCCAGATCGTCGACGAACTGCCGCTCGTCGATCGCGTGGAACGACGCGCTCCCGAGCGGCTCCCGCTCCCCGAGCCCGTAGACCTTCACCGGCGCGCCGCAGTCGGCGAGCGCCGCGATCGCGGAGAAGGGCGTGTGCCGCCGCAGGTAGCTCAGCAGAAAGTCCCCCTCGCGCGGCACGGCCGTCGTGATCTCGCGGCGCAGCAGCGGACCCACCTGCACGACGTGCTCCCAGCCCCGGCGGAGCGGCGGCCTGAAGAACGCCGACACGACGATGTCGGTCGCCTCGACCACGTACATCCAGACCGCGTGGCTCATGAACCAGGCGTTCCACTGCAGCGACCAGGGCAGCGCATCAAGGTCGTAGGCCATGAGGAAGTGCTGGTGGTCGACGCTGATCAGCGGGATCCCCAGGCGGCCGGCCGCCCGCGGCAGCGCGGGCTCGAAGTCGGTGATCGCCAGATCGGCCTGGAACCCGTCCAGCTCCCGCAGGATGCGATCCACCAGCGGGCCGAGGTGCCGGGCCTGGTAGTCGAGCCCGGCGGCGATCGAGCGCATCACGTCGAGCCGGCCGTCGGTGTATTCGAAGACGATGCCGGGGATCTCCACGACACGCACCCGCGGATGCCCCTCGGCGAACCGCTTCGAGAGGAACTCCCAGGCGTCGAACGACGTGAAGACGAGGATGTCGTGATCGGCCTCGAGCCGCTCGATCAGCGTGCTGATGCGGGTGGCATGGCCGCGGCCCTCGCCGCACAGGCTGATCGCGATCCTGGACATCGAACCTCCCGATGGCTGCGGCCGGTGCAGGGTGGCAGGAACGGCACCGACGGCGGCGGCTGGTATTGTGATCGGGAGACGACCGCTCGACCATCGCCCCACCGTCGAGACCGTCCCTGCGGCAACCACGCCACCAAGTGGCACGAACTCGGGTCTGCACGATGTCGATGCTCCGTGAACTCCGTGAACGGCAGCGGCCCCGGATCGATCGCCGTCCGGACCGACGCCGGCCGCTCGTGCGTGGCCTGCTGTCGCTCGCGACGGCACTGGCACTGGCGGGCGGCGCGGCGGCCCGCGGACCCGAGTCCGCCTGCGGCTCCCAGCCGGACGCGCCGGCCGGCGCCGTCGGCTTCGACCGGGCGACGGCAGAGCGGCTCGTGCGGCGGCTGGGATCGGGGGCGATCGCCGAACGTGATGCCGCCGCGCGAGGCCTCCTCGACCTCGGACCGGCCGCCCTGCCCCTCGTGGCCTCGGCTCGGCAGGCCTCCTCCGGCGCCCGCGCCGACGCGCTCGAGAGGATCGAGTGGCTCCTCGGGCAGCGGGCCGCCGCGCACGCGATCGAGCCCGCGCTGGTGACGCTCCAGGCCGACGACGTGGCTGCCGGCGAGCCGCTGCAGCAGCTCTTCGCACAGGCCGGCAGTCGCATCGAGCTGGCGGCCGCGACGGATCGCCGCGTCTCGCTGCGCGGCGATCGCCTCACGTTCTGGGAGGCGGTGGACGAGCTGCTCGACCGGGCCGGACTCGTCCTCGAATTCGCTGCCGCCACTCGCGGGGAGGCGGGGGTGCGCGGGGCGGGGCCCGGCATGCGGCGGCCGTCCGGCAACGCCCTGCGGATCGTGGCAGCCGTGCCGGGTGCTTCCCTGGCGCCGGCCGTCGCGGCCGGCCCCCTTCGCGTGTCGGTGGCCACCGTCGAACGCACCGGCCGCTCGCAGCCCGGCGAGGACGGCCTCGGCCGCGGCGCTCGCGTCACGCTGCGGATGGCCTGGGAGCCGAGGCTCGAGCCGCTGCTCGCGCGGCTGCCCGCTCGATCTCTGGTCGCCGAAGGCCCGGGGGGCGAGGCGCTGCCGGCGGCCCAACGGGCCGCGGTGATCGAGGCGACGATCCCCCCGGGGTGGACGTGGATCGATCTTCCCCTGCTGTTCGGCCCGCCCGCCGTGCCGCTGGAACGCCTCGGCGTGCTTCGCGGCACGATCGTGCTGTGGCTCGCCGGCATGGAGCACGACTTCCGCTTCGACGGCGTGCCGGTCGGCCGAGAGGCCGCGGCCGTTCCCGCACCGCTGCGGGTCGGCGCGGTCGAGGTCCGGCTGGTGGATGCGCGCGTCGTCGACCGCCGGCTTCTGGTCCGTGCGTCCGTCACGTACGATGAGGCGTCGGAAGCGCTCGCCTCCCATCACTCCTGGCTGGCGAGCCGCCGGCTGGAGGCATGCGTGGCCGCAGGCGGTCCGCTGGAGCAGGTCGAAGAGCGGGTCGAATCCCGGACGGACCGGGGCGTGACGGTGGCGGCCGAGTTCGCGGTGCCGCCGGCATGGGCGGACGCGGGCGACGCGCGGGAGGTGCACATCCGATGGACGCTGCCGATCGCGATCCACGAACTGCCGGTCGACTTCGCGATCCGCGACGTCCCGCTCGCGCCGGCACCGCCCCGCTGACGCCGGGCCGGCGATCCGCCGTCCATGCGCTGGCCCTGATACTGCTGGTCGTGGGGCCCGCGCCGCTGTCGGCACGGCAGACGGATGACGAAGCCCCCGGCGAGGTGCTGGTCACCGTCGGTGACGAGTCGATCACGCGGGCCGATCTCGCCGCATTCGAACGCCGCAGGCAGACGGCGCGGCCGGCGGACGCGGGGCAGCGGCCGGAGGTCGCCGCCGCGGCGCTCGAGCAGCTGGTGGACGAACGACTGCTCCGCACCGCGATCGCCGCCGCGGGCATCACGATCCCCCCCGCGCAGGTGCGGGCGGCGGTCGACCAATTGCGGACACAGCTCCAGGCGAATGGCGCCGTCACGCTGGAGAAGGCGCTCGAGGGAACGGGCGACGACGTGGCGAGCCTCGAGCGCAGGATCGAATTCGACCTGGCAGTCGCACGGCTGATCGCACCGCGGGTCGACGCCGATGCGATCGCCGCCGCGTTCGCGAGGCACCGCCGCGATCTCGACGGCACGCGGATGCGGGTGAGCCACGTCCTCCTGCGGCCCGACATGGGTGCCGGCGACGACGCGCTCGTGTCGGCGTTCCGCCGCGCGTCCGACATCCGTACGTCGATCCTCGACGGCACGCTGTCATTTGCCGAGGCGGCCACCCGGCACTCCGCGGGCCCCAGCCGCCGCCGCGGCGGCGACCTCGGCGCCGTGGACAGGCGCCGCGACGTCAACGAAGCCTTTGCCCGCGAGGCGTTCGCGCTCTCCGTCGGCGACGTGTCGCCGCCGTTCGCCACGCCGTTCGGCGTCCACATCGTCACGGTGACGGCCGTCGAGCCGGGCACGGGCACGCTGGAGCAGGTCCGACCGCAGGCCGAGCGGCTCGCCGCACAGCACGCCATCCGTGAGCTGCTCGCCGAGCTGCGGAAGACGACGCCGATCACCTATCACCGGTAGCAGCCGGCGGCGCGGCTCGGATGCCGCCCCTGGGCAGCCGGGCCGGTGTCCTGCGCCACCATCCTGCGCCGATCCGAAAGGCTGGTTTTCCGGTGTTTTCCGGGCTGCTTTTCGGATTGAAGGCCCGCGGCACGGCGACTACCCTCCCCCCTCGCGCTGTGGCCGCGAACCCGTCGCCGGCCGCGCCGCGGAGCGCGGCCGCGAGGAGCCGTTCCGGTCCCGCGCGCGTGAGCCTTCCCCCGTCGTCCCGCCGGAATCCGCTGCATGAAATGCCGCTCGCTGCTGCTGGTCGCCTGCATGCTCGTCGTCCCGCTCCTGGCGATGTTCTCGCACAAGATTCCGGCGGATGTGCGGTCCTCTATGCGACGTGGACTGCGCGACGCGTTGGGCCACTGCCTCGGCCGGCCGGCGGAGGCCGGCCCGCCGGCACCGGCGGCTGCCGTGGCCGCTGACGGCATCGCCCGCACTGATTTCGTGGTCGATGCACAGGAAGCACGAAGAGGCGCCGACCCTGTGGCGTCTGGAACGACGACGGCGGCGCAGCAGCCGTCCGGCGACGCCGTCGCTTCCCCAGCGCTCGTGGCGCAGCTGGCCGACCGGTCGCGGCAGGCCCGCGATCAGCAGTCGATCGAGGCACGCCTGAAGGATCTCGGTGCCATGGCGTTCGACTGCCAGCCGTTGCCCGGCAGCGGGGGGCTGTTCAGCAGCTCGTGCCGGGTGCCGGTGGATGCGAGCGGCCAGCTGCAACGGGTGTTCCAGGCCACTGGCGCCGATCCGCTCGCGGCGTCGGAAAGCCTCGCACAGCAGGTCGCCGCGTGGCGGCAACGGGTGGTCGATCACGCCCCCGGCACCGACCCCGCGGCCACCACGGCCCGCCAGTCGTCCCCCACACGCTTCCGCTGACGCCGGGGCATGTCCCCAGCCGTCGAGCCCAATCTCCAGCACTCGCAGCACTCGGCCCTCTGGAACCCCCGGCGATGCGACGCAGACCGTCCTCCCGTGGCCGCCTGTGCGATCAGCTGCCGTGGCGCCGTCGCGGGCTGCCGCGCCACTGGTCCCCGCCGTTGGAGACCGGCCGTGACCGCCACCGCGGCATGTGGGTCCCGGCCCGCACCCGCTTCCAGCGGCCGGAACCCCCGGACGCCCTGCCGGACGGCCCGCAGTTGCGTGCAGAGGAACTCGCACGGCTGGAGGCGTCGCTGTTTCTCGCCCGCGAGCCACTCACGCCGCGGCGGCTCGCCAAGCTCGCCGGGCTGGCCGACGGCACCCGCGCCCGCACGCTCGTCCGCGAGCTCAGGCGGCTGCACGTCGCGGCCGGATCCGCGTTCCGAGTCGAGCAGATCGCCGGCGGGTTCATGCTCATGACGCGGGCGGCCTTCGGTCCCTGGGTGCGCAGGCTGCTGGGCACACCCGCCGAGACCCGCCTATCCGCCGCGGCCCTGGAGACGCTCGCGATCGTGGCCTACCGGCAGCCGGTGACCAGGGCGGAGATCGAGGCCATCCGCGGCGTGGGCTGCGAGGACATGCTGCGGCAGCTCATGGAGCGGGACTTCGCCGCCATCGGGGGCCGCACCGAGGACCTCGGCCGACC
>JBILVO010000164.1:0-7973 GCA_044370415.1 Pirellulales bacterium
AGGATCGAGGATTTGCCGCCGATCGGCCCTGTCGGTCCCGCGGCCGTCCCGGCCGCGGACGGGCCGGCCGGCGATCCGGCCGAGGCCGCGGCCTGACGGCGGTCTCCGGCAGCCGGCGCACCGGTTCCCGGCCCGGCCGGGCCGGGAAAAAACGGCCCCGCCGCGACTTGCACGGCCGTCATCTGGTCGACACACTTTCCCGTCCACGTCCCCGCCGCCACGTGAGTCGGCTGACGTCGTCGGCCAGGATTTTTTCCCCACAGTTGGATGATTTCGCATGATCGGGTACAGAAGTGTCGATCCAACCCGGTCGATGCGTGAGTTCACGGGTCCGGTGGGTTCGTCGTTGTGTCCGTCGTGAAGGTGCTGGTCTTTCGATTCCGTTTCATGGGTTCATCCGTCGGGAGCCTGGTCGAGCAGCCCGGGCGCGGCGGTGAGAGCCGACTCCAGGAGGTAAAGCCGTGACGATTGCGACGAGTGGCAGAAGGCATCAGGACGCGCTGAGCTCCGACGTGTTCTCTTGGAGCGAGCTGCCCGAGCTGCTGGCGGTGGAGGATCTGTTCGACACCATGTCCTGCGACGGCTCGGACCTCCTGCCCTCCGTGTCGGCCGGTGCCGACGAGGACGAGGATGATGACGACGAGGACGAGGATGAAGACGACCTCGACGAAGACGATGAGTTCGAAGAAGACGAGGACGAGGAAGAGGACGACGAAGAGGACGAGGACGAAGACGACGGCGACGAGTGGGAGGAAGTCGAGGACGAGGAAGAGGACGAGGACGACGAAGACGATTCGGAAGAGGACGACGAAGAAGAGGATGACGACGAGGACTGGGAGGACGACGACGAGGAGTTCGACGAGGATGAGGATGAAGACGACGACGATGACGAAGACTGATTCGTCCGTCACCTGATGCGTCGCTCCCGCGTATCGCACCGCCGATCCGTGTGCGGCCCGCCGATCTGAACGGCCAGTCGGAAACGCTGGCTAGACCGCGGCCAGTCGGCCGCGATGGCTAAGCCGCGGCCAGTCGGCCGTGATGGCTGAACGAAGCGAGTCTGCCGTCGGCTATGGCAGCGGCAGCCCGGGCGACTGCATCTCGACCCGGATGATCCTGCCCTTGCGGTCGACGTCGAGGGCCACGCGATCGCCCGCCCCGGCGAGCCTGGCGATCATGTCCTCCTGACCGGCCACCGTGGCACCGTCGATCGCCGTGATCCGGTCGCCAACAAGAAGCCCTGCGGCGCCCGCAGGCGAGCCAGTGGTAACGCGCACGACCACCGGCGCCGTGGGGTCGCCCGCATCGGACCGAGTGCCGATGCCCCAGCGTGGCCGCTGCCCCGGCACGGCCAAGCCGGCCTGGCCGGTCTGGCCGGTGGGTGGCGGCGACGCTGCGGCCGCCTCGATGCCCCGTTTCGTGGCGTCGTTCTCGCTGCGGCACTGCGGACGGAAGCCGGGGACCGGCCCGGGCTCGTCGGCCACGGCCGTGATGAAATCGAGAACGAGCCGTGTGACGGGTTCGATGCCCGCGAAGTTGACCAGGTGCACGTCGTCGCTGGGCCTGTGGTAATGGTCGTGCAACCCGGTGTGGAACATGATCGTGGGGATCTTCGCGGCGATGAAGGGATAGTGATCCGAATCGTCCTCGATCGCCCAATCAAAGAAGAGCTCGAGCGGTTCGGCGCCCGGCCGGTTGTTGGACCGCACGACCGCCGAACGCAGGCCGGTGGCGGTTCGCGCGCCGTACACCTCGAGCCGCTCACCCCGCAGACGGCCGATCATGTCGATGTTGACCGAGAACGCGATCTGCATGTCCGCGAGGCCGGCCGGCCGGACCCGCAGGAAGTGGTACGACCCGAGAAGCCCCTTCTCCTCGCCGTCCCAGAACGCCAGCAGGATCGGGCGTCGGGGCCGGTGCGGGAGATGCTGCAGCGCCTCGGCGATCTCGATGAGCCCGGCCACGCCCGATGCGTTGTCGTCGGCGCCGTTGTGCACGAAGCCGAAGGGCCCGTAGCTGTTGTTCGCGTTGCCGTAGCCCACGTGGTCGTAGTGCGCCCCCACCACCACCAGCTCGTTGGCCGCCGCCGGATCGCCGCCGCGGGCGAGGGCGAGAATGTTGCGCATGCCGCCGAACTGCTGGAACCAGCTCCCGTTGTCGCCGGCCGGTTCGAGGCCGAGCTTCTCGAGGTGGCTGACGATGTAGCCCCCCGCCGCCCGTCCGCCGCGACTGCCCCCCTCGCGGCCCTCGAAGGCGTCGTCGGCGAGTGCGGCAACGTGCCGCTGGGCATCGGCGGCCTGGATGCTCGCTTGGGCCGCAGCCATGAACTCCGCCGCGGACACGTGCGCTGGAGCGATACGGGGGACGACCAAGCTCGCGACGACGAGAACGCACGGCCATGCGATCGCAGACCAACACCCCGTCGAACTGGAATGCGTCGCCCCGCGTCCCGGCGAGCGGGAACTCGCCGACCGCTCCGTGCCCCTTCGGAGGCCGCCTCGCGCCACCATGATCGCCATCCTCGCGGAGCCTCCTTGCGTGACCGTCGGTCGGGATTCAGAATAGACCCTGCGGCGGCGTCGCGGTCCATGTCGATTTTCGCGATGGCGCCCGTGTTTGAAACGTCGGAGAGGTGGCAGAGTGGTCGAATGCGCGTCTTTGCTAAAGACGTGTCCGGTCAAAAGCTGGACCGCGGGTTCGAATCCCGCCCTCTCCGTTTGGTGAAGAGCGTCGAATCGAACAGACACGCTCATTGGATGCAGAATCCAGGGCGATCAGACCTGCGTGTCGTTCATGGCGAGTCGTTGCTCATCTCAATGACTCTCCTGAACCGGTTCTGAGCCGCGGGCCGCGGGCCCCAGACGAGCGGACTCGCGTCGGTCCCTTCCCGCATGCCGTCCGCTGCTTCGCGGAGGGTACCATGCGGGAACACGCATTCGCCTCCGCCATCGACCAGACGGCACGCCACGAACGCCCGCATCGGCAGCCTGCACCGCGAGAAGATCGCACGATGAGACGGGGGTGGATGGCATGAACATCCTGCATGTCGTCGCCGGGCTGCCGCCCGCCGGCGGCGGGCTCACGGCGGCGGTCATGGGATTCGCCCGCGAGGCCGCCCGGCTCGGCCACGACGTGACGATCGCCACCGTCGCCGACGGCGACGGCGACGTGGCACCCGCGACCGCGGGCACGGCCGACTGCGGCGGGGCCGACGGCCTGCGGATCGTGCGGTTCCCGCCATCCTTCCCGCGAAGGCTCCATGCCTCGTGGGCGATGCTCCGCGGCCTGCGGCCGCTCGTGGAATCCGCCGACGTGGTGCACGTGCACTCCAACTGGACGTTCCCTGTGTGGTGCGCGGGCACCACGGCGCTCGCCACGGGCAGGCCGCTCGTGATGTCGCCCCACGGCTCCCTCTCCCCACTGCAGTTGGCCCACTCGCGCTGGAAGAAACGCGTCGCCGGCCTCTTCACGCGCCGGCTGCTGTGCCTGGCCGATGCCATCCATGCCACGAGCCCGGTCGAGCGGCACTGGATCGAGCGCTCCCTCGGCTGCCATCCGGGGATCGAGGTGGTGCCCCTGGGCGTGGATCTGCCGACCGCGCATGCGGTGGCCACATCCGGGAGCCGTACACGGCAGGTGCTCGCGCTCGGCCGGCTGCATCCATCCAAGGGGCTCGACATGCTGCTCGACTCCTGGCGGCTCGCGGTGCCGCAGGCCGCCGCCGACGATCCGTGGGAACTCGTGATCGCCGGCCCCGACGAGCAGGGCACCCGGGCCGGCCTCGAGCGGCAGGCGCGCGAACTCGCGCTGGAGAACGTGCGGTTCACCGGGCCGCTCACCGGTGACCGGAAGGCGCGTGCGTGGGCCGATGCCGACCTCTTCGTGCTCCCGTCGCGCAGCGAGAACTTCGGCTTGGTCGTGCCGGAGGCGCTGGCTGCCGGCGTGCCCGTGGTCGCGACGACGGGCGCACCGTGGAGCGAGATCGACGGCGTGTGCGGCTGGTGGGTGGAGCCGAACGCAGACTCGCTCTCGTCCGCGCTGGCCGCCGCGATGCGGCTCGACGACGCCGAGCGGCAGAACATGGGCGCCCGCGGACGCCGGCTCGTCGAGGAACGCTATCGCTGGCCCACCGTCGGCCGGAAGATGGTCGACCTCTACGAGCGCCTGCGGCGGCCCGCCGCGTCCACGGATTGAAGGCCCGTGCGTGCTGCAGGTACCATGGCGGCGGCGTGCCGATCCAGACGTGCTCATTCAGGCCCGTGATCGGCCGGGCATACTCCCCCGAGCTCGCGCGATGATTCGCTCGACTGGCCTCCTCGCACCACTGGCGAGCTTTGTGCTCCCCGGCAGCGGGCAGCTGCTGCAGGGTCGGTTCGACGTCGGCGTGCGGCATGCCTCTCTCGCCATCCTGCTCGCCGCCGTCGGTGCGGCGATGAGCGCGGCGGGCACTGGACTGGCTGTCGTCATTCTGGGCTGCTGGTCGGCCTACGATGCATGGCACCGGCGGCACGGCACGGAATCCACGACCGCCGCACGCTCCAGCCTGACCGACGCCGCCACGGCGGGTGCGGCCGCCGATGCTCACACGGTCGACGCGGCCGTTCCGCCGCCGTCCCGCCCGACGCAGCCACCGGGGCAATCCGTGGCCTGGTGGCGGAGCGGCCTGCGCGTCGCCCCGCTGGTGGCACTGCAGGCGGTGGCGGCCGTCGAGATCATGTTCTTCCTCGTGGCCGCGGCACTCTCGGTGATGGCGTTCGACGCGCCCGGCAGCACGGAACGGCTCGACGCCTGGGCGTTCGTGATCGGACTGAACCTGCTGCCGCTGGTGGCCGCCTTCCTGTGCGCCTGGGCCTGGGGACTGCACGGAAGGGGCAGGACCGTCTGGGCCGCCGCGATCCTCACGGCAGTCGTTCTCGGCGGCCTTGCCGTCGCTCGGCTGCTGCTCGGCCCGCAGCGGCTCTGGTGAACGGGGCGTGCTACCCTGTCGTCGCGGGGCCAGGTCGTCGCGGGACGTGCGGCGCAGCCCGGCCCGCCCCTCGCCCCACGGAACCACGCGCATGACCGCCGCCATGCCCTCCCGAAACGCTTTCGCCGTCGCGCTCGTCACGCTTGTCGCGCATGCCCTTGCGGGTTCCGCGGCCGCGGAACCGCCGACGGCCGAGCGGATCTTCCGGGGCGGTCCGATCGTCACGGTGAACCGGGCACGTCCCGCCGCCGAGGCGGTGGCGGTCGCCGGGGGACGGATCGTGGCCGTGGGCGACGAGGCCGACGTGATGCGGCTCGCGAAGCCGACGACGGAGCTGGTCGATCTGGCCGGCCGCACGCTCGTTCCCGGATTCATCGACGGCCACAGCCACTTCTTCTGCTGCGTCGACGTGCAGGTGCAGGCCCTGTGCGCCTCCCCGCCCGCCGGCCCGTGCACGAGCGTCGCCGACGTGATCGCCCAGCTGAAGAAGCTGCAGGAGCGGCGCCGCATCGGCCCCGGCGCATTCGTGATCGGCTACGGCTACGACCCCGACCTGCTCGCCGAGAGGCGGCCGCCCACCAGGCGCGAGCTCGACGCAGCGTTTCCCGACAACCCTGTGTTCATCATCCACGTCTCCGGCCACGGGGCGATGCTCAACTCGAAGGCGCTCGCCCGCTTCAACGTCACCGCCGCCACGCCCACGCCCGCCGGCGGCGTCATCGGCCGCGAGCCCGGCTCGCAGGAGCCGACGGGACTTCTCTTCGAGACGGCCTTCCTCCCCATCTTTTCGCAGATCCCCTCCCCGCCCCCCGACGAGCAGATCGCGCTGCTCGAGGCAGGGCAGCAGCTCTACGTCCGGGCCGGCATCACGACCGCCCAGGAAGGGGCGACCAACAAGCAGCAGCTCGACCTGCTGCGGATCGCCGCCGACCGCGGGCTGCTCGACATCGACGTCGTCGCCCTCCCGTTCGTCACCGAGATCGACGCGATCTTCGGTGGCAGGCCCCCCTTCACCGAGACGGACTACACGAAGCGGCTGCGGATCGGCGGCGTGAAGATCGTCGCCGACGGTTCACCGCAAGGAAAGACGGCGTTCTTCACGACACCCTATCTCACGGGCGGCCCGGCGGGGCAGCAGGACTGGCGCGGGGAGCCGTCGATGCCGCAGGCCGAGCTCAACCAGCTCGTGAAGCGGATCTACGACGGCGGCGCCCAGCTGTTCGTCCACTGCAACGGCGACGCGGCGATCGACGCGCTGCTGGAAGCCCATCGCTTCGCCGCCGGCGACGACCCGTCCAGGGACCGCCGCACGGTCGCGGTCCACGCCCAGTTCATCCGCCGCGACCAGCTGGAGAAGTTCCGCGCGTGGAGCATCACGCCGTCGTTCTTCACGCTCCACTGCTTCTTCTTCGGCGACGCGCACGTCGCCAATCGCGGCCGCACGCAGGCCGACTTCATCAGCCCCTTCCGCTCCGCCCGGGCGCTCGGCTTGCGTTGCACGAACCACACCGACTTCAACGTGTCGCCGCTCGACCAGCTCTTCACGATCCACACGGCGGTCAACCGCACCAGTCGCTCCGGCAGCGTGATCGGCACCGACGAGCGGGCGACCGCGCTCGAGGCGCTCGAGGCGATCACGATCGACGGGGCCCGGCAGTACCGCGAAGACCACCTCAAGGGCTCGATCGAGGTCGGCAAGCTCGCAGACCTCGTGATCCTCTCCGGCAACCCACTCACCGCCGAGCCGACGGCGATCCAGGACATCCGGGTGCTGGAAACGATCAAGGAAGGTCGCACGATCCACGCTGCGCGGTAACTGTCTGTGGAAAAAGCCCTCCATGGCCTTTTTCCACCAGTGCGAACGGCGAAAAGCCGTGGACTCAACGGGCGGCCGCGGCCTCCTCGGCCACGACGTCCGCGGTGGGAGGGGATCGCAGCCCGGAGGTGTTCACCGCCAGGATGCGATAGCGGTGCCGCCGCCCCGGCTGGGCCGTCGCATCCTTGTACGCCATCGGCACCAGCGGCAGCGCAGGCGTGTCGCTGTATTGCAGACCCTGGAACACCGGCCTGCCGAACGGGTTCTTCGGCTGCTCCGGCACGTTCGCCAGAAATGCGCCGTCGCGCTCGATGACGAAGCCCGCCAGCCCGCTCTCCGGATCGGCCTCGGCCTCCCACGAGAGGGCATCGCCCCGCACCCGCAGCCCATGCGGCGGGGGCGGCGGGCTCGCGTCGGCCACGACCGTGTCCCTCACGTATTGCATCCAGAGCCGTGCGACCGCCTCGTCGGGCAGCCAGCCGGCGGCCTGCGGATCGCCCGGGTGGTCGGCCGCGCGGTGGGCCTCGGTGCCGGTGATCTCCCCGAGCCAGGCCCGGTCCTTGGGCATCGGCCGCAGCGGATCGCCGACGGCCTGCGGCAGCCGTGCGGCGAGGCAGGCATCGAGCCAGGGGATGGCGAGGTACCGCTGGTTGCCGCACTCGTGGGCCGAGAGCGGATCGACGGCGACGCCGATCAGCCCGCCCTTGCCCCGCACCGCCTGGAAGAACGCCTCGTTCGCCGGCCAGACGCCCGCGAACCGGCCGTCCTTCACCGTCACGCCCTCCTGGGTGCCCGGGTTGCACATCAGCGGCACGCCGAGCACGGCGTCGGAGAGCGTGTGCGGCTTGATCGACTCGCGCTTGGGATCGGCCTCCAGCAGCGGCACGCCCGACCGTAGCCACGCGGCCGCCACGCGGTCGGGATGCAGCAGCGCCATGCCGCCGGCCCAGTGACCGCCGCCGCTGTGCCCCCACAGCGCCCACGGCACCTGCGCCAGCTCCGGATGCCCGGATGCCGCACCGAGGTCGAACAGGCAGCGGCGGAAGGCGGCGTCGGAGCCGTTTCGCGGGTCGCACCACTTCTGGCAGTCGGCCTTCTCCGGCTGCTCGTACGACGGCGCCAGAAGCGCGCAGTCGTGACGACGTGCCAGCGCCTGCCAGTGCAGGTCGTAGGCGCCCGTGAGCCCCGACT
>JBILVO010000251.1:0-3253 GCA_044370415.1 Pirellulales bacterium
ACACCGCGGATGCCCGCCGCACCCGCGAGGCGACGCGAATCATCACGAGCTACATCGCCAAATCGCAGTCCCGGGCGATCGGCAAGACCGAATGGGCGGGCTTCTGGCTCGCACCACCCGCGTCCAAAACCGCAGCTCCTTTCGCCATCGACCTCTTCATGGCCAGCGTGCCGACCGCCTACCGGGGCAACACTCCCGCGGCAACGGTAACCGTCGTGTCAGGTTCGACGCTCGCCGCGGGATTACCCTCGGCCGCGCTCGGCGATCTGATCCGCTTCGATGGGCAGCCTCCGTGGTACGAGATGGTTTCTGGCACGTCGTTTCGGCTGCGGGGTGACAATTCGTTTCTGAGCGGCTCGACGGCCGACGACGACGCCGGGCACACGAGCCTCAACACGCCCTGGCCTTCGAGCGCGCCCCACACTTTCGAGTTACTGCGGTCTCCGCGACGGGCCGGCTCCCCTCTCAGCCTGGCGGATGGGCGATGCGTCGATCTCTTCTGGTCAGGGCAGGGCAGCGCCAGTTCGTACACGCCGTTCAACGCGTCCCCCGGCAATATCGCCGCCCTGTTCGACGGCACCGGCCGGCTTCGACAGCTGTATTGGAACGGCACGCGGGTCAACGTGTCCGGCCCGCTCTTTCTGCTCATCGGCCGCACCGATCGTGCGGGCCAGTCGATGGCGACGTTGAGCACCACCGACGACAGTCTGGGAGCCAACTGGCAATACTCCGACTCCTTCTGGATCGCGATCGATCCCCTCAGCGGCATTGCCAAATCTGCAGAATGCAAGCCGTCGGCGACATCCGTCGTCGACTCCCAGGAATTCATCCGCTCCGAAATCCTGGCGTCTGGACGGTGACCGACATGACGCACTTTTATTCCCAACCGCCACGAGTCCGGGCCGGCATCACGCTCGTCGAGGTGCTGATAGCGATCGGCATCATCGCCATCGGGCTCACAAGCGTGATGTCTCTGATACCCGCCGGAAAGTCGGAAGCCGGAAAAGCGGTGGTCTACGATCGCGCAGCCACGATGGCGATGAACGGCCTGAACGACGCCATCACGTTCGGCATCACGCGGCCTGATTCTTTCGTCGTTGGCTCCGCGAGCGCAACGACGGTCGTGTTTGATCCCGCCAACGTCGTCACATGGCCGGGCGTGGCAACCGCGGGCACGCTGAAGTCCGCCGGCGTGCTCATCGACGCTGCCAGTGGAACCGGGGTAAACCTCGCCGTCGAGCGGCTTTTCGCCCAAGGCAGGGATGATCTTGTCTACAACGCCCCTGCCACGGCCGACGACACGCCATCGAACGCGGTCGTCAACGGTGTTCGGGGATTCGAGGGGCGGATGACCAGTTTGTTCGCCCTGACGGAATCGGATGTGGGATCAGCACCACTCGCTGCGGGGGACGTCGCGACACTGTCAGTGGTGGTTTTTCACAATCGTGATCTGGCCACACCCACGGTTTCGGGAACGATGTCGACCGCGGGCCAAGTGGGTCTGACTTCATCGCTCCCCAATGGTCGGACCGTGAAGTCCGTGCTACGGCCTGGAACCGTCGTGTGCTACGTGGACGCGGTCCGGAACCGCCTCCGCTTCGCCCAACTGTCGATGGCGTCGGTGGAGACCAACGCAACGCCTCCGAACACGTTTGTTTCCTTCACTGGGCGGCCCATTCCATCCACGGGCGCGTCGACAACGATTCTGGTGCTCGTCGACTCCGTCGGCCTGGCCGAACAAACCGTCATGCTCGAAGGCGCGAGTCCCTACGGGCAATGACCGCACTCGGCTGCATATGAATACCTTCCTGACATCGCCGATAAGGAATTCCGCCACGCCTCCGCATGGGCGCCGCGGGGTCTTGCTGCTCATCGTACTGAGCATGCTCACGCTCTTTCTCATGCTCGGCACGGCGTACTTGGTCGTCTCGACCCGTTCGCGAGAAACCGCGAGGGCCTTCGCCCGGCTGGCGATGCAGGCTGACGACACCCGCATTCCTCATGCGCCGTTGCTCGACAATGCGTTTCTTCGCATTGTTCGGGGAAGCACCTCTGCCCCCGTCGCGGGGTTGCGCACAAGCGGCAGCGTCCAACTTCTGAACACCAGCATGACCAACAGCGGGTCCGCAGCCGCGACATCGGGCGCGATGAATTCGCAAGCAACGCAGTTCGAATCGCTCTTAGCCGATAAATACGGCTCGAGCGTCCGCGCCACCGCGGGCTCGATTGCGCCTGTGGCAGGTGCACCGCTGCTCACGTTGAGCTCTGTCTCAATCCCGAACTTCCCGGGTTCCTCGCCGGGCCCGGCCGGGCTCGAGCAAATCACCGATCTGCCTGGACGTGTCATCACGATCCTCGGTTCCGGCCGGCGGCCGACGAGCCACCGCATCCTGCGGGCTTCGCCGGGGCCGTCCGGCGGGGTGACGCTCGTTGTCGACGTGCCACGCTTGATGGTCGACGCGGCGATGTCGCGGCAGGAAACGCCCGTCATCATCAACGGTCCGGAATACATGGTCCACACCGCGCTCGACGTGCTCGGCACGCTCACCGGCGTGGCCGGCTCGTCGTTCAACGCCGTGAATGAATCCTGGGACGCGTTCGACGCCTCCAACCCTTTCCTCTGCCGTCTGCTGCCCGCCGACGCGGCCAACGCACCGACACAGCAATTGGTGTCATCCGGCACCGTGCGAAACGTTGGATTCGCTCCAGCTGCTTCCCCAACTATTTTGACGAACTCTACTGGAGGATTCGCTCACGGCGCCGATAACGATGGCGACGGCGTAATCGATGGCCTCTTCTACGACATCGGCTTGCCCAACTACTACAAGCCCAACGGCGACGAGGTGCACATCGACGTCTCGGTGCTCGTGGTCGACCTCGACTCGCGATTCAACATTAACACGCACGGCTCCCTCAGCGGATACGTCTCCCCCTCTGGCACGACGACGCCTCTTACGAGTTGGGCAACCGGCAACGCGCAAACCCGCGTCTGGGATCCGGCGGCGGGCAACTGGACGAACGGAACGGCAACCGTCCCTGCGCTGCTCGCCCTGCCCGTCGGGTCGGGATACGGCCCAGCAGAGGTCAACGGATTGTGGATGTTTCCCATATCCGCTTACTCGGTGTCACGATCGGCTCCAGGCGGCTCACCTGAGTCTTATGGACTGCTCACCCTGTCGGGCGTCGCGCAGTCCTCCTTGTCGGGCGTGCGGCCGACGGGCTCGCGATTTACCTCGGGCGTCGCGACGCCGCG
>JBILVO010000231.1:0-3836 GCA_044370415.1 Pirellulales bacterium
GCCCGAGCCTCGAGCCCACATGCGGGAGAAAAAGCCTGCAAAACGCCTGCTCGCGCAGTCTCTCTTGCAGTGTCTCGTGCCGTGTCTTCTGCGCTGATGCGGCCGCCGTCGTGCGCACCGTCGCGGAACGACTGCCGATCATCACACCACGCTGGTTTCATTTCGACAATGCTTGCACTGCTGGCAAAAAATTTTTCGCGCCGGGAATCGGGTGATTGCCGGCGGTTTCCCGAGCACGACGCGGCACGGGGCACCGCCGAGATGATGCGAGTCCTTGACAACCATCTCGCGCTTCACAGAATGACGCACCATGCGGATGCCTGACGGGCTGCCGAGATGACGAAAGTCGCCTCGCAGTCCGGCCGGCTCGGAGAAGCCGATGCGTGATCGTCACGGCGTGCAACGCCCGACGTCGGCATCGGGGCGGCTTCGCCGAAGCTTCACCGATCATCGGTTGGCGGATCGGTCGGCTGCTGCATTCCGCTGATCCGGGAGCGTTTCTTCCGGACCGGTGGTTCGGGAACGGATGGTGATTTGAAAAATGGCTGGTGGTTCGGGCACGGTCGGTCAGGGCGAGTCTTGCAGCCCCCCTCGCGGGTCTGCTGGCCTGCTGGTGGCCGTTCGGGGCACTGGACCGGGATTGGTGGGAGCGACGACGGCGGCCTCGTGGCGATCGTCGTGCGACGCGGAACAACACTCGAGAACCTCGGGGGCGACGACTGGAGGGATCGACAGTCGGCGACTTCGGTCGTGGCCTGGATGTCCCCCCGGTTTCGAGTGGTGATGGGCGACAGGGCGGTGGGCGGCGTCCTCGGAAAACGCCGCCCAGCGGCCCACGTCCGGCGTCGGTTCGGTGCGGCGAGCGTGGCCGCACCTCATGCCGGTTGGTCCGGGCGGGGCCGGGGCTGGTAAAATCGACCGGTCCGTTGCGTACGGCGCGGAATTGCCCCCCGGTGTGGAACGCCATGGCACGATGCCTGATCGGTTGCGGATCGAACGTCGGCAGCCGCCACGACTTTCTCGATCGGGCGCTGGAACTGCTGCGGTTCATGCCCGGAGTCGCGCTGACCGACGTGAGCCGCTACCGTGACACCCGCCCGATTGGCGGCCCTCCCGACCAGGACGTGTTCCTCAACGCGGCCTGCCTGATCGAGACCGACCTCGCCCCTCACGACGTCCTGCAGATGCTCGCCGCGATCGAGAACACGCTCCACCGCGAGCGGAGCGACCGCTGGGGACCGCGCACGGTCGACCTCGACCTGCTGCTCTACGACGATCTGGTGCTCGAGAGTGAATCGCTCACGCTACCGCATCCGCGGATGGCAACCCGTCGCTTCGTGCTCGAGCCCGGCGCCGAGATCGCGCCCGACCTCGTGCATCCGCGCACCTCCTCCACGCTCCAGGAGATGCTCGAGGCGATCTCGACACCCCATCCGCACATCGCCGTGATCGGGGTGCCGGGAAGTGGCGCACCGGAGGTCGCGATGGCGATCGCCGACGTGACGCTCGCCAGGCTCGTGCACGCGCCTCCCGAGTATTTCCAGGCCGGCGGTCTGGCGACGACGGCCACCGGCCGTCGTGCCGGCACGGCCGACCACGGCTGCCTCGCGGCCGTCGCGGCGTGCGCGGAGCAGCTCGCCGCCGACCACTGGCCCGACGATCCGCACGGCACGGTGGTGGACTACTGGCTGCACAGCGTGCGGATCGCCGCCGCGGACGTGCTCGCCGGAGAGGAGCACCGGGCGTTCGAGCGGTCGTTCCACGCGGCCTCGGACCGCACGGTCCCGCCACACGTGGCGATTTTCCTCGAGGCCTCCCCCGCCGCGCTCGAAGAGCGGATCGCCTTCCGGTCGCGGCATGTGCAGGCCGCCACGGACGCCTTCGCCGAGCTCACCCCGACCGGCTTGGCCGTGTGTGCCGCACCGGCCGACTCCGCCGCCGCGCTCGCGCGGCTCCAGGACCACATCGGTGCCGCACTGGTCGGCGGCGCCGGCCGGGGCGACGCGCCCAGGGCCGTCGTCGTCATCGACGCCGACGACCTCGCGCAGGCGATCGAGGAGGCAGTGGCCGCCGTCGAGGCGATGGCGTGATGCACGCGGCTGCACCCGATGTCGTCAGGGAAGCGGGCAGCATGCGGGGGCTGGTCGGTGCGGCGCGGGCGGCCGGCCGCCGTGTCGGCTTCGTGCCCACGATGGGCGCGTTGCACGCGGGTCACGCCAGCTTGGTCGCCCGGGCGTGCAGCGAGTGCGACGACGTGGCCGTGTCGATCTTCGTCAATCCAACCCAGTTCGGCCCGCGCGAGGACTTCGCACTGTATCCACGGACGCTCGCGGCCGACCTCGCGCTGCTCGAGCCGCTGGGCGTGCGGTGGGTTTACGCGCCTGACGTGCCCGAGGTCTACCCGCCCGGTGACGCCACGCGGGTGGTCGTGGGCGGGCCGGCGGTGCGGTTCGAGGGGGAGCGGCGGCCCGGCCACTTCGACGGCGTGGCCACGGTCGTCTGTCGGCTGTTCCTCGCGGTGCCGGCGGATGCGGCCTATTTCGGCGCCAAGGACTGGCAGCAGACGCTCGTCGTGACGCGAATGACCCGTGACCTCGGGCTGCCGATCGAGATCGTGGTCTGCCCGACGGTGCGCGAGCCCGACGGACTGGCGATGAGCTCGCGCAACGCCTACCTCTCCGCCGCCGAGCGTCCGCGGGCCGTGGCCCTCCGCGAGGCGCTCGCCGCCGCCGAGACGCTGTGGGCGGCCGGCGCCGGCACCGCCGCGATCGAGGCGGCGATGCGGCAGGCCCTGTGTGGCCGCGATGTGGATGTCGACTATGCGGCGTTGGCCGATCCGGACACGCTGGCGCCACCGGGCGAGCTTCCGCGGCGGGCGGTCGCCCTCGTCGCGGGCCGGCTCGGCTCCACGCGGCTCATCGACAACGTGGTGCTGCCGCTCCGCGAGCCGCCCGTGGCCGCGGCCCCCTGACGCTCCTCGACCCGCGCCCCATGCTCTCCACGCTCTTCCATATTCCGGCGCGGATCGCCCTCAGCGATGGGTCGCTGCCGCTGTTCGGATGGGGGCTGCTCCTGGCGGCCTGGGCGGTGGCGGCCGCGGCGATGCTCGCCTGGACCGCCCGGCGGCACGGCTGGCGCGCCGCCGCGGAGACACTCGGCGTGCCGGTGGCGATCGTCGCCGCGACGCTGCTCTGGGTGATGCCCGCTCTCGACGATGGCCAGGGCGTGCCGATCCGCGGCTACGGGCTGATGCTCCTGGTGGCGGCGGCGGCCGGCACGTGGGTGTCGGTGGTCCGCGGTCGCGCCAGCGGCTTCGACGCCGACACGATCCTGGCGCTCGGCATGGAGATCTTCCTCTGGGGCATCGTCGGTGCGCGGCTCTTTTACGTCGTCGAGTATTGGGATCAGTTCTTCGGCGGTGGTCGCCCGATGCTCGAGTCGCTGCAGGCGGTGCTCAACGTGGCGGCCGGGGGGCTCGTGGTGTTCGGGAGCCTGCCAACAGCCGCGCTGGCCGCCTGGCGGTTCGCCCGCAGGCGCGGCCTCTCGCTGACGCGGCTGGCCGACTGCATCGCTCCGGGGCTGCTCGTCGGCCTGGCGATCGGCCGCGTCGGCTGCTTCTTGAACGGCTGCTGTTATGGCGGCCCGTGCGACCTGCCGTGGGCGGTGCGTTTTCCTCCCGACAGTCCCCCCTGGCTCGACCAGGCCGCGCGGGGGCTGGTGCCGCAGGCCGCCGCCGGGGAACGGACCTGGAGCCTGCCCGTGCACCCAGCACAACTCTATGCGGCGATCGACGCGGCCCTGCTGGCCACGCTGGCGATCGCCTTCACGCCGCTGGC
>JBILVO010000232.1:0-3808 GCA_044370415.1 Pirellulales bacterium
GTCGATGTCGACCACCGCCGCCGTCTCCGCCGGCTGCGCGTAGGGATCGGCCGCCCCCATCATCGCGGCGAACGCCTGGGCCAGTTTGTCGATCGACAGGCCCCCGTCGGCTGGCGGCCCCTGGAACCCCGCCGCCGGCTCGGTCGCCCCGTCACGCGGTGCGTTGCCGCGTCGCTCGCGCGTGCTCATGGCGTCGCCGGCCAGCGCCGTCCGACCTGCGCCTTCATGAAGGCGAGGGCGTCGACCGCGAGCCGGTCCTCCGTGGGAAACATCCTGCACCAGATCCTCGTCGCCGCGACGATGTTCGGCAGCGCCAGCCCGAAGGCCTCGACCACCATCCAGCCGTCGTAGCCGGCGGCCCGGCAGCAGTCGATCGTGCGCCGCATGGCGTCGGCGGCGCGCACGCCGGCCGAAGGGCTGATGGGGTTGTCGCCGGCGCCGCGGACCGTCACGGCCGTCCGCGCCAGGCCCGCCGCATCGAGCCGCCGGCCCCACTCGCGGTGCAGCGGCTCGTTGAGCTCGAAGATCGGGATCTCGACGCCGTCGTAACCGATCGCCTTGATGCGGTCCACGACAGGCTCGAGGCCGTCGTGGAGCCGGTCGGTCCAGAGCAGGAGATTGAGGCCGTACTGCATCGGGCGCGCTCCGGGCCGGGCGGAGGAAAAGAGGGGCGGATTCAATCAGCCGGGCCGGTCTGAAACAAGGCCAAACCGGCACGCAGATGGCCGGCCTGGACGACGTCGTCCAACGGACCCGTCATCCACAGCCGGCTATTTCGCCCGGCTGCGGCGCTTTCCTGCCGCGGCCTTCCCGGCCTTCGCCGTCCGCGCGAGCCTGCGGCCGTCCTTGGTCGCCGGCACGCTCTTCAGCGGCTCGGCCGCGCCGTCGAGCGGATCGCCCACGGTGATGCCGGCGAGCCGTTGCCGGATCTTCGCGACGTAGGCGTCGGAGAGCTCCACGCCGAGGAACGAGCGGCCGAGCTTCTTCGCCACCGCCAGCGTGGTGCCGCTGCCGGCAAAGGGATCGAGCACCGTGTCTCCGTCGTTGCTCGAGCCGCGGACGATCCTGCCGAGCAGCTGCTCGGGCATCTGGCAGCCATGCCAGCCGGACCGCTCCTTGAACGTGCCGCACACCCGCGGGAAGTACCAGGTATCCTCCTGCGCCGTGAACCCTTCAGGGAGATCCTGGGGACGGAGGATCCACGTGTCGTCCGGCAGCCGGCCGGTCGGGCAGGCCCGCTTGTCGCCGTAGACGAGCTCGCGGGCGCTCGGCACGCGGATGCGTTCACTGTTGAAGGTGAACGCCGCCGGGTCGCGGACGAAGTGGAAGAGGTGCGCGTGCGAGCGGCTGAACTTCTGCCGGCAGTTGACGCCGAACGTGTAGTACCAGACGACCCAGCTGCGGCAGACGAGGCCCAGCTCCCGCGTGGCCATCACCTTGAGCTCGGCGGCGTACTCGTCGCCGATCGCCAGCCAGAACGTGCCGTCGGGCCGCAGGACGCGGACCACCTCGGCCATCCACTTCCGCGACCAGTTCAGGTAGGCGTCGGCCGTGAGCCGATCGTCGTAGGCGTCGTAGTCGAAGCCGATGTTGAAGGGCGGGTCGGCGAACGCCAGGTGCACGCTCGCCGCCGGAATGCGGGCGAGCAGATCGAGACAATCGCCCCGGTGGACGGCATCGGCCGTCGGCGGTTCACGCGTCATGGCGGCAACTCCCTTTGCTGCGTTCGTGCGGCTCGCGTCGCTCCCGCGGTGGCGGCAGCCAGCCGGCGGACACTGGCGCACGGTACCGGACACCGGCCGCATCGTCCAGATGCCGCCGGCCGGCAGCCTCACCAGACGGCCGAGATCGGACGGCCAGGATCAGACGCCGCACATCCGACGGCGGCCCGTTCGCTCCACGCCGCTCGCCCGGATGCGTCAGGCGACGTCGGTCGCCAACTGCAGGGCCACCGCGCAGGCCGCCTCGAAGGCGTCGAGGTCGAGCCGCTCCTTCGTGGTGTGGATCTCCATCTGGCCGCAGCCGAGCGTGACCGTGGGCACGCCGTTGACCGCCATCCAGTTGGCGTCGAGGCCGCCGTTGGAGACGTCGAGCCGCGGCACGAGCCCCACGTCGCGGACCGCCGCGCCGGCCGCCACCACGCAGGGTTCGTCGTCCTCGAGCCGGAAGGCCTCGTAGTCGAGCCGGCCGTCGAACGTGACCTTGCCGGTCGAGCCGTCGGCGGCCTTCACCTGCCGCACCGCGTCCTTGAACGCCGTCTCGATCGCCTTGACGATCCGGCCGCGAAACGCGGTGTCGTGGCTGCGGGCCTCGGCCCGGAGGCAGGCCGATTCGGCCACCACGTTCGTGGCGGAGCCCGCCTGGATCACGCCGACGTTGCTCGTGCCCCGCTTGCCGTCCTTCATCACGAGGCCGTGCCAGCCGTCCTTCACGAGCGACGCGATCGCCAGCGAGGCGATCGCGATCGCCGACACCCCCTTCTCCGGCGCCACGCCGGCGTGGCTGGGGATGCCCTCCACGGAGATGTCCATCCGGTAGCCGCCCGTGGCGCCGACGGTGATCTTCTCCACGGCGCCGCCGTCGAAGTTGAACGCCAGCTTCGGCCGGCCGAGGTCGGCCGCCTTGACGAACCGCGCGCCGTAGAGCCCGACCTCCTCCTGGATCGCGAAGAGGAACGTCAGCGGCGGATGGGGAAGGCCACGCCGCAGGACCTCGAGCGCCGTGGAGAGCACGACGGCGCATCCGGCCCGGTCGTCGGCGCCGAGGCCCGTCGCGGGATTGCCGCTCTTCACGAAGCGGCCCGCCACCACCGGCCTGGTGCCGATGCACACCGGCACCGTGTCCATGTGGGCCATGAACAGCCGCCGCGGCCCCGGCTGCGTGCCGGGGAGCTTCACGATGAGGTTGCCCACGTTGCCCTTCAGCGGCGTCTTCGTGTGGGCGGTGTCGAACGAGATCGCCGCGGCCGCGCAGCCGGCCTCTTTGAGCCATTTCACGATCCGTTCCGCCACCGCCTTCTCGTCGCCCGAGCCCCCGGGGATCGCCATGAGGTCGAGCACCACGCGGCGGGCGGCGGCGGGGTCGGGACGTGCCGCGGCCCGCTGGGGTGCTGCGGCCTTCGGCTTCGCGGCGGATGTCTTCGCGGACGAGGGACGCGGCTTCGCGGGCTTCTTCATGCGGATGATCTCGCGGGGCGGATGGCGGCCGCGGCGTGCGCGGCCGATGTGATGTCGGGAGGCCGAAGTCTACCTGTCCTTGGAAAAAGTCATCCATGCCCTTCCACGGTCTACCGGTGGAGGATCAGCCACGGCGGCGGACGACGGCGGTGCGGCAGGCCGCGGCCATGTGGCCGGCCGACTCCGGGGCGAGCGGCCAGACATCGGCGGCGGTGATGGCATCGGGCTCGAGCCAGCCCGCGTGCAGTGCGGCGGCGGCGGCGGCGTCGGCAGCGGCGACCAGTTCGCACGAGCCGAGCGCGCGGGCCACGAGCGTGCGCATGGCGGGTTTGGAAGCCGCCGATTCGAGGTCTGCCTGCGAGACGTGCACGGCGACCGGCGCGCCGGTTTCCACGGCGAGGTCGGTGAGGATCCCCGCGTGCATCACGAAGATCGCATCTGGGTCACAGGCATCGACCGCCTCGGCAATCAGCTGCCGGGCCGTCTCGCGGACCGAGCCGAGCAGCCGCGGCGAGAGCAGCGGGACGGCCGCAAGGAGCGACTCGGGGGAACCTTCCTGTACGGCCGCGAGGAACCGGTGCGACGCGGCGGCGATGGCGTGCAGGTGGATGCCGAACATGCCGGGCTGGTGC
>JBILVO010000233.1:0-3806 GCA_044370415.1 Pirellulales bacterium
TGGACGTCGTGGCCACAGGCGTGCATGACACCCACCGCCTTGCCGGCAGGATCCGTGGCCGTGGCGACCGACGCATAGTCGAGCCCAGTCTGCTCGACGACCGGCAGCCCATCCATGTCGGCCCGCATTAGCAGGGTCGGCCCGTCGCCGTTCCGGAGCACCGCCACGACGCCGTGCCCGCCCACGCCTGTCGTGACGTCGCAGCCTGCCGCCTGGAGCTCTGCGGCCACCCTCTCCGCGGTCTGCTTTTCCTGCAACGACAGTTCGGAGTGGGCGTGGAGGTGGCGATAGAGCGCGACGAGCCCCGGCATCTCGGCGGCGGTCCAGGCGTGCACGTGCTCTGCCTGCGCGCGGGGTGCCGCGGTTGCCGGCTGCTTCGCCGTGGCCTCGCGTGTCTCCAGACCGGAGGCGATGATGGCGGCGAGCAGGACGACGCCGGCGGGCCGGCCAGGAACGCGAGCCTCCCTGGCAATCCGTGGTGGAGGCATGACACAGCTCCGGTGACGGCACGGCGGGCGGACGCTGCCGAGGGCCGAATCATACCGGAACCGGCGCGGACGCGTCGGGCATCAGGAACGCGGACGAGGCGGGGCGTCCCGCCCGCCGTCACGGAGCCCGCAGCGTCGCCGTCGTGAAGACCGCGTCGTCGAGGTTCGGGTTGAGCGTCACGTTCGTGTAGGTGAATTCGGCGGTCAGAGGGGGCTGGCCACCGGGGGACTCGGGCCAGTCGTACACGTCGAACCGCACGGGCACGTGCAGTTCGGTGTCGATCGCCACGCTGGCGCTGAAGAACTGCAGGCCGTCACGTCGCCGCGGGTGCGTGACCCGCAGCATCTCGCAGGGGCGGTCGTCGATCGCCACGCCCTTGATGTGCTCCACGATCGTGTCGTCGCCGGACGGGTCGGCGACCATGTCCTGCTCGAGCGTGCGGATCATCCTGTCGAGCAGGTGAGAGAATCCGATCTCGCTGATCGGCATCAGGCTCTCCTGCCTGACGATGGGGCCATCCGGATCGACGTCGACCACGACGTAGCCGAACCGCCTGCCTCCCTTGCGCACCAGCAGTTTGCCGTCGTTCTGCCCGGCCACGAACAGGACCCTGCGGCCCTCGACCCGCTCCGGGCCGAGGAACTCCAGCATCACGCTGAGCGGCTGCACGACCTGCGTGCCGGCGAGCGACTGCTCGCGGACCCGCATGTCGATCGCGTGGTGCTCCTGCAGTTCGCCTTCGATTCGCTCGCGCTTGGTGACCCGGCACGTGAAGTCGCGCACGGCCGACTGCAGGTAGGCCCGCTCGTCACGCGCGTATTTCAGCACCCACGCCAGCGGATGGTCGGGCACCGACCGCGGCTCAGCCTGGGCCTTGGTGGCGGGAGCACCGGCCTCCTCGCCGCGTGCAGACTGCGGGGCCGTGATCGCGCCGACGATCGTGAGCACGAGAGCGGCGGCTGCGAGAGGCCATCGCCGGGCCATGACGGGTGATCCTGATTTGGTCGATCCAACGGGGCGTCCCGCCCGCGGTCCATCATATCCGTGGTGGCGGGTTTTCCAGCGGAATCATCGGACCGAATCGGAGGCCGCGCGGCCGCAGAGCCTGCCCCGCCTGCACAACCTCGCCAGCCGGTCGCGTCGCCCGGCCCCGCGTTGCCCGGGACCGGAGGGGAACGGTAGAGTTTCGACTGGGGACACGTGCTGGCCACCGGCCCACGGCCACCTCGTCACGGGCCGTCCCGCAGACCACCCACAGCACCCGACCAGGGAGAGACGCGATGTCGATCACCCGCAGGAATTTCGTGGAGTCGGCGCTTGCCCTGGCATCCACGTCGCTGGCCACGGGCGGCGTCAGCCGCGCCGCCGAGCCGGCCGTGGCCGCTCCCGCACGCTCCGGCGACCGGCTCCGTGTCGCCGTGGTCGGCGTCAATGGCCGCGGTGCGTCGCACCTGGCGGGGTGGACGGCCATGCCCGATGCCGAGGTGGTCGCCATCTGCGACTGCGACCCGAACGTCGTCCCCAAGCGGATGGAGGAGTTCTTCAAGATCGCCGACCGCAGGCCGGAGTACGTGCAGGACTTCCGGCGGCTGCTCGACCGGAAGGATGTCGACGTGGTGTCGATCGCCACGCCCAACCACTGGCACGCGCTCATGGCGATCTGGGCCATGCAGGCCGGCAAGGATGTCTACGTCGAGAAGCCGTGCAGCTACACCGTCGAGGAGGGCCGCGTCATCACGCAGTGGGCGCGGAAACTCGGCCGCATCTGCCAGATGGGCGCCCAGAGCCGCAGCATGCCCGGCATGCGGTCGACGATCGACTTCGTGAAGAGCGGGAAGATCGGCGACGTGAAGGTGGCCCACGCGCTCTGCTACAAGCGCCGGCCGAGCATCGGCCTGGTCGACACGCCCGCCCCGCTGCCGCCGGGGCTCGACTTCGACCTCTGGGCGGGGCCGGCTCCCCTGGAGGTGCCGAAGCGGTCGCGGCTGCACTACGACTGGCACTGGAACCATGTGACGGGCAACGGCGACCTAGGCAACCAGAATCCTCACGAAATCGACAAGGCCCGCTGGGGCCTGGGCAAGCAGGAACTGCCGCGGCGGGTCGTGAGCATGGGCGGCCGGCTCGGCTACCGGGACAACGGCGACACGGCCAACAGCCAGGTGACGATCTGCCAGTGGGACGACGCGCTCCTGATCTCAGAGGTCCGCGGCCTCGAGATCAAGACGCCGGCGACGTTCGGCCTGCACGCAGGGCCGCTGGGTGTGTCGAACATCTGGTGGGGCACGAAAGGATACGTCGTGGCGCCGAAGTACACCGCCGGCATCGCCTTCGACTACGACGGCAACGAAATGGGCCGCTGGGAGGGGGGCAGCGACAGGCTGCACTTCCTGAACTTTGTGAAGGGGGTCCGCAGCCGCGACCATCGCGACCTCCACCTCGACATCGAGGACGGCCATCTTTCGAGCGCCATCGCGCACCTCGGCAACGTCTCCCTGGCGCTGGGGGAGACGGCGACGCCCGACGCCCGGCCGCGGCTCGCGGCCGACGAGAAGCACGTGCGGGCAACCTACGAGGGCTTCGAGAAGCACCTCGCCGAGAACGCCGTCGATTTCGCCTCCACGGCGCTGCGGCTCGGCCGGGAGATCGCGATCGACCCGAAGACGGAGCGGAGCACCGACGAGGCCGCCAACCGGCTCTTCACCCGTGACTACCGCAGGGGCTACGAGCTGCCGCGGATGTGAGAGGGCTTTATGCGGAATCGGTGGCTGTTCGCAATGGCTGCGGCGGTGGTCTGCACGGGCGGCGTCGACCCGAACCGATCTTCTGCCGCTGACTTCCGGTTTCGGCCGCAGGAGATCGCGACCGACCTCACGGTCGGCTACGCGACGGTGCTCGTCGACCTCAACGGCGACCAACGCACCGACATCGTCGTGGTCGACGCCGATCGTGTCGTCTGGTACGAGAACCCGTCGTGGAAGGTCCACACGATCATCCGCGGCGCCACCAAGCGCGACAACGTCTGCATCGCTCCGCACGACATCGACGGCGACGGACGGCTCGACTTCGCGCTCGGGGCCGACTGGCGGCCGTTCGACACCGCCTCGGGCGGCACGATCCAGTGGCTCAGGCAGGGCGCGTCGCTCGACGAGCCGTGGCAGGTGATCGCGATCGCCGAGGAGCCGACCACGCACCGCATGCGCTGGATCGACACCGACGGCGACGCGAAGCCGGAGCTCGTCGTCGCGCCGCTGATGGGCCGGGGCACGACGAAGCCGCTCTGGGCGGAGCGGGGCGTGCGGGTTCTGGCCTTCTCG
>JBILVO010000114.1:0-12979 GCA_044370415.1 Pirellulales bacterium
CGGCACGATCTTCCCGGCGGCGTCCTCCCAGCGGATGCGGACGAGGCAGCTCTGCCGCGGCAGATCGACGCCCTCGATCCGGCGGGCCACGCTGAAGCGGTACCAGCCGCCCCCCTCGACGGGAAACTCCTTTTCGTACGAGCCATTGAGTCCCGGCCGCGAGTCGTGTTCGAGGACGAGGCACTCGCCGCCATCGCGGCCGCCGGCGGCTTCGACGATGAATCGCGGCCGGATCTCGTCCCGCGGCGCCAGCATCGACCATCCCGAGGAGGTACGGCCCGCTGCGGCCTGCGCGGGCGCGGCGCCGCGGGCCGGGGCGAGCCAGGCCGCGGCGAGGACCATCGCGAACGACAGGCGGGCGAAACGGATGAGGATGCGCGCGTGCCACATGATTCGGTGTCTCCGTGACGGGGCTGCGTGGCGATGGGAATCCAGCGTACCGCGCCGGGCATCGCGGCATGGACGGGATCGCGTCGGCGCACCACATCGGCCGCCGATCGCGACCGGACGTGGTCAGCGGGTGGCGGCACTCGGGAGAATCCGTCGTTTCCCGCACCACAGCCGGGCCGTGTTGTCCCAGGCGGCGCTGGCGAGCACCGTGCCGGCCGCGTCGAACGCCAGGCCCACGACGGCGTTCTTGTGCCGCTGGAGCACCGCGAGCTCGTCTCCGCCGGGTACGTCCCAGATCCGCACGGACCCGTCGCGCGAGCCGGTCGCCAGGCGGCCGGCGTCGGGGCTGAAGGCGACCGCATGCACCTCGCCGCGATGCGCGAGCCGCCGCAGCTCGCGGCCGGTGGTCGCGTCCCACAGCCGCGCCGTGCCGTCCAGGCTCGCCGTCGCCAGCAGCGCACCTGTGTGGTCGAACACGACGGTCCGCACAGCCTTCGTGTGCCCCGCGCAGCCGCCCACCTCCGCGCCCAAATCCGCGCGCCACAGCCGCACGGAGCCGTCCTCGGCAGACGTCGCGAGTCGGGTGCCGTCTGGGCTGAACGCGAGCGACATGACGGCCGACGCGTGCCCGCGGCACACCGCCCGCTCGACGCACGTGCCGGCGTCCCAGATGCGGGCCGTGCCGTCGGCGGACCCCGTGGCGATCGTCCGGCCGTCCGGCGCGAAGGCGACGGCCATCACGCCCGCCTCGTGCCCGCTGCATCTTCCCACGGCTTGGCCGGTAGCGGCGTCCACCAGATGCGCGACCGGCTCCTCCGATCCCGTCAGCAGCAGCCGGCCGTCGGGGCTGAACGCGACGGAGCGGCCGGGGCGGACCGCGCCGCCGATCTCGATGAGCGTCCGCTGCGAGGCGGCGTCCCAGATCCGGGCGGTGCCGTCGCGGGATGCGGTCGCGACCCGCGCGCCGTCGGGGCTGAAGGCGATCGCGTCGAGTCCCTGCGGATGCCCGACGAGCGTCGGCTCCGTCGATTCGGGCCGGGGACTCCAGAGCCGGCACGTGCCGTCGTCGCCGCCACTCATCACGAGGTCGCCGTCGGCGCTGACGTGCACCGCGTCCGCCGCACCCGAGTGGCCGAGGAACGTCGCGAGCCGGCGCGGCCCCGCCCACTCCGTGCCAGGCGTTCCCAGCGGCATCGACCAGAGACGGACCACGCCGTCGGCCGCGGCCGTGGCCAGTGTCCGTCCGTCGCCGCTGACGGCGATCCGGCTGACGCCGTCATGATGGTTGAGCCGTGGCCGGAGGGCGGAGGGCGTGAGCGGGTTGACGGTCACCGCCTGATCGAGCGATCCAGTGAGCAGGAGCAGCCCGTCGCGGCTGAAGGCGACTCCCGTCACCGGCTGCGCGTGTCGGAACAGGAGCGGCCCCACGGCGGAGTCGGCCACGGTCCAGACCCGGCCCGTCGCGTCGGTCGAGCCGGTCGCCAGCCGCGTGCCGTCCATGCTCCAGTCGATCGACGTGATCGTTCGGGTGTGGCCGGTGAAGGCGGTCACGCCGGTCGCCGCGGCCGTGTCCCAGACCCGCACGCCACCATCCTCCGCGGCCGTCGCCACCGCGCTGCCGTCGCGGCTGAAGGCGGCTGCGGTCACGGGAGCCGCGTGGCCGGTGAGATCGCGCCAGGTGCCCGCCGGCAACGGTCCGAAGAGTCTGCAGGCGGGACCGTCCTCGCGGCACACGAGCCACGATTTGTCGGGGCTGAAGACGAGGCCGGTGACGGCGTTGCCGTCGACCCGCAGCCGCCGCGGCGTCCAGCCATCCACGTCCCACAGGATCACGCCGCCGTCCTCGGCGCCGGTGGCGACCCAGCGGCCGTCGTCGCTCGCGGCCGCGGCCGTCACGGCGGCGTCGTGACCCGAGAGCGTGGCGAGGCGGGCTCCCGTGCACGCATCCCACGCGCGCGGGCCATCCTCGTGCGACAGCGTGACCGCGACCCGCCGGCCGGCGGACGTTTCGAGCAGGCAGCCGGCGCGGCCCGGCAGCACCGTGGGAGCGGCGTCGAGCAGCCAGTCGAAATACCGCAGTTCGAAGGGCGTGTCGCCGGTGGTGAGCAGCGCCCGGCTCTCGTCCACGAGCGCTCGGGCACGCGGCACGTCCTCCTCGGCGATCTTCCCGGGAATCGATTGGAGGTTGGCGACATAGAGCCGCCGCAACGCCTCGCCGGTTTTCTCGTCGGCGAGAGACCGCTGTCGCTCCGACTCCGCGGCGGACTCGCGGGCCGTGCGCTCGTTCGCCCGGGCGCGGTCGCTCTCCAGCGCGGCCTTCGCCCCCTCTCGTCGCGCGGCGACCGCGAAGAAGACGAGCCCCACCATCGCCGCCACCAGCGCGGTGGCCAGCGGGATCGTCGCCGCGGCCACGGTGCGATGACGGCGGATCAGGCGGCGGAGGTCGTCGATGAAGCCTGGCGGCCGTGCGGCGATCGGCTCGCCCGCCAGGTACAGGCCGATGTCGGCGTCGAGCTCCGTGGCGTTTGAGTAGCGCCTCGACCGGTCCTTTTCGAGGCACTTGGCGGCGATGGTGTCGAGGTCGCCCCGCAGCACGCGGTCGAACGACGAGAGCCGGGCGGGGGTCGCGTCTCTGACCACCCGGGCCACTTCGAACACCGGCCTGTCGCGGAGGTCGTACGGGGGGCGGCCCACCAGCAGCTCGTAGAGCACGACGCCGAGGGCGTAGACGTCGGCGCGGATGTCGATGTCGTCGCCGTCGGCGGTGAACTGCTCCGGGCACATGTACTGGAGCGTGCCGACGAGTTGGCCCATGTCGGTGTGCATGGTGGTGAGCGCGACGTCGGAGTCGGTGCTCCGTGCCACGCCGAAGTCGATGATTTTGGGCCGCCCTTCCGCGTCCACGAGGATGTTGCCCGGTTTCAGGTCGCGGTGGACGATCCCCCTGTTGTGTCCGTGGGCGACGGCCGCGCAGACCTCGCGGAAGAGCGACAGTCGCTCCCGCGTGGAGAGCCGCCGCTCGTTCGCGTAGGCGGTGAGCGGGCGGGCGTCGCGGACGTATTCCATGACGAAGTAGGGCACCGTCGCACCGGCGACCTCCTGCACGCCCACCGAGTGGATGTGGGCGATGCCCGGGTGCGCGAGCCGGCCCAGCACCTGCGCCTCGTATTCGAACCGCCGGATGAGACGCGGCGAGACGACACCGGGCCGGATGGTCTTCACGGCGACGGTGCGGCGCGGACGTTCCTGCAGCCCCTCGTACACACGCCCCATGCCCCCCTCGGCGATCAGGCGAACGATCCGCACGCCGCCGAGGCTGTCGCCAAGAATCGCGTCCTGCGCGGCACGCGGGGCCGGGAGGCCGAAGAAGCCCGTGAGCCCGGTCGCCTGCAGCGGTGCGTCGGCCGTCGACGGGTCCGTGCCGTCGTCGTCGTCGGGAGTGGGCGGTGCCGGGGGCATGGCGGCAGGGTGCGCGGGCGAGCAGGATGCGGCGGCGATCGTCCCCGTGATTGTGCCTGCGGGGTCTGGGGCATCCAAGCCGCTGCCGAGACGGCGGGCGGGGGCCATCGCGTGCTATGCTGCCCGCGAGCGTCGGCGGGCCGGTCCGCCGGCCGTGCCGCATCGGGCCGCATCGCGGAGGAAACCCGTTCGTGAATGAATTCGTCGAGCCGCTCGGCATGCGGGTGCTGATCCGCAAGGACGAGAGCCGCCACACCACCCGCGGCGGCATCGTGCTGCCGGATCAGGCGGAGATTCCCACGATCACCGGCCGGGTCGTCGAGGTAAGCCTGCAGGTCGAACGCGACGCCGACTTTCCCATCGAGAAGTACGACAAGGTCCTGTTTCATCCGCGGAACTCGATCCCCGTCGACTTCGAGCAGAGCAACCTGCTCTATGTGGTGCCGATCGAGGACGTCGTCGCGGTCTTCCGCAGGCAGGACGACCCGAAGGGGCGGCGCCGCAAGGCCGGTCAGGAGGGCGAGGAGGGCGCGGGCGGCGGGGGCGCATGACCCGCGGCGGCCGCGGCCCGCAGCCGTGGTCGCGCGACCGGGCCATCCCGCACGATCGTCGGCATGCGATACCGTCTCGCCGTTCTCGCCGCGGCGCTCCTCTTCTCCACCGGGGGCGCCGTCATCAAGCTGACGACGCTCACGAGCTGGGAGATCGCCGGCCTGCGGTCGCTGGCGGCGGCGGCCGTGCTCCTCATCCTGCTGCCCGAGTCGCGACGGATCACGGCGCCGCGAACCTGGCTGGCGGCCATCGCCTACGCCGCGACGCTCGTGCTCTTCGTGCTGGCCACGAAGCTCACCACCTCGGCCAACGCGATCTTCCTCCAGGCGACCGCTCCCCTGTGGCTCCTGATGCTCGGCCCGCCCCTGCTCGGCGAAAGGAATCGGCCGCGCGACATCGCGCTCGGCGCCGCGCTGGCCGCGGGGATGGCCTGCTCGTTCCTCGACCCCTCCTCCGCCACCAGCCTCGCGCCGCGTCCGGCGCTCGGCAACGTGCTGGCCGCCGCGAGCGGCCTCACCTGGGCGGTCACGGTGATCGCACTGCGGGCTGCGTCGAGGCGGGAGGGTGGGAGCTCGCTGCCGGTCGTGACCGCCGGAAACCTGCTGGCGTTCGCCCTGTCGCTGCCGTTCCTGCTGCCGCTGGAGCCGGTCGGTCGCCACGACCTGATGGCCATCCTCTATCTCGGCATCTTCCAGGTGGGAATGGCGTACGTATTCCTGAATTGGGGCATGCGGCACGTGCCGGCGTTCGAATCGGCGGCCCTCGTGCTCGTCGAACCGGCGATCAACCCGATCTGGACACTGCTGCTGCTCGGCGAGCGGCCCGGTCCGCTCACGATCGTCGGCGGGCTGCTGATCGTCTCGAGCACGCTGGCCCACGCCGTCGTCCGTCCGCGCACCGCCGCCGCCGATGCCGCGGCCGTGACGCCCGACTGAGACGCCCGACTGAGACGCTGGTGCGCTGCCGCAGTCAGGCTGCCGCTGTGGCCTGCCGCTCGTGAACCGCCGTCGCCCGGAGCAGGACGCAGCCCTGAAGCACCTCGGGCCTGCCGGGGCTGCCGACCGCGGCGGTGGGGCAGGCGACGAGCCCGGAGAGCCGCGACCAGGTCTCGCGCAGGGCGTGCGGGATCGAGCAGGCGCTCACGTTTCCCGTGCGGCGGGTGAGCCCGTTGACCAGCTCGCCGCGGATGCCGAGGCCCTCGAGCTGCATGCCTGTGAACCGCACGATGCCGGAGCCAGCCTGGTGCGGCACCACGAAGTTCACGGCATCGCCGGCGAGCCCCTTGGCGGTGAGCGCCTTGGCGACCGCGGCCGACATGGCCCGCGGTGCGATCTCCGCGATCGCCATGCCGTCGAGCGCGTAGACCAGCCGGGTGGCGGCGTGCGTCCGTCCGCCGTCCGGGGTCGGCAGGGGCACGCCTGGCCGCACGTGGAAGTCGAACGTGGGCCGCTCGGCCGGCTGCTTCTCGGCGTCGGCGTGGACGATCTCGAAGTGCACCGGGTGCCGGCGGCTGGCCAGCGGCGACACGAGCGTGGCGGTGGCCATGTCGCCGAAGAGCCCGGCGGTCTGGGTGCAGGAGTAGTCGGTGATGCGGCTGATGCGGGTGGCAGCCACGACGAGCAGGTACTCGTCGCGGCCGAGGTCGAGCCACGGCGCCCAGCGTCGGCAGACGAGCGCGAGCGCCCGGCTGTAGCCGCAGCAGAACCAGTTCAGGCCGATGGTGCGGCAGCGCCGCACGCCCAGCCCCCGGGCCAGCTGACGTGCGGCGCGGCTGGGCCGCTCCGTCGCCACCTGCGTCGGGTCGAGATGCCGTCGGGCGACCGAGGCCGGGATGAAGGACGGGGAGACGAAGACGATGCCGCGGCAGTCGGCAAGGTCGCAGCCCGTCTCCCGCTGGAGCCGACGTACGGCATGGAGGCCCATCGTCACCTCGTTGTCGAGCGAGATGCCGCGGGCCTCGATCCCGGTGTGGTGGGCGAACTTGCGCGGCATCGACTCGCCGAACCAGCGGTTCTCGAGCTCCCAGGGCGGCTGGTGCACGGCGATGGCGGAGATGCCCAGGGGGGGGAGGTCGCGTGCGTCCATGAGTGCTCGGCCGTGCTGGCGTGAGGCGGGCAGGGGAAGGGGCGGGGATTCTGGCGATCGGCGGCCGGCGGGGCCAGCGGAGAATCCACCCTGAAAACAAGTCCGCACACAGGTCCGCCATGGGGGCTGCGGGGTTCCGCTGGTGCCGCCGCGGCGGTCCTGCTAGCGTCTGCCGCCCCGAGCACCGCATGAATGCCCATCGCATGCACGCACCGCCGCATCCCGAACACCGTCGCGCCCGTCCGCCCGCCGACTGGCCGTCGGCACCGATGCCGCCGCGAGCCGCCGTCGCCGCGATCGTCGTGCTCGCGCTGGCTGCGTCGGGCGGCTGCGGCGTGACGCGGACGAGCGACTCCAAGCGGACGGCCACCGAACAATTGATGACCTCGTCGGCGATCGAGCGGGCCGTGGCCCGGATCGACTCCCGGCCGCTCTCCGGCCGGCGGGTGTTTTTGGACGCGTCGTTCATGGACGACGTGGGCGACGGAAAGTATCTCGTCAGCACGCTGCGTCATCAGCTGCTGGCCAGCGGCTGCCTGCTGGCCGACAAGGCGGAGAACGCCGACGTGATCGTCGAGGCCCGGGCCGGCGCCATCGGCACCGACAGGAGCGACCTCGTGCTCGGCATGCCGGGCACGACGGTGTCGATCAAGGGCAACGAGTTTACGACGCCCGACGTGGCGATCGCGAAGCGCTCGGAGCAACGCGGCGTGGCGAAGGTCAGCCTGCACGCCTACGAGCGGGAGTCGGGACGCGCGGTCTGGCAGAGCGGCATGGAGAACATGGCCAGCCACGTGCGCGACCGGTGGCTGTTTGGCGCCGGCCCCTTCCAGGACGGTGAGATCCACGACGCGCCCGAGTTTGCCGGGCATCGCCTGAAGAAGACGAAGTGGGGCTGGCAGCAGGACGACGAGTACGACACTCCCGACGGCAAGGTCGTCGGCGTCGATCTGTCGCAGCCCTACGTCTACGCCCCTGCGGCGGCGGCTCCGCCCGGTGACCCGGCCCGCACGAGCGAGGCGGTGGCCGACAAGCGGCCGGCGAGCCTGCCGCCGGTGCGGTGAGCGCGGGCCAGCCTTGGCCGGCCGTGGCCGGCCCGGACCGGCGTTGATCGCGCACCCGCCGCGTCGCTGTGTCGGTGGGACGAGACGCGGCGGCATCGAGTGACTGCAGGGCAGGATGTCCGCGCCGAGCATCCGGCGATGGGACATGGGCGGCCTCGAACCGCAGCCGGTCGTGAGTTTTTCATTTTGTGCGACCGGCCACGTTAGGATGCATGAAGGAAGCCTGACGCCCGCGCAGCCGCGAATCCCCCATGAAAGCCCTCCCCCCGCTCGTGCTCGCCGCGGCGCTGGCTGTCGCATCGGCAGCGCCTGCCTTCGCCGACGACGTCGGTCGGGCCGGCGTCATCGCCGAGCCGCGCGGGGCGCTCGTGATCATCGGCGGCTCCGAGCGGTTTCGCGACCGTGAGCTCTGGGACGAGATCGTCGCGCTCGCCGGCGGCGACGGCGCGAAGATCGCCATCCTGCCGATGGCGGCCGGCAGGAGGGTGGGAAGGCTCTGCGAGCAGGTCGTGCAGGCGTTTGAACGCAGCGGGGCGGTCGGCCGAGTCGTGCCGGTGGAGTGGGGCGGATCGGATCGCTCCGCGCGGGAGGCCGCGTCCGATCCCGACCTGGTCGACATGATCCGCGGTGCGACGGGCGTCTACTTCGTCGGGGGTTCACAGGGCCGGATCGTCGACGCGCTGCGGGACGACGACGGCCGCGAGACGCCGATGCTCGCGGCCATCCGCGACCTGTACGCCGACGGCGGTGTGATCGCCGGCACGAGCGCCGGCGCCGCCGTCATGGGGCACGTCATGTACCGCGACGCGCCGATGCCCCTGCAGATCCTGCGGGACGGCGTCCGGATGGGCCGGGAGCTCGATCACGGCCTGGGGTTTCTTGATCCCGACTGGTTCGTCGAGCAGCACTGCCTGGTGCGGGGCCGCTTCGCCCGGGCCCTCGTCGCCATGCGATCGCAGGAGATCCCCTACGGCATCGGCGTCGACGAGAACACGGCCTTCGTCGTGCGCCGCGGCCGCTACGGCACGGTCATCGGCTACAAGGGCGTGCTGATCATGGATGCGTCGTCGGCCGAGGTCGATGAGGATGTGGAAGATTTCAACCTGAGCAACGTCGTGCTGAGCTATCTCGACCGCGGCGACGCGATCGACCTGCACACGCTCCGGGTGACGCCTGCGGCGGAGAAGATCGACGAGACGCCGCTCGACCCGAACGCCGACGACTTCGCCCCCTACTACGATCACCGCATGGTCTACACCGACGTGCTCGGCAACGCGACGGTGGCCGACCTCATGGGCCGGCTCATCGACAACGAGGAGTCGGAGGCGATCGGCCTGGCGTTCAGCGCCGCCGACGCCCGCGATCAGCCCGCCGAGGGGTTCGAGTTCCGCTTCTACCGCGGGCCCGAAAGCCGTGGCTGGTACACGGAGAGCTTCGGAGGCGAGGACTACACCGTGCTCAACATCCACCTCGACATCCGGCCGATCGCGATCGCCGGGCCGCTCTACACGCGGCGGCCCGCTCGTGAGGTGCCGGGCAGGCGCGGTGACGAGGAGCCGCGTGGCGAGGCGGACGACCTGCCCGGCCGCGAGGTGGATGCGGCGCGGGACTGACGGCCTGCCGCGCCGCGGCCGGAGGCATCCGGCGCGGCGGCGGCAGGCATCGCGTGCGGACCGCGTGAGCTACTTCGACGCGGGCAGTTGGCCGGCCTTGAGCAGGTCGCCGAACGTCTTGCCCGCCACGGCGCTCATCTCGCCCTCGATCTTCACGAGGGCCGCCTTGATGGCGGCCTCGTCCTTGCAGTTCTTGCCGGGCAGGGCCGCTTCCATCGCCATGCCGTAATTGTTCCGTACCTTCTTGTCGTCGCCGGCGTGGCAGATGCCGCACTTGGTCTGCGCGGCCGCGGTGACGTTGGTGTAGTGGTCGGCGAACGCCTTGAAGTACGGCGGGCGGGCGTCGGCGGACTGACCCGCCGCCAGCCAGCACGAGGTTAGCAGCGCCGCTGCGAAAACCTTCCCGCCCGAGATCGCGGTCCAACGCATGGCAAGACTCCCTTTTCGAATGAAGCTAGTGGAATAAAGCTAGTGGAATAAAGCTCGTGAATTGAAGCGTAGGGATGAAACGAGTGAACCAGGACGGCGACAGTCGAACACGCCCCGGAAACCTCGTCAACTCGGCTGGCCGCCCCATCCGCAGCGGCGGCCCGCTGGTACGATGCCTCGCATGCCCACGATCACCCTGTCGAAAGCATCCGGATTCGTGCCGTTGCAGTGGAGCCGGCTGCGGCGGCCGCGGCAGACCTGGCTCGGGGCGGCGATCCTCGCCGCCGCCACGCTCGCTCCGGCTCCGGCCGGCGCGACCGGGGCTTCCCCCGGCTACGCCACGCCCGTCGACGTCGCCGTGTCGGAGGACGGCCGCTGGCTCGTCGTGGTGAACGCCGCGGGAACGGCCGCGCTCGTCGATCGTCAGACGGCCGCGAGGGTGGACGAGATCGACGTCGGTCCGCGGCCCGTGGCAGTGGTGCGGCGGCATGGTGGCAGCTTCCTCGTGGCGACACTCGAAGGGGGCTGCCTCGTGGCGGTCGACGTGGTGGAGGGGCGGCTCGTCGAGACCGCGCGGGTGCCGCTCGGCGGCGAGCCGCGGGGCATCGCCGTGAGCGCCGACGCGCACACCGCCTTCGTGTCGCTCTCTGCGGCGGACCGCGTGGCGATCGTCGCCGTCGATCCGATCGCTGCGGTCCGCGTGACGGGGTTCATCGAGGTCGGCCGGCGGCCGGCGGGCATCGCCGTGTCGGGCGACGGCCGGCTGCTCGGCGTGGCCTGTGCCGCTCCGCTGGAACTGGTGCTCGCCGAGACCGCGACGGGCGCGGTCCGATCGCGGCATCGCTTTCAGGGGTTCAATCCGGGTCGGCTCGCCTTCGGACCGCACGACGGCGACCTCCATTTCACGTTCACGTACGACGGCGGCAGCCATCCGTCCCGGGGCAACATCCGTCAGGGCTGGGTGACCGGCAGCCGGCTGGGCCGCCTGCGGATCGCGACGGGCGCGCTCGAGGGACTGACCCTCGACGTCTCGGGCCGCGCGGTGGGCGACGTGTTCGGGCTCGCCGTCGCAGCGGACGGCCGGCTGCTCGTCACTGCCGGCGGCACGCACGAGCTGCTCGTGCTCTCCGGCGACGAGCTGCCGTGGACACAGATCAGCGGCTCGGAGCTGATGAATGAGGCGCTGGCCGCCGATCCGCGGCGGTTTCGCCGGCTCGACCTCGGCGGCAGGCCGCTGGGGCTGTGCCTGGCGCCGGACGGCCGCACGGCCTTCGTCGCTGACGGCCTGCTCGACGTCGTCCATGAGATCGGTCTCGGCGATGAGACCGGCTCCGCCGGGCCGGGACTGCTGCGGACGTATTCCGTCGCTCCCGACGCCGCGCCCTCCGCCGCCCAGCGGCTCGCCCGCGCCGGCGAGGCGATCTTCCACGATGCCCGCCGCAGCCTCGACCAGTGGTACAGCTGCCACACGTGCCACTACGAGGGAGGCGGCAACACCGTGACGTTCGACACGCTCAACGACGGCTCGGCCGGCACCTACAAGACGGTGCTGCCGCTGTGGAGCCTGGCCCGCACGGGGCCGTGGACCTGGCACGGCTGGCAGGGCGACCTCACGGCGGCGCTCGAGAAGTCGCTCATCGACTCGATGCAGGGGCCGCGGCCGAGTCGGGAGGATCTCGTCGCGCTTGCCGCGTTCCTCGAATCGCTCACGCCGCCGCCGAGCCCGTTCGTCGCCGCCGACGGCGGCGTGTCGGCGGCGGCCGAGCGGGGCCGGGCGCTGTTCGCGAGCCCGCGGGCGGCCTGCACCTCGTGCCACGCCGGGCCCGACTTCACGACGCCCGAGCTGCACGACGTGGGGCTCGCCGGGCCCGACGACCGTTGGCGGGAGTTCAGCCCGCCCACGCTCCGCGGCCTGCACCGCAAGACGCTCTACCTGCACGACGGCCGCACGAAGTCACTGAAGAAGCTGCTGGCGGGGCCGCACGGGCCGGCCGCGGTGCGCGGGCTCGAGCCGCTGTCGCCGGGCGAGCTCGACGACCTCGTCGCCTACCTGCTGTCGCTGTAGGCGGTGTCGCTGTAGGCGGTGTCGCTGTAGGCGGTGTCGCTGCGAGCGGGCAGGATCCCCCGTGGGACCTTGCCGCGACCGCGTCGTAGGCACGGGCCCGATGCTTCCGGGGCGCAGACGCCGTCCGTGCCGCGGTTGCGAACGTGGTCGTGGCGGTCCTATCGTGATGGGCCCGGGGGCAGCACGTGCTTCCGATGCAATCCCCGGCCCGATGCTGGAGGCCTCGAATGTCGGCGAGACGTTGGATCGCGATGATCGTGGCGGCTGCGGCCGTCACGTCCGTGGCCGCCGGGGCGGAGCCGGTGCCTGCACGGAAGGCGTCGGCGCCCGGGACGGTGGCCGTGGTGTTCGTCGGCGACATCATGCTCGACAACGGGCCCGGCCACGCCATCGCGTCGGGACGCGACCCGTTCGCGGACTGCGCCGACCTGCTGCTCGACGCCGACTTCACCGTCGGCAACCTCGAGTGCGTGCTCGGGAAGGGGGGCAGGCAGGTGCTCAAGGAATACTGTTTCCGGGCTGCCGAGGATGCGGAGCAGTCGTTGAAGCGCTACTTTTCGGCGCTCGCGGTCGCCAACAACCACGCCCTTGACTTCGGCGCCGACGGGCTCGTCGAGTGCCTGCGGATCCTCGCCGCGGAGGGGATCCTGCAGGTGGGCGGCGGCAAGACCTTGGCCGAGGCCCGCCGGCCGCTCGTGCTCGAGAAGGACGGGATCAGGATCGCGATCGTCGCGGCCAACGGCTTCCAGGCGGAGGAGTCGGCCGCCGGCGCGGCGGCGCCGGGCGTCGCGCCGTTGGAGGCGGGAGCGATCCTCGCCGACATCGCGGCGGCGCGGCAGCAGGCCGATTTCGTGGTGCCGTTCCTGCACTGGGGGCCGGAGCTCGTCGCCCAGCCGCGCGAGGCCGATCGCACGCTCGCCCGAAAGATGGTCGACGCGGGAGCTGCGGCCGTGATCGGCGGGCATCCGCACGTCACGCAGACGGTCGACGTGCACGGGGCCGCGCCGATCGTCTACAGCCTCGGCAACTTCGTCTTCGACTACTACCCCGTCGATCCGCCCCGCTGGACGGGCTGGGTGGCGAGGCTCTCGTTCACGAAGGGCAGGCCCGTGGGGCTCGAGACGAAGGCGGTCGTGCTCGACGCCGCCGGCCTGCCGCGGCCCGCGCGGGAGCAGGACTGACGTTCGGGGGCGGTGGTGCTGCGGCCCGCCTACTGCACGCGGACGAGCTTCATGATGCGGCCGGCGACGTTCCAATCCTGCACGTAGAGATTGCCGGCGGCGTCCCACGAGGAGCCGTGCGTGCCGCTGAAGATTCCCTCG
>JBILVO010000234.1:0-3767 GCA_044370415.1 Pirellulales bacterium
CGGCGACAGGCCCGACGGACGGCCAGCGAAAGTAGCCCGCTCCGCGTCCGAAGCCGGGGGCCGTCATGCAGGCACGGCCCGAGAACCCGCGGCTCAGGTCGGTCTCGAAGCCGCTCGTCAGGTTCTACGCGACGGTCAGCCCCGCCGCGCCGGAGGTGCAGGCGGACCGTGCGCTGGCCGCCCGGCCATTCCGGTCGCCCTCTCCCTGCCACGCACCAGCGCGGGCTCGAAGATTGGCCCCCGGGGCTGCCTCGAGCGGCCCAGGATCGCTTCTCCAGAAAGGGCAGGAGAGGCGATTTGTGCGATAATTACTCGGGAAAATGCTCCCCGGACAGTCCTCCCGGGGGTCGGCGGTCCTTGACAGTATCGAAGTCACTGCTAGCCTAACCGCCTGGATTGCCCAGACGGGAGAGTTTTCCTAACCCGCAAGCCTTCATGGGCTGCGGGGAACAGGATCATCCCCGGCCCGGGCGTTTCCGTAACTCGCTCTGTTGCTGCGGTCCGGTGGCCGTCCCGGATCGGGGTTGTTTCGTGACGGCTTCAGGAACGCGCTCGCGTTCGGTGTTTTCATCTGGAGGACTTCTGATGAAGCGTTTTCTCGGTTTTGCTTTCGCTATGTTTGTCGCCCTCGTCGCGATCGCCCTCGTCGGCGGTGACTCGGGTGCCGTCGCCGGCCACGGTTGCCACGGTCGTGCCCGTTGCCACGGCGGCCTGTTCGCCCACAAGAAGAACCGCTGCCACGGCGGCCTGTTCGGCCACAAGAAGAACCGCTGCCACGGCGAGGCCGCTCCGGCCGCGTGCGAGTCTGGTTGCGGCGAGGCCGCTCCGGCCGCGTGCGAGTCGGGCTGCGGCGAGGCCGCTTCCGGCTGCTCGAGCTGCGGCGGTGAGTCGATGGCCGTCGAGAGCGGCTGCTCCAGCTGCGGCGGCGGTGAGGTCGTCAGCGGCGGCTGCGCCGGCGGTGCCTGTGAGGGTGGCAGCGTGATCTCCGAGGGCGTTCCGACCGAGGCTGCTCCCGCCGCCCCGGCCGCTCCCGCTGCCCCGGCTGCCCCCGCTGCTCCGGCGAAGACCTGAGCCTGACCTGGCTTTCTCGCCGCAACTGCCCCCTGCAGCACGCGGCGAATGGCCGGGACCACGAACGAGCCGGGCCTTCCTCACTGGAAGGCCCGGCTTTTTTTGTGCACCTGTTCCCGCGCACCTAGCTTCCCGCGCATCTAGCTTCCCGCGCATCTAGCTTCCCGCGCACCTAGGCGTTCAAGAGGGGCGGTGGCTCACTCCTGCCCGCCCGATGGCGGCGGCACAGGCTGCAGCGGGGGCGGCGCATCGCCGGCGGCCGGCGCGAGCCTGCGGAGCAGCCGGCCACGACGGGGTGGCGGCTGCTGCGGATTCGCCGTGTCGGAGGCCTGCCGCTCGGCCCGGCGCCTGGCGATCTCGCCGAGCACGCCGCCGACGAGGTCGATGACGGCGTCGGTCGTGGAATCCTGCTTCACGTCTGGTGGCAGCGTCGACTTGATCCGGTCGGCAGTCGAACGGTCGCCCCGCTCGTTGTCTGTCCGCCCGCCGTCGCCACCGTCGCCGGCCGCGGTGCGATCGGCGGCTGGCGGCTCGCGGTTCATCCGCCCACCGGTACCGCCGTCGCCCTCTGCCGTGGCGTCGGGTCGCCAGCCCGGCTGTGGAGGGCCGGACGGAAGTGACTGGCGCGACTGCGGCTCGCGGGGAGGCGATTCGGGCTGACGTGGGCCGACCGGCCTGCCGCGCAGACGATCGACCAGTTCGCCGACGACCTCGCCGGCGGTGCCGCGCAGCGTACCTTCGAGGTTGACCCGCGGAGCACCGAGCTCACCGCCGATCCGCGCGGTGAGCGTGCGGCCGGCGAGCGATGCGAGCAGGGGCCGATCCTGGGGCAGGTCGCCCGGGATCGGCAGTTCAAGCTTGAGATCGAGGGATTTGTCGCGGAGTCCGACCGAACCGCTCGACCGGAGATCGAGCCGCTGGCCGGGCTTCGCCAACGGGAAGCCGAATGCCAAGCCCTTGTGCCAGACACGCCGATCCGCCAGCTGGAATTCGACATGGGATTCATCGGCTATGCGGATAGCCGGCGGCGCCGACAGCTGGCCGGGCAGAGCCTCGATGATCCGCGACACGAGCGGCCCGGGACCGAGATCGACGGCGTGCATGGAGAGCACGCCCTCGATGTGCCCCGACTCCGGGGACCCGACGGGGATCGTCGCCTCGTTGAGTCGCAGCGAGAAGCGGCCGCCGGTCCGCGTCGCGTCGGCGAGCACCGGCGCGATGTAGGCGAGCACGCCCTGGGCCACGGCCGGTTCCAGACGGGCATCCGCCAACAGCTGCACCGGCTCGACATGCCATTCGCTCCATGCCCCCTGGGCGGACGGCCGCAGCGTGGCCCGCATGTTGATGGGATCGCTCACCCAGGGTTCGGGGCTCCATGGTCCTTCGATCCGCACGATGGCGTCGACCACGTCGAGCTTCAGCCGCACCGGGCTGCGGCGGGGCGGGCGCGGTGCGATGACGGCATCGATCGGCACATCGGCGTCGGAGGCGGGAAGGATGAGGGTCTTGAGGTTCGAATTCCGTTCCGCGTCGTAGACGACCCGGGCATCGAGGCCCTCGATCCGCAGCCGGCCGAGGTCGCCCATGGAGAGAAGAATCCCGGCGAGTCCATGGCTGACTTCGACCCGCCTGAAGGTGACCGGCTCGTGGCTGCCGTCCCGCGGTACGAGGTGCACGTCTTCGAAGACCAGCGGGCCGAGCCAGCCGAGCTTCACGCTTCCGCAGCGAACGTCGGCCTGCAGTGCCGGTACCGCTCCGGCCACGAACCGCGAAACCCGGGCGGGGCTCGACAGAAGCCAGGGGATGCCGGCGGTGCCGAGCATGGCGACGACCGCGGCGGCCGCGAGGGCCGTCCGCAGCGGCGCCGAAAATCCGGGCCACGATGCAGCGGGCTGGGGCATGGAGGCGGCGAGTGGCACGTGCTGGTCGGGCTGGGGCATGCGGGGCGCTCCGGCGAATGCGGCGAAACGGCAGTTCGATTGTATCCACTGGAGCCAGCCGGATTCCCATCCGCCCGGCCGGGGCACGCGGGCGGCGGTCTCCACCGACCATTCCGACACTGCCGCCGTGGAGGCGGCCTGCCAGGCTGCGGGGCCGCGGCGTCCCTCGGCCACAGGTTTACGCAGCAGTCGGCAGCGGGGTTCGCCGCCACCCCTCGCACGCCTCCCGGAACCTGCGATAGACTTCGGCAGTCGCGCGGGCGTAGCTCAGTTGGTAGAGCGCTAGCTTCCCAAGCTGGATGTCGAGGGTTCGAGTCCCTTCGCCCGCTTTTCAAGTTTTGCCGGAAAGATGCACGACTCTCGGCGTTCCGCCGACTTTCTCGTCGTTCCGTAGTCGTCGCTCGACTCGTCACGTTGGTCACGAACGGACACGTTTTGACGGGTGCGGCCGGAAGTTAGTGCAACGGTTAGTGCAACGGCGGAAGCGTCGTCGGTGCCCGTTGCCCGGGCCGTTTCGGGCGTCACGCCGGCCGTCGGCAACGCTGGCAGTGCGGCGAGTGCCCCGGCCACGTCGAGCAGCCGGGGGTCGGTGTAGTGCTGCATCGTGAGTTCGAGCGACGAGTGCCGTAGGGCCGCTTGGGCTGTGCGAGGGGCGACGCCGGCGGCGACGAGGTGAGAGGCGAACGTGTGCCGCAGTGCGTGCACGTCGACGGTGCGGCCCCGGTCGTCACGCTTGGGGACACCGGCGGCGGCAAT
>JBILVO010000025.1:0-36623 GCA_044370415.1 Pirellulales bacterium
GCATTCTCCGCATCAAGCCCCTGCGCGAACTCGAAACGCTTCGCCACGACGCTGTCACCCAGAGCGACATCACGATCAGCGAACTCACCAAGGAAGTGCTCCCCACCGCCGCCCCCACAGGCACAAAGATTGCCACCCTGGACGGCGACGCCAACGAACTCCGCATCACCATCCCCCGCGATCAGGCCGAGCGAAAGCTCTTTGGCTTCACCCTGTTTGCCGACGGCACGGGTGGCGGACTCCCGCTCCTGTTTCGTCCCGAAACCGGCACGCTGCGTGTCGGTACCACCGAGGCACCGTTCTCCATCGCCGACCTTCCCAAGGACGAGGATGTGGAGTTGCGCATCTTCATCGACAAATACCTCGTCGAGGTCTTCGCCAACGACCGTCAAGCCATGGTCGCATCCCACGCCGACTATAGCGGCAAGCCCGACCTGAACGCCTTCACCGTCGGTGCGCCGACGACCATCAAGAGACTTGACATCTGGAAGATCCGGCCTACCAACCAAGGCTTTCGCGACGCGCAGAAGAACCACATCTGGAAACCAGACACCAAATGAAATCCGCCCTCATCCTCCTCACCACCCTGCTGCTCGCACCGCTGGCCGCATCCTCGTCGCACGCGGTGGAATCCGAACGGCCGGCGACGCATTTTTCGACGTTCGCGCAGGCCACCCTGCACGAATCCCCCTTGCTGAACCGGATCAAGCTGGCGAAGCAGCGAGGACGTTCCTACCCGATGGATTCTATGGATTTCATCATGGTGGATTTGGAGCGGCCGGAGACCCTGACGCGGCATGCCGATTTCTTCACCGGGGATCTGACCGGCCGATACCTCGACTTCCTCGCCGCCAGCGCGCACCTCGAGCCGTCAGACCATGATCGAATGCAGGCGCTGTTCACGCGCATCCTGAAGTGCCAGGCGCGGGATGGGACTTTCGGCATAGCCCCAGGCGTTTATGAGAAAGAGCCGGCCTGGGCGGCCTCGAGCAAGGTCTTCATCGGATTGCTGCGGTATTATCAGCAAACGGGAGATCCGAAGGCGCTCACGGCGGCGCAAAGGAACGCGGAGTTTTTCTTCGCGAACCTGGACCGGATTAGGGGGGCCTCAATGCAGCAGAAAAAGCCGGAAGACCTCCACAACTGGATCAGGAAAGCAGGTGGTTTGAATTCACTTGGCACCATGATCACCGAGCCCATGGCAGAGCTGTTCGGCATCACCGGAGATCCGCGTTACTTGGACGTGTGCCGGGTGGTGGCCGAGGCACAGCAGTCGCGCCCGCTGAAGGATTGGGGGATTGCGCTTGGCACCATGTCCACGCTCCGGGGGCTTCAGCTCGCTGCCATCTATACGGGTGATACGTCCTGGAACAAGCAGCCGGAGCAGGCCAGGAAGGAGATCGCCGAGAACGCCGCCTGGCCTGATGGCAACATCAGCGAGAAGCTCCCCCACAGTTCCCGCAACGAAGGCTGCGCCATCGCAGAGTGGATCATGTTGAACCTCAATGCCGGATTCATCTCCGGTGAAGACGAGGCCTACGAAAAGGCTGAAAATGCAATTTGGAACGCCTTGTTCCTGAATCAGACGGTCAACGGCTGTTTCGGACATCGTGAGCATGAATCCGACCACACCTACGGCGGAGCGGTGCTGTCACAGGAAGCGTGGTGGTGCTGCCTGCATAGCGCCGGGGTCGCCATGGTCGAGTTTGCCGACCACGCGGTAACGCTGCGGGGCGACGAATTGCGGATCAACCTGCTGGTACCGGGCCGCTACCAGGTGCCCTACAAGGGCTCCTTGATCGATGTCGAAGTAAGCACTCGCTATCCCGAGAAGGCCGACACCACCGTGGTGATCAGCGGCGCGCCGACGGAGCTGAAGACCCGCATCCGCATTCCGTCCTGCATCAAGGGCGCGGAGGTGAAGGTGACGAATCTGCCGGGAGGCACGACCCGCCACGTCCTGAGCGGCCGGATGGGCTATCAGCTGGAGGAAGTGAAAAACGGCGTCGTGCTGCGCTACGGCCCGCTGGTCATGGCGCCGCTGCGCTACGCCCAAGAAGTCAAGGTCACAAAGGATAGCGACATCCTCGAGGGCTACTTCTTTGAACGGATCAATAAAGGGCGCGCCACCATCGTGCCTCCCGCCAAGGATGCCGATGGGTTCTGCCTGTTCCCGAAGGAGCCCAAGCCGATTTGGAAGAACTACGAGGAAGGCACGCTCTCCCGCCTGGCGTTCGACAACCTCTCGATCAACGTCACGCTGGCATATCCCGACGGCACCAGTCAGGAGCAACGATTCTGGCCCGAGTGTTACAGCACCACTTCAACTGTCAACGGCGCGCCAGTCCCGGTAGTGTTCGCCAAGCCATGAGAACTGAGATGAAAACCCTGCTCCTCACCGTCCTGCTGCTCGCTCCGCTCGCCGCGCTGCATGCCGCCGAATCGCAATCCGCCATCCCGGCCCAGCCCTTGGCCGGCAACCAGCGTCATGCCTTACCACCCGCCGCATCCACACCATCAAGGCTCGCTGACGACATCGCGGCTCTCGCGAGCAGGAAACCCTCGGGCATACCACTGGCGCCTGACCTTGATCCGGGCCCGGAGTGCGCCGATGGAAAGCGTCTCTGGCAGGGGTCTGGGAGCATGACGATCAGCCCGAAGGGTCGGATATGGCTGTCATGGATGACCGGTGGAGGTTTCGAAGGCGACCGCACCGAGCCGACCTATGTGCTCCTCTTCACCAGCAACGACGGAGGCGAGACGTGCCAAGGACCTGTCGCGGTGGTCAAGTCACCGCGTGGGCAGCATGTCCAAGATCCCGGACTCTGGACCGATCCACGCGGCCGGCTGTGGTGGTATTACTATGCGCACGGGGGCATGGTAGCCACCATCACCGACGATCCCGAGACCGCGAAGCCCCACTTTCAGCCTCCGTTCTTCGTCTCGCCGGGTTTCTTCATCAACAAGCCGACCGTCTTGGCAGACGGCTCGTGGCTCTGGACGCCGCATGCCAAGCTCCCCACTTTGGGATTCAAAGGCGTGACGGTGTATCGGTCGCAGGATGAAGGAAAGACTTTTGCATTCGTCGGCAGCGTGAACAGCAAGCCCGGCGTGGAGATCCAGATCGGAGAGCCGATAAGCGTGGAACTGCGCGACGGGCGGATCGCCTTGTTTATCCGCACTCTCGCGGGAATCCGCAGGACCATCTCTGCCGACGGCGGCCGTACCTGGGGCGACTTTGAGGCACTGCCGGGGCTCCACGCCGTCGTGCACTCCCGCTTCTTCATAAGCCGTCTGAAATCCGGCAACCTGCTCTTGGTTTATAACCGCCCGCCCGAAGGGCCTGATCCGCTCGCCGCCAAAGGCCCGTTGGTCAATTTTCGCCAACTACGGGAGCGGGTGCACATGACGGCCGTGCTCTCCGAAGATGATGGCGTCACGTGGAAAGGGGGATTGCGACTGGATGATCGTGACAGTCCTTCTTACAGCCCAGATGAAAACCCCCACCGCAGGATTGAGAAGCTCACGACATACCCTGACGGAGTTCAGACCGACGACGGCACGATTTGGGTCAGCTACGACCTAAGCCGCTACGGTGCGGACGGACGGGAAATCGTGCTCGCACGCTTCCGCGAAGCGGACGTCCTCGCGGGCAAGCTCGTCTCGCGTGATAGCCGCCTCAAGATTCGCGTTCACAAGCTGACCACACCGCGGCACGATTACATCCCACTCAACCCGCAGAACCCCAACGACGAGGACTACACCCCGAACGCCATGTACTTGAACCGCCTGCTCCGCTTTGAGCCTGCGGATCACCCCGACGGCATCTTCAAGCTCCAACCGCGACTCGGCGACCTGCAGGGATTGGAAACGGATATCTTCACCGTCCGCGGCCCGATCCATTTCACATCGCAGCTCAAGGACGGAGTGCAGGAGATCACCATCGCGCCTCCAGCCAACGTGAAGCTGACCGTGATCGTCCCCGATTTCGCAACAGGCAAAGCGGGTCCGCTCACCGGCGGCACCGTGAGGGAGGACGGCTGGCGCGAGCTGCCGCTCACCGCAGGTGAGCCGACCAGCGTGCACATTCCGACCAAATAGACCCAAAGCTTTTTCCATTTGAAAATCAGCATGAAACCCCACCTCACACTCCTCACCATCCTGCTCGCGCCGCTAGCCCCGCTACTTGCCGCTGACCCCAAGGTCTACGACATCGCAGCCCATGGAGCCAAAGGTGACGGCACGACCATGAACACGCTGGCGATTCAGCAGGCAGTCGACACCTGCCATGCTGCCGGCGGCGGCGTGGTGAGCGTCCCCAAGGGCGTCTTCCTCACGGGTTCGTTGCGATTGAAGAGCGGCGTGGTCCTGCGGGTCGAGAAAGAGGCCATCCTGCGCGGCAGCCCGACGATCGCCGACTACGCGGTCGAGACTGCGGAACTGCATTGGCACGAATACGACATGTTTACGACCTTCAACGTGCAATACCGTCCGGCGTTGATTTATGCGGAAGACGCCGAGCGGATCGGGCTGGAAGGCTTGGGCGTGATCGACGGCCAGGGCAGAGAGGACGGCAAGGTGTTTCCCAACAAGGATGATGCTCAGCGCCGCTATCCGATCATGATCCGCTTTGAGCGGTGCCGCGATGTGAAGCTCAGCGGACTCACGTTGATCGACCCGGGCATGGTGACGACGTTCTTCGCGCGCTGCACGGACATCCAGATCGAGGGTGTCACGGTGCGTAGCCGGACATCCTCCGCCTTCGGTAATGCCTTGGTCTTCGCCGGCTCACGTCAAGTCCGCATCAAGGACTGTGACGCAGACTGCAAAGACGACTGCATCACATTCATGACCTTTCACCCCGACTGGCCAAACGAAGACATCGAGATCAGCGGCTGCCGCCTGACCAGCCGCTGGTGCGCCATTCGCATCGGGTGCGAGTCCTTTGGGGCGACGCGACGGCTGGCGATGCGCGACTGCACGTTCACGAACTGCCAAGGTGGCATCAAGATCGAGTCTGCCGGCGGCCAGACGCACGAGGACCTTTCGTTCTCGAACATCGAGATGACGAAGATCTGCCAGCCGATCATGGTGCTGGCCTCTCGCTTCGCCTTCAGCAAGCACCACCAGACGCGACGCCCTCCGGTAGGGCATATCAGGAACGTCCGCTTTGAGCACATCAAAGCGGTCGTGGGTGACGGCGGTATTCTCCGGAGCAAGAGCGGATGGGAGGCTCCGTACAAGCGGCTTTGTTCGGCCGTGGTGTCGGCGCCGGGTGGTCGCATCGAGGATATTTCGTTTTCCGACATCGACATCAGCTATCCCGGCGGCGGCATGGCGGAGGAGGCATCGCGGTTCGACGTGGGAGAGCTGCTCGAAGCATTTGAATATTTAAAATGGGCGATTCCGTTCGACGGCGAGCTGCCTGCCTCGGCGCTCTATCTGCGGCACGTGAGAGGCGTGCGCCTGGAGAACGTGCGATTTACCCTGGAGAAGCCCGACGCTCGCGCCTTCATCGCCGGGGATGACGTGCAGGGCCTAACGCTGCAAGGAGTCGTCGCCCGTGCCCCCGCGCCGGTGCCTGGTCTGGCGAAACTCGCCGACGCCAAGGACGTGACCGAGAAGGACTGCCGCGTGGAATGTGGCACATCGGTGCCGGTGCTCATCGATCCAACGACGGAGGAACTGCGCCGCCTCACCGAGCTACGCGCGCGTTCCGCCGTACTCGACCATGAAATCCAGCAGAAGGCCGATCACATCGATGCTGGGGCAAAGAAGGACTCCATAGTCAAGTAACGACAATCACGTAACGACGCCTCACCGCATGAAATCCGCTCTCCACCTCCACATCACGCCGCTTCCCCTAAGCTGGCCCACTCACATGATGAAAACACTCATCGTCACGCTGCTTCTCGCCTCCGTCGCCTCGGCGCAGACGCCCCTTTTCGATGGCACAACCTTCACCGGCTGGGAGGGCGACACGGAGAAGACGTGGCGTATCGAGGACGGCGCCATTGTGGCGGGCTCATCCGGACAGAAGCAGCCGCGCAACAGTTACCTTGCCACCACCAAGAGCTACGCCGACTTCGAGCTGACTTTGCAGTGGAAGATCGACAGCAATGACGGTTTCATGAATGGCGGCGTCCCATTCCGCGCGGAGCGGCTGCCGGATGGCGCGAGGGAAGTCTCCGGCTATCAGGCGGACCTGGGAGGCGGCTACGATGGCGTGCTGTATGACTGGGTCCGCCGGAAGAAGCCGCTCGCGCGTCCCGCACCGGAAGTGCTCGCTCAGGCACAGAAGCCCGTCGGGGAGTGGAACCATTACCGGATCCGTGCCGAGGGGCCGCACATCCGACTGTGGCTCAATGGCGTGCTCACCGCCGACTACCAGGAGCAAGACCCCGACATCGCCACCTCAGGCGTCATCGGCCTCCAGACCCATGGCGGCGCGTTGTCCGTCGTTCGTTACAAGGACATCGTCATCACGGAACTCCCCAATGCTGGGAGGAAGTAAGGCACCATGACGACTTCCGCCACGACCGCCCCCTGCCGCTGGGGCATCCTCGGAACGGCCGGCATCGCCCGCAAGAATTGGCAGGCGATCCGCGATGCGGGCAACGCCCGGCTCGTCGCCGTCGCGAGCCGCGACGCCGGCCGCGCCACAGAGTTCATCGACTCCTGCCACGGGCAGACGCCGCATCCCGTGCGACCCGAGGCGATCGGCGGCTACGAGGCGCTGCTTGATCGCCCCGACATCGACGCGGTCTACCTGCCGCTGCCCACCGTGCCCCGCAAGGAGTGGGTGCTGCGGGCCGCGGCGGCAGGCAAGCACGTGCTGGTGGAGAAGCCGGTGGGCGCGTCGGCCGCGGACGTCGCGGAGATGCTCGCCGCCTGCGAGAAGCATCGCGTGCAGTTCATGGACGGCGTCATGTTCATGCACGGCCGGCGGCTGAAGGCCCTGCGGGGCGTCGTCGACGGGGAACTGGGCCAGCTGCGGCACATCGCGTCGCAGTTTTCGTTTCTGGCCGACGCGGAGTTCCTGCGGACGAACATCCGCACGCAGGCGGGGCTCGAGCCGCTCGGCTGCCTCGGCGACCTCGGCTGGTACAACCTGCGGTTCGCGCTCTGGGCGATGCGGGAGACTGCGCCCGAGTGGGTCACGGGCCGCATCCACGCGGAGGCGGCCGATGCCGGCGGGGGCCCCGCGATTCCGCTCGCCTTCTCGGGGATGCTCGAGTTTTCCGGCGGCGTCACCGGGACCTTCCACTGCAGCTTCCTTGCCGGGCATGCCCAGTGGGCGACCGTGAGCGGCGAGCAGGGCTACCTCCAGCTCGCCGACTTCGTGCTGCCGTTCGCCGGGCGGCACACGGAATACACGCTGGCACAGTCGCGTTTCGACATCGACGGCTGCCAGTTCGACATGCATCACGGGCGGGAGGTGACCCGCGTGCAAGAGCCTGCCAACAACGCCCCCGACTCCCAGGAGGCGGCGCTCTTCAAGGAGTTTTCCCGACTCGTGACGAGCGGCGCGGTCGACGCCTCATGGGGCCGCACGAGCCTGCTCACGCAGCAGGTGCTCGACGCCTGCCTCGCATCCGCACGCACGGGATCACCGCGCGAGCTGCCCCGGCCGAGCTGAAGCGCGGCTCACGCGAGGGCGGCCACGATCAGAACCGGCTCGTCGTCTGCGATATCATGGAATTCCGTTCGCGGCTTTTGCCGGCGAGACCAGTTGCGGCGATGCGCTCACCGCCTCGGCCGCACAATGTTGCGACGGGACAGTCCGTGAAATTGACCGAACGTGGGGGCGAGGGTACCCTCGTCGCATCGTGTGCTCGCCTCCCCCACACCCGTCCGCCGTCACAGGCCGCGCTCTTCGCGGTCCCGTGCCGGCGCGACCGCACCGCCGCTCGATGCGGCCGGGGTTCTCGCTCGTGGAGCTCTTCGCCGTCGTGGCGATCCTCGGCACGCTCGTGAGCTTCATGCTGCCTGCGGTGCAGTCTGTGCGGGAGTCGAGCCGGCGGTCGCAGTGCGTCAACCGTCTGAAGAACATGGGCGACGCGCTGGCCAACCACGAGTCGGTCCGCGGGGCGTTTCCGCCGGGCTGCGACATGCTGCCGCGCACCTACCACGCCTGGTCGTCGTTCATCCTGCCCTTCCTGGAGGAAGGCGGCCTCGCGGGCGGCATCGACTACTCCAAGCCATGGGACGATCCCGCGGGCAACGTCGACGCCGCCTACGTCACTGTGCCGGGATACGTCTGCCCCAGCGGCATGGTCTCGTATCCCGGCAAGCAGGACTACTTTGGTGTCGCCGGGTTTGGCATGGGGGCGGAGATCGACCCGGTCAATGCGGCGCGGCCGGCGAGCGAATGGATCCACAGCGGCATTCTTTACATGACCGACGCGGACCATCCGCGCGGCGTGCGGGCGGCGACCGTGCTCGACGGCCTCGCCCACACGCTCCTAGTGGCCGAGGCCGCGGATCGCGGCTTCGACGCCGGTCCCACGGCCGACCGGGTCGAGACCAGCCACTACGGCCGCTGGGCCACCATCTCGTCCTTCCTGCTCAACACGCGGGTGATCAACAAGTCCCGCGGTGAGGCCTTCTTCAGCAATCATCCCGCGGGGCTCAACGCCTTGTTCGCAGACGGGCACGTCACGTTCATCACCGAGACCGTCGCCCCCATGACGCTGGTGGCGATCAGCACGAAGGCCGGCGGCGAGCGGGATGCCGGGGATCTCTGACCGGCTCCTCCAGCGACCGCCGGCGGCGGCCCGACCTGCACACGTGACTGCCCCGCCATCGATTCCGATGCGACTGGCCCGGTGGGGCGGCAGAGCGGCGGTGATCGTGATGCTGGCCGCCGTGCTCGCCGCGCCGTGGCTGTGGGAGCGGTTCTTCGTGCTGGAGATCGTGGGCGTGGCGGCGCTCCTGGCGTTCTCGGTCGGCCGCAGCGGCTGGCAGGGCGAATCGCACATCCTCGCCACGGTGGCTCTCGCGCTGGCCGGCGCGTTTCACTGGGCCCCGGTGCTGCTCGCGGGCGCGATGCAGGCCCACTGGTCGCTGGGCGTACTGGCCGCGACGCCATTCGTGCTCTGGGACGCCGCACGGGTATCGTTGCCATTTTGGTGCGTGGCCCGGCTGGTTCGCGATCCCCGTGATGCCTGGCTGCCGGCGGCGCTGACGGTCGTCGTCACGGAGGCGATCTTCCCGGCGGTGTTTCCCTGGAAGATCGGCTACAGCCAGATCGCCTGGCCGCTGGCGATCCAGGCCGCCGACCTCTTCGGCCCCGAGACCCCCTCGTTCGTGCTGTTCGCGCACGCCGGCGCGATCATCTCCCTCGTGGCGGCGGGCGTGCTTTCCTGGCGGGGTGTCCGTGCCGGGGCGCGGCTCTTCACGCCGACGGGCCTCGCCGCGATCGCCGTCGCAATCGCCAACGCCATCTACGGCGGCTGGGCGGTCGGGCACCACGCCCGGCTCATGGCGGCGGCGCCACAGATCGACGTCGCGCTCGTGCAGGTCGACCCCGGGCAGGAAGGGGCGACCGACACACTGCGACGGCTCAGCCGCGAGGCGATCGCCGCGCGGAGCCGGCCGTATGACCTCGTCTGTTGGCCGGAGTGCACCGGCGGATGCTACCACCACGACCTCCATTCGTTCCGCGACGCCGACGCGCTCAAGACGCTCTCCCGCGATCAGGACGGCGGTATGCGGCCGCTCGAGTCGGCGGGCTGCCCGCTGCTCTTCGGCGGCAAGATCTACACCGGCTACCCCGAGAAGCCGCGGGAGCTCTACCAGGCGGCGATCCTCGCCGACGCCCGCGAGGACATCGTCGGCCACTACCGCAAGCGGCACCTCATGCCCTTCGGCGAGTACGTGCTCGGCGCCGATGCCGTGCCCGAGCTGCGGACGGTGTTTCCGCTGAGCGAGGAATTCGACGCCGGACAGGAGGCCACCGTCCTCCCCGTCGACGGCACGACCCGGCTGGGGGTGATGCTCTGCTACGAGGAGGTGGTTCCGTCCACGGCCCGGTCGCTCGTCGCCGAGTCGGCCACGCTGCTCGTCACGCTGCTCAACGGTGCGGCCTTCCCCGACCCGCTCACGCTCTCCCAGCAGCGGCGGCTCGCGCAGCTCCGCGCCGTGGAAAACCGCCGCTGCCTCCTGCGCTGTGCCTCGACCGGCGAGACCTGCGTCGTGTCGCCGCTGGGCGGGGTCGTCGCGGCGATCCCGGTGAAGACGCAGGGAGTGCTCACGGCCACGGTGCCGCTGCTCGAGATCCGCACGCTCGCCAGCCGGATCGGACTCGCCTTTCCGGTCGCCTGCGGCGTGGGGCTTGCCGGGCTCTGCCTGCTTCGGATGCAATGGCCGCGGCGGCGCGACGCATCCTCCGCAGCCCCGGAACGTGTGCCATGAACGCCGTCGACCTGACGATGATCGCCCTGCCGGCTGGAGTCTTCTGCGCGATGATGGCCGCGGCCATCGCGGGGCACCGGCTGGCCCTGGCCAGAGCGCGGTACGAGGACGCCGAAGACGCTCCGGGCACGGGCGCCATCGACGCAGCGGTGCTTGGTCTGCTTGGCTTGCTCGTCGCCTTCTGGTTTAGCTCCGCCGGCACGCGGCTCGACGTCCGCCGCAGCCTCATCGTCGAGGAGGCCAACGCGATCGGCACCGCCTGGCTCCGCCTCGACCTGCTGCCCCGCGACGCGCAGGCTGAGATGCGCGGCCTGTTTCACGGCTACGTCGACGTGCGGCTCGCGCAGGCTCCGGGCCGCCCGTCCGCCGGGCGGCCACGGCAGCTCGACGACGAGCTCACCGACCACCGCCATGCGATCTGGGGGCAGGCAGTTGAGGCGGCGCCGCGGTGCGTGACGCCGCAGGGGCACGCGATCCTGCTCGAGTCCCTCAACGAGATGTTCGACGCCGGCACCCGGCACCAGGCCTTCGTCAACGCCCACACGCCGACCGCGATCCTGGCCCTGCTCGTCGTCGTCGCAACCTTCTCCGCGGCGCTCGCCGGCCACGACATGGGGCGGCGGCGGTCGTTTCACTGGCTGCACAATCTCGTCTTCGCCGGTGTCGTGGCGATCACGATCTGGGTGACCTACGACCTGGAGATGCCGCGCTACGGCCTGATACGGGTCGACAACTTCGACCAGACGATCCGCGACGTCCGCGCCGACTTCGACTGGAGCCCGAAGCCCGCCTCGCAGACCGACGCGGCACCTTGAACAGGGCTGGTTGCGAGGAGACCGATGACGAATCTATCCTTGCCCCGCGACGCTTCGCCAGTCGCCGCCCCTTCCACGGGATTCCCCATGCAGGCATCCGACCACGCGCACAGCGCCGAGGCGACGGCCGACCGTCGGCCTGACGACCGGCCGCTGCGGGCCGAATGCTTCGACTTTCGTGACCGCAGCCACGCTCCCATCGCGATCGCCGACATCCCCGCCCACGCCGCGGCGGGCCGGTTCGTCTGGATCGACGTCGACTGCGCGCGGGCCGATCCCGCACCACTGCACGACGTGCTGACTCTGGCGCCGGGAATGGATCTCCGCGAGATCGCTGCCCGCTGCGCCGCCGATCAGGCCGGTGCCGTGTCGACCATGTCGCGGCCCGGAGAGATGCTCCACATCGTGCTCGTCGGCGGCACGATCCGGCCGGGCGGGATCGCCGGCGAGCGGCTCGACGTGCTGCTCGCCGAATCGTTCCTGCTCACCATGCACCACGGCGACAGCGGCGTCATCGATGCCGTGCGGGGCGATTACGTCCGCGACTTCGAGACCCACGCCGCGACGCCGAGCTTCCTCATCTACGAGATCTGGAGCAAGCAGATCGAGCAGTTCCTCGAACTGCAGGGCAGACTCGAACAGGAGGTCGAGGCGGCGCGGCTGCAGGTGCGGCGGACGGTCGACGCGGCCACGCTCGACGAGCTCGCCAACGTGAACGGCCGGCTGCTCGCGCTCCGCAAGCTCATAGTGCCCGCCCGGCGGGTGCTCGAGGAGATGACCTCGCGGAAGACCCGGCTGATCAGCGACGCGACGCTCACCTTCATGGGCCAGATGGTCGAGATGCTGGAGCGGCTGCTGACCGACATCACGTCCGACCTCGACGTGCTCTCGAGTTCGATGGATTTTGCGCTGGCGGTCTCGGCCCACCGCACCAACCAGAGCATGAACCGGCTCACCGTGATGAGCACCCTCTTCCTGCCGCTCACGTTCCTCTGCGGCGTCTACGGAATGAACTTCGAGTTCATGCCGGAAGTACACTGGCCGCACGGCTACTCGTTCTTCTGGGTTCTCTCGGCCTTCATCTTTCTGACGCTCTACCTTCTGCTCCGCCGCGCCCGCCTGCTGTAGGCCGCCTGCGGGCCAGAGCGTGTGGGAGCCATCGATTCATCGCCGAGGCTCCCCGCGCCGGCATCCCGCGCACGCAGCCAGCCGCAAGCCGATAGACAGCAGGGCATGCGCAGAAGTACACTCCGGCACACCGGGTGGACACTGCGGCACCTCCAGCACCTGTCGGTGTCTCTCTCATGTCGAGCATCGTCGCGGGACGTTTGCACCGGGCACGGCACGAACTGCTCCTGCTCCTCGCCCTGCTCGTCGTCTACGCCAACAGCTTCGCGGGGGTCTTTCTCTACGACGACTTCGTCGACGTCGTGGGGGACCCGCGGGTCCGACGCGGGCTCTCGTCGTTGCCCGAGTTCCTCGGCCACACGCGGCCGCTCGTCAGGTACTCGTTCGCCATCAACTGGGCCCTGGGCGGCGACAATCCCATCGGCTACCACGCCGTGAATCTGGCGATCCACGCCGCGGCGACCCTTCTGCTCTTCGGCCTCGCCAAAACGACACTCCTGCTGAAGTCGATGGGGGGTCGATACGACGGGAGGGCGGAGCCGCTCGCCTTCGCCATCGCCCTGCTCTGGGCGGTGCATCCGCTGCAGACGGAGAGCGTCACCTACATCGTGCAGCGATACGAATCGCTCGCCTCCGTGTTCTACCTGCTCACGGTCTACGCCTTCGCCCGCAGCGAAACCGACGACCGTTCGCGGAGCGCGACGTGGCGGTGGTTGTCGGTGCTGGCGTGCGGGCTCGGCATGCTCTGCAAGGAGGTCGCCGTGACGGCACCGGTCGTCGTGCTGCTCTACGACCGGCTTTTTGTCGCAGGATCATGGGCCGAGATAGCCGCCCGTCGTGGGCGGTATTACCTGGCTCTGGCTGCCACCTGGCTCCTTCTCGTGCCGTCGCTTTTGATGGTGACGCGCCGTTCGCGCGCCTGGGTCGGATTCCATCTCGGCACGGAAACGTACCTGCGCAATCAGCCTGACGTGATCCTGCGCTACCTGCGCTCCTGCTTCGTGCCCTTCCCGCAGTGCCTCGACTGGGGCCTGCAGCCGGCGACGAGGGTTGCCGACACGCTGCCCGCCACGGTGGTCGTGATCGCTGCGGGGCTGGCGACCGTCGTGGGTATCCTCCGTCAGAGCCCGCTGACGTGGCTGGCTGCGGCTTTTTTCCTCATTCTCAGCCCGACATCGAGCATCCTGCCTCTGGGCGAACTGGCAAACGAGCATCGCATGTACCTGGCTTCGGCGATCGTGATCGCCGGCGTGGTGATCGGCGGCGACGCCATCCTGCGCCGCATGACACGGCAGAGTGTCGCCTCACCCCGCGGGGCCGCCGTCGCCTCGACGTGCCTGGTGTTCGCTGCGGCCACGCTGCTCGGACTGCTCACCGTCCGCCGGAACGCCCTCTACGCAAGCAGCCTGGCGATCTGGCAGGACAATGTCCGTGTCGCGCCCGGTTCGGCCACGGCACACGGCAACGTCGCCGAATCCCTGCGCGACGCGGGCGACATCGACGGTGCCATCGCGGCCTTCGAGCGCTGCCAGGCGATCGACCCGAACCACCTCGGGCTCGTGCAGTATGCCGATCTGCTGCGACAGAGAAACCGTCTGCCTGAAGCCATCGCCGTGCTCCAGCGATTGGCCGACGGATCGCCCGACAGCCGGCCGCTCGAGGCTCTTGGCCTGGCGTTGTTCGACAGCGGCCGCGTCGATGAGGGCCTGGCAACACTCGCCCGGGCGACAGCGCTGGCCCCGGAACGTGGCCAGGTTCGCATCACGTACGGGATGCTCCTGATCATGGCGAACCGCGCTCCGGAGGCGCTGGGGCAGTTTCAGGCCGCCCTCGCCGCCAGCCCGCTCGACGAGCGCGGTCTCAGCGGCCTGCTCATCGCGCAGGGCGCGGTCGGGGACATCGACGCGGCGGTCGCCACGGCCTATCGTCTCATCGCCATCCGCCCCGGCAATGCAGACGCACACGCGCGGCTCGGACAGCTGCTGCTCTGGAAGGGACGGCCCGACGACGCCGTCAGGGAACTCGAGATCGCGGCCCAGGTCGACCGGCGGCTGCCACGCGTGTTCGAGACCCTCGCAACCGCCTGCGAAGCTGCCGGACGACTCGACGCCGCGGCCGCGGCGCTCGCCCAGGCGATCGCCGTTCACGACGAGCGAACCGGGCCGCAGGCGGACGACGAGACGCGACGGCAGCTGACGGCCGCGCTCGAGGCCCTCCGTGAGCGGGCCGGTCCCAAGCGCCCCTGACCAGGATCGCCCGCCGCGGGCACTGCCGCAAGGTGCAGGACGGCCACCGCACCGACCGTACCCGCACGCCTCAACGAGCATCGCGTTTTCACGGCGGCCTCACGCCCCGAGCATTGCGCTCACTTCGGCGGCGCACCACTCCGCTGGGAGACCGGCACCGGAGCGTACGTCGAACCTTTCGACACCTGGGTCAACGTCATCCGCACCTTCGTGGGGAAGAACTTCTCCGGATCGGGCCGCTTGTGGGCATGGAGATTTTTGTCGTCCTTGAGCACGAGGTGCATCTCCCTGATGCCCTCGCTCCAGACGATGTCGTCGTTCTGCCAGAACTTCGTCATGGCGAGATCCTTCTCGATCACGCCGGTGCCCGCATAGGGCCCCGTGCCGATGCAGCCGTAGCCGTGGTTCCTGCCCTTGTAGGGGATGTAACACACGCTCCACGACGTCGGCTGGTCGCCGGCCGGCTTCTCGAGCACCTCCAGCCGCAGGTGCACTGTGCCGTTGCGGTAGTCGATCGGCGACGTCCAATCCCGGGGACGCTGCGGATTGAGGCCGTCCTCCTTGATGTAGTAATGGGACTGGCTGGGCTTCGAGTTCAGCGCGTCCTCCTGCGTGAACGTGAAGGTCGCGTCGAACAGCACGAACTGCTCCGCACGGACCGGCGACTGGGCGACGAGCAGGAGCGACAGCGACACGAGCCCGCGCGCGACGCTGCCCGCCGACGAGCCGCCGACCGGATCGCAGGAGCCGCACCTCAGACCGTACCGAGCACCGTTCATGAAAACCTCCTCGTCAGCCGACGCCCGCATTTCCAGCCCGGCACCCGGCCGTTCATGCCCGCTTCGCGCCGGCGATGCCTCTTTCGATCACGAACGTGGCCTTCGTCTCGAGCGGTGAACCACGGCGATCCACGAACGGTGTCGTACGGAAGAAGCTCGTCCACGTCCGCGGCGTCACCTCGCAGGACACGTATCCGCGGTTGGAGTTGTACCACTTCACGAAGGAGTTCTGCCGTGCGGCCCGCTCGTACTCCTCGATGACGTTGCCGCCGTTGCCGCCGCTGTTCATCGACGTGCCCACCAGCTCCGTGCCCACCAGCGGCGACTGCGGATCCTCGAAGTCGCGCTGCAGATCGTTCACCCAGTTGAGGTGGATGTCGCCGGTGAGCACGACGGGGTTCGGCACACGTCGCTCGTGCAGAAAGTTCAAGAGGCGTCTTCGGCTCACGTCGTAGCCCGGCCACTGATCCATGCTGTAGCGGGCCTCCTTGGGCGTGCCGCGGTTGAGCGGGGCCACCATCACCTGCTGCGCGAGCACGTTCCAGATCGCCTCGGACTCGAGCAGCTCGCCCATCAGCCACTGCTCCTGACGGTCGCCGAGCATCGTCGCCCGCGGGTCGAAGACCTTGCCGGTGAGCGGCTTCTGGTGGTCGCCGTTGGGCTGGTCGGTGCGGTACTGCCGGGTGTCGAGCATGGAGAAGCCCGCGAGCCGGCCGAAGCGGCAGGTGCGGTAGAGCGTCATGTCCGGTCCCTGCGGGAACGACCGGCGGCGCAACGGCATGAACTCGTAGTAGGCCTGGTAGGCGTTCATCCGCCGGGCCAGGAACTCCTCCGGCGACACCCCATCCTCCTCGGAGACGAGGCCGGCATAGTTGTTGTCGAACTCGTGATCGTCCCAGGTGACGAGCCAGGGAAAGAGCCGGTGCGTCTCGCGCAGGTCCTCGTCGAGGCGGTACTGCGCGTATCGCAGCCGGTAGTCGTCGAGCGAAGTGATCTCGCCGCCGAGGTGCTTCCTGGGCTTCTTGTCGGCGCCGCCGTACTCGTAGATGTAGTCGCCCAGGTGCACGACGAGGTCGAGATCCTCCCGCTGCATGTGCGGGTAGCCGTTGAAGTAGCCGACCTCGTAGTTCTGGCAGGAGGTGAACGCGAACCGCAGCGAGTCCGGGAGGGCGTCGCGGGCCGGTGCCGTCCTGGTCCGCCCGACGGGGCTCGTCGCACTGCCGGCATGGAAGCGGAAGAAGTACCAGCGATGCGGCTCGAGGCCGTCGACCTCGACGTGGACCGAGTGCCCGAGCTGCGGGACGGCGGTCGCCTCCCCGCGACGGACGACGGTCGCGAACGACTCGTCGCCCGCCACCTCCCACCCGACCCGCACCGGCTGGGCTGGCATGCCCCCGCCCGGCTCCAAGGGCTGCGGGGCCAGCCGCGTCCAGAGCACGACGCCGTCGGGCTCGGGGTCTCCCGAGGCGACGCCCAGGCCGAACGGATCGGCGGCGAACTCCGGCCGGTCGATGACCTGCCCGCTGACCCGTGTCGGCAGGAACGGGATCGCCGACACCGCCGCCAGATACCGCACGAACTCGCGCCGTTCGATCCCGTACCGCCGCCGCATCGATGTTGAAGAAGGCATCACCCTGACTCCCCTCGGCCTGCGGGCGACGTGCGCGGAGGATCGTCTCCGTATCCTGCCGGCTCGCGACCGCCGGAAAAGAGAATAGCCCGGCCGCAGTCTCCGCCGCCAGCAGCCGCCGTCCGCGGGCTCCGCGACGACCACAGCGAACACGCCCGCGGAGCCCTCTCGCGGCTCACGTCAGATCGACGCCGCCCGCAGGCCGACGAGGGCGGGGGCGGATGTCGGGCCAGAACCGCAGCAGGGCGATCAGGGCCGGGATCACGACCAGCCATCCCCCTCCGTCGAGAAAGTCCCGCGCGGGCAGCGGCAGGTGCCGCGTCACGGGCCTCAGGAGCGCGTAGAGCGGGTCGAGCAGCCGATTGAACGCCGCCCAGCGGCCCCAGAGCCGGCGCACGAGCGGGCCCTCCTCAGCGCCGAGGCTCTCGATCCGCTGCTGCATGCCCCGCAGCCCCTCGGCCGCCACGGCGGGCGGCCGCGGGCGCGCCGCGGCGTGGGCCCCGTGCCCGCCGCGCCCCGGGGCGGCAGTTCCCTCCTGCAGGCCGACGAAGAAACTGAACACCAGCGACAGCATCGCCATCGCGAAGATGTCGAGCAGCACCTGGCTGATGAACACGACCATGCCGGTGCGAAACGGGATCTTCCAGAGCAGCACCTGCACGATCGCGCCCGCGCACAGCGCGAAAGCCACGGGGAGGTAGCGGATCATCGGCACGAAGCCGAGCACGTACCACTTCAGGGCCATGGGCTCGAACATCCAGTTCCAGTAGTGGTACCGCGGCGGAAACGCGATCCCCAGGGAGGGGTCCTGCATCATGCGGGCGAACAGGTATCCGGACACGTCGAACGTGAAGAAGACGGCCAGCACCATGACGACGATCGTCCGCACCGCCTCGAAGAGCGTGCCCGGCCCGTCGTCGGCCCAGAAGGCGGTCACCCGCATGAGCACGGCGATCGCGATCGGGATCATGAGCAGCCAGTAGACAATGATCAGCAGGCTGGAATGGGCAACGACCGGAATCATGCCGCACCTCGTGGGGTCGGATCGGGGCAATGCGTCGCTCGACGGGCGACATGGTACACGCCCCGGTGCGGACGGTGGTGGCCAGCCCCGCCAGCGCCAGCCCCGTCAGCGGGCCGTGGCCTGCCCGGCCCGCCTGAGCGTCACGAGCATCCGGCCGGTGCGTCTGGGTGCCGAAAAATCCGTGGGCCGGCGCTGTCCGTCGGGGACGATGCAGAGCACGCGAGTGTCGCCATCGATCCTGTAGATGCCCGCGTACCGTCGGGGCTCGACGCCGTCGCTGCCATGGGTCGCCATCTCGAATGTCTTCGGGGACTCATCGGCGTGGTTCACACTCGTTCCCTCGGCCACCGGGATGCTCTTGAAGAACACGGACCACGAGCCGTCGGCACGATAGTCCACCTGCAGGAGGGACAGCAACGTGTCATCCACCGGCTTTCCGTCCCATTCGACCGCGGCCACGCGCCAACGGCCCGCGGATCTGGCACGGTCATCGGGCAGCGGGGCAGCGTCACGTTCCTGACCGCGTGCCGCGGCCAGGAACGGCATGATCGACGCGAGGGCCACAAGCAGCAGGTGCCGGCCGGTGCGGCACGCCCGTGTCATCGGTGGCATCACGCACATATGGCAGGTCTCTCGGCATGATGGAGCTGTCGGGCGATGCCGGCGGCGAACCAGCCCGCCCGCGCGAGGTCCCGCCCGTCGGGATGCCGCCTGTTGAGGCCGCCGACGAGCCACAGCGGCCCCCACGTGTCACGGCCGGCACAGGAGAACTCACCGAGCAGAAGAAATCCCTTCTGCACGGCGAGGCGGCGCAGGCTCCGGTGCCAGAGCCACGACAGCCACGGCAGCCCGGCCGTCGAGAACAGAAACGCTGGCATGGTGGGCTCGGGATGGTCGGGCAGACCACGCAGCCAGACAAAGAGAGAGTCGTGCATCCGGCCGTAGAAGACGCCCGAACCAAATCCCACGACGAGAGCGGCCTCGAGGCGGTCGTATGGGACGTCCTCCGGGGCGGCCCACCGGCCCCCGAGGCCGGCCGCCATGACGTCGGCGATCCTCGCGGTGTTGCCGTGATGGACCGATGCGCACAGGATGAGCGGCCGTGGTGCGGACATGGCGGGGACCCCCACCAGCATCCTACGCGGCTGAGGTCCGCCGCCACCGGATCCGATGGCCGTTGCGTACGGCCCCGGGCGTTTGCCCCTTCGGGATCGCCACGTAGGGTGGACACCTCTTCGGGCCGGCCCGGACCGGCGACGCTCGCGGCCCACAAGGGCGACATCGTGGATACGAGCCTGCTCGCGTTGGCTCCCTACGTGTCGCTGCTCTCTGCCTGATACGAGCACCTTCCTCGACCGCAACGAGCCGCTCACCCTCGTCGCCAGAACGCACTCGGCCGCGTGCCACCGCGTCTCCGTGTCGCGCCGGCGGCGTGCCTCGCCGGCGCCGTCACGGCACCGCCGCGTGCTCGTCTGGAAAGCCCACGCGATCCTGGATGAACCCCAGGGGCCGGCCGAGGCTCTGCAGGTAGATCTTGCGGATGTACTCTCCGATGACTCCCAGCGCCAGCAGCTGGAGCCCCGCGAAGAACGAGACGATGGCGAGCACCGAGGCCATGCCGGGGGGCACGATGTGCGGAAACAGCAGCTTGACGACGACATTCGCCGCGCCGTACAGGAATCCGAGCGCCGCGGCCACGAATCCCACGACCGTCACCGCGCGGATCGGCACGACCGTCGACGTCGAGACGACGCCGTTGACGGCATACCCCAGCAGCTGCAACAGGCTCGAACTCGAGCGTCCGTCGTGCCGCCGCATGCGGTGGTACGGGAGCGGCTTCTGCGGAAACCCGATGTGCGCGATGGCGCCGCGGAGATAGAGGTCCTCGTCGGCATACCGCCGGATCGCATCGAGCGCCCGCCGTGACGCGATCCGAAACTCGCCGGCATTCCGCGGGGGGGCGACGTCGGCGAGGGCCGCGATGATCCTGTAGTACAGGCGGCGGCAGCCCTGCATGAGCATGCCCTCGTCACGATCGAGGATCTGCCCGTAGACGACGTCGTAGCCCTCTTCCCACCCGCGCACGAACTCCGGAATCAGCTCGGGCGGATCCTGGAGGTCGGCCTGGATCAGCATGGCCGCGTCGCCTCTGGCCTCCATCAGGCCGAGAAAGATGGCGCGGTTCACGCCGATGTTCCGGGAAAAGCGGATCGCCCGGACGCCGCCCTCTCTTCCGGCCATCTCGCGCAGGAGCGTGAACGTGCTGTCCTGCGACATGTTGTCGGTGTAGATGAACTCGAAGTCATACCGCTCCCGCAACGGCTCGATCGCCCGGCACACCCGCTCGAAGTGGTGCGCGACGTTCGCCTCCTCGTTGTAGCAGGGGGTCACGATCGAAATCAGCCGACGCCGTTCCATTCATCCCTCCAGCAGCGCGGCCACGCGGGCCATGATCTGGTCGTCGGCCATGCCGTGCTCGGACAGCGCGTACTCGTAGCAGCCGCAGCGGTCGGCGAACTTCTCCTCCAACGCGAGCGCCCTGACCCTCGGGATCGCGCCGCCCCGTTCGCACAGCACTTCGGCCAGCGTCGTCGCGAGGCCGCCGGTACGAGCGTGCTCCTCCACCACGATCAGGTCGTGAAACTCCGCCAGCCTGTCGCAGGTCTCGTCCCCGAGCGGCTTGATGCGCGGCACGGACATCACGGGCACCCCGAGCCGCCTGCCCGCCTCGGTGGCGATGCCCACCATGGCGCCGTGGGCCACGAGGCAGCACCGTCGCCCCGCCGCCGACGGCCCGGCACGGTGCGTGAAATAGGGATCGGCCGTCACTGGGGCGGCCGTCGCGTTGGGAACGCGGTCGCTCTTGCCGATTCGCAGGTACCGTGGCCCAGAGTGCCGCCGGAGATCCCTCCAGCAGGCCAGCAGTTCGTCGTCTCCGCAGGGCGAATAGATCCGCATGCCGGGCAGCGGCCGCAGGACCGCCAAGTCCTCGGCGCACTGGTGCGATGCGCCAAGCGTCGCGTAGACCACGCCGGCGCCATCCCCGATGAACGTCACGGGCAGTCCCGCGCGGCACACGTCGATCTTGATCTGCTCGAGCACGCGGATCGGCACGAAGGCGGCGAGTCCGTACACGATCGGCTTGTAGCCCAGCCGGCACAGGCCCGCGGCGATGCCGACCATCGACTGCTCCATGATGCCCACGTTGAGGAACTGCTCCGGCCGCTCCGCGCGGAGGGCGTCGAAGAGCGCGTAGCCGTGGTCCCCGGAGAGTACGACGACGTCGCCGTCCTCGCGTGCCGCGTCGACGAGCAGGCTGGAGAGCAGCTCACGCATCTCCGGCCTCCGGTCCGTAAACACCCAGCTCCCGCAGCGCCCGCGCCGCCGTCGTGGCATCGAGCCGCAGGTAATGCCACGCGTTGTCCCCCTCCATGAAGCCGACCCCCTTGCCCTTCACCGTGCGCGCGACGACGGCACGGGGGCGTCGCTCGCCGCAGCCAGTCGTCATCGACCGGAGGCAGGCCTCGAGGGACGCGGTGTCGTGGCCGTCGCATTCGGACGTGACGAACCCGAAGGCACGAAACTTCTCCACGAACGGCTCCATCGCGATCACGTGCGCCGTCGCATCCATCGCCTGGTGGCCGTTGGCGTCGACGATCACCACGAGATTGGCGAGCCGATGGTGCGCGGCGAAGAGCAGCGACTCCCACATGGTGCCCTCGTTCATCTCGCCATCGCCCACGATGCAGTAGACCCGCTGGCTCGTGCGGCCGCGCCGCACCAGCCCCAGCGCGATGCCCACGGCCACAGGCAGCCCGTGGCCGAGCGACCCCGAGGTCACCTCGCACCCCGGAACGCCCGCCTCGCAGAGGCCGTGAAGCCGCGACCCGTCGGCGAGGTAGGCGGAGACGTCCTGCGGGCCGATCCAGCCGATCTCGCGCATGCAGGCGTACAGCGCCATGACGCCATGCCCCTTCGACAGCACCAGATAATCGCGGTCCGGGTGGCCCGGGTCATCCGGGTCGTACCGCAGCAACGACGAATAGAGCACCGACAGGATTTCCACGATCGAGAACGCGCAGCCGACGTGCACCGACCGGCCCGCCAGCGCCATGTCGATGATGTGGCGGCGCAGCGTCCTCGGGTCGAACTGCACGCGGCCTGGAGCGGACCGGGTCATGTCGTGGTGCCGGCCGGGGCCCTCGCCGGGCAAGGCCGTCGGATGGGAGCGGGTGGGTCGAGCCGATGCGATCTGCGAATCGAGTATAGTTCGGCGGTTTTCCGGCCCCGGCCGGCCCGCCCCGCGACGCCATCGGGGCATGCCCGCCGCCCCTCCCGAACGCTCCACGATGCGGATTTCCCGACGTCGCTTCGCCCAGTTCTCGGGGAGCCTGCTCGCCGCCACGGCCGAGGCCAGCCGTCTGTCCGCCGCCGACCCCGCCGCGGCGGACGTGTGCGTCTACGGCGGCACGGCGAGCGGCATCGCGGCCGCCATCGGCGCCGCCGATGCGGGCGCGACGGTCGTCGTCGTGGAGCCGTCGCGCTGGCTCGGCGGCATGAGCGGGGGCGGGCTCAATGCGATCGACTGGGGCAACAAACGCACCGTCGGCGGGCTGGCGCGTAGGCTGCTCATCGACCGTGACGACGTCGCGATGCGCGAGCTCTATGCCCGCGAGCTCGCCGCCCGGCGCATCCCTGTGATCTTCGAGCACAGGCTCGCCGGCGTGGCGAAGGAAGGCCCTCGTCTCCGTGGCATCACGCTCGACCATGCGCCGCCCGACCGGCTCGGCTGCCCCGCCGAGATGCCCGCGACCGCCGGTGCACGGACGGTCGCCGCCCGCGCGTTCATCGACTGCTCCTACGAGGGCGATCTCATGGCGCAGGCCGGCGTGAGCTACACGTGGGGTCGCGAGTCGCGCGACGAATACGGCGAGTCTCTGGGCGGGGTGCGGCCGATCCTGATGCGCTACGCCATCGACCCGTACGTGAGGCCGGGCGACCCGCGCAGCGGCCTGCTGCCGCTGTTGCAGGACATCCGCATCGGACCGGACGGCGGTGCCGACAGGCTGACCATGATGTACGCCTTCCGCTGGGTGCTGACCCGCAAGGACCCCATCCGCGTCGAGAAGCCCGACGACTACGACCCGCGCACCTACGAGATCTTTCGCCGCGGCTTTCAGGCCGGCGTCGACATGCGGGCCGGCCGCAGGATGCGGACGCTCGGAGAGTTCAGCACCGAGACCGGGGCCGGCGTCTTCGGCGGCAATTCCAGCCGCGCGCTCTGGGCGCAATCGGTCGCCGGCGCGAACGCCGCCTATCCGGACGGCGACTGGGCCGTGCGATCGCGGATCTGGCGGGAGCAGATGAACTTCGTGCGCGGCATGTACCACTTCCTGCGTACCGACCCGGCCGTGCCGCCGGAGATGCGCGACAAGGCGGAGACCACCGGCTTCCAACGTGGCATCTTCGACGACACCGCCGGCTGGCCGCACCAGCTCTACGTGCGCGAGGCGCGGCGGATGAAGTCGGAGTACGTCGTCACGCAGAAGGATCTCGAGGGCCTCGTGGCCCCGCCCGACTCCATCGGCCTCGGCAGCTATGGCGTCGACGACTGGCCCTATGCCACCATCGCGCACGAGGGGGGGATCGCGCTGAGCGGCGGGGAGTTCAGCATCCTGCGCGCCAATCCGCGGCACGGCGGCGAGCATGCGATCCCGTATCGGGCGATCACGCCCCGGCGGCAGGAATGCGAGAACCTCCTCGTGCCCGTCTGCTGCTCGGCGAGCCACGTCGCGATGACCAGCATCCGCATGGAGCCGGTGTGGATCACGCTGGGTCTGTCGGCCGGCATCGCCGCCGCCCACGCGCTGGCCGAGAACGCGGCCGTGCAGACGATCGACTTTCCCCGCTACCGCCGGGCGCTGTTCGAGGCGGGTCAGGTCCTCGCACTCGGCGACATGCCGGCGGCGGGATGGGACTCCCGCGCGGCCTGGAACGCCGACAAACGCGGCTACGAGTGGCTCTTCGATGCCGTCGACAAGGATGGCGACGGCCGGATCTCCACCGACGAATACCGCGAGTTCCAGGACTTCAAGCGACGGCACGCCGACTGGGAGCAGCGGTTGAAGCCGCCGGGCCGGTCTCCACGCCCCTGACGTCAGGCGGCAGCCCGACTCGCTTCCACGTCCGATTCCGGTCGGGTCGACCGTGGCGGAAATCCCGTCGGCGGGGCTATTCTCTTGCCGTGCGTCAGGCATCCGATTCCGGCACGGCCCGAGGAGTGTGCATGCAACCAGCCAGCCGCGTGTGGATGCCGATCATGGGTCTCCTGGCACTGGCGCTGCCCGCAGGGCGTGAGGTGGTGGCGATCCAGCCGAACATCGTCCTCGTCCTCGCCGACGACCTGGGCGTGAACGATCTGGCGTGCTACGGGCGACACGACCACCGCACGCCACAGCTCGACGCGCTCGCGGCCGCGGGCATGCGATTCACGTGCGGCTACACGGCCCAGCCGATCTGCTCCCCGTCGCGGGCCGCCCTGATGACCGGAAAGTGCCCGGCGCGGCTGCACCTCACCAGCTTTCTGGCCGGGCGGCCCGATGCCGCCGCGCAGCGGCTGCTCCAGCCGGTCATCGAGGGCCAACTCCCGCTGGAGGAGAAGACGCTGGCCGAGTGGCTGCGGGCCGCCGGCTACCGCACCGGCATGTTCGGGAAGTGGCATCTGGGCGGCACGGGCTTCGGCCCCGCGGAACAGGGCTTCGACGTGGTGGTGACCCCGCCGGCGAACACGCCCCCGGGAGACGAGGAGGGCGGCAAGGGGGAGTACGCGATCACGAAGGCCGCCGCCGAGTTCATCGCGGCCGAGCGCGACCGGCCGTTCTTCTGCTACGTGCCGCACAATGCCCCGCACATTCCTCTGGCGGCCAGGCAGCGGCTCGTCGAGGCGCACGCCGGCGCTTTTCATCCGACCTACGCGGCCATGATCGAGACGCTCGACGACGCGGTCGGCCGGCTGGCCCGCACGGTCGACGAACTGGGGCTCGCCGACCGCACGATCTTCATCTTCACCAGCGACAACGGCGGCCTGCACGCGCCCGAACACGCCGGCACCCCCGCGACGCACAACACGCCCTATCGCGCCGGCAAGGGTTTTCTCTACGAGGGCGGCCTGCGGGAGCCGTTGATCGTGCGCTGGCCGGGTGTGGTGCGGCCGGGCAGCACCACCGACACGCCGGTCGTGCTCACCGATCTCGTCCCCACGCTGCTCGAAGCCGCGGGGATCGACGTCGCGAAGACCGTCGGGCCGCTCGATGGCGTCAGCCTCATGCCACTGCTGAAGGGCGCCGCCCTGCCGGAGCGTCCGCTGTTCTGGCACTTTCCACACTACACCAACCAGGGAGGCCGCCCGGCCGGCGCGATGCGGGCAGGCGATTGGAAGCTGGTCGAGAACTTCGAGGGCGGCGGGCTCGAGCTCTACGACCTCGCGAGCGACGTCGGCGAGGCGGACGATCTCGCGGCGCGACAGCCGGAGCGGGCCCGCGACATGCAGCGGCAGCTGGCGGCCTGGCGCGAGCGGGTGGGTGCGCAGATGGGCACGCCGAACCCCGACTTCGATCCCGCCCTGCACCGCAGACTCTACGTCGACCAGGATCCGTCCCGGATCGTCGCCGGCACCACCGCCGCCGCGCTCGACCCGGCGTGGGCCGACTGGCGGAAGCAGATGCGGGCGGCCGTCGCCGGCAGGAAGCCGCCGGTCACCCCGGCCGCGGGAGACGTGCGGCTCCATGCCAAGGACGCGATCGTCCACTCGCGAACGATGCGGTACGAGCCCGAGTCGCACAAGAACGTGCTCGGTTATTGGACCGACCCGGATGACTGGGCCGAATGGACGTTCACCCCGCCGGCGGCCGGCCGCTACGAGATCGAGGTGCAGCAGGGCTGCGGCCGCGGGTCGGGCGGCGCGCGGGTGGACGTGGAGGTGGGGGGCGGGACCTTCCCCTTCACGGTGGTCGATACCGGCCATTTCCAGCACATGGTGCAACTCACCGTGGGCGAGGTCGATCTCCCGGCGGGCGAGCAGACCCTGGCAATCAGGCCGCGAAGCAAGCCCGGGCCGGCGGTCATGGACGTGCGCCGCGTCGTCCTGCGTCCCAAGCGACGCTAGTGCGTATGTGGAAGAAGCCTTCCCGAGGGTTTTCCGTCGCCCGCTGCCGCCGCCCTGTCTCTGAGGAGTCAAGGCCATGGTCGATCGCTCGCGCTGGCTGTGGCTCGCGTGCCTGTGGTTCGCATGCGCCGCGGCGTGGGCCTGTGCCGCGACCGCCGCTGCGGCCGACGACATGGCCTGCCTCTCCCCCGCCGAGGCGGCCGCGGAGAACCTCTATGCACGATTGCAGGAACAGGCGTTCGCAGCCCTCGACCGGCGGGACGCAGAGGTCGCCGCACTGAAGACGCCCGCCGAGCTCCGCGGCCGGCGGGTCGACCGCTGGAAGCAGCTCGCCGACGACGACTAGCGGGCCCGGATCCGCGCGGTGCTGACACTGGCGGATGACGCCGGGCTCCAGTCGCCGCAGGCGGAATCCGGATCGCTCCGGACCACCAGAAACGCAGGCAGCCCGGTCACAGCCCCGCGGCCCGATTCCACGCTCGTCCACCACCGGCAGACTTGCTTCACAGTCTGCTAGCCTGTCGGCTCGCCGTGCTCCGCCCGCGCCCCTCGGCCCCCGCAGCCCATGCCCCCTGCCCCGCCTTCGACGATCCACGGCGACCGCGCCGCCCGCCTCGCCTGGATCCTGCTCGACTGGGCGGCCAGTGCGTTCTCGACCGTGCTCATCACGCTCGTCGTGGCCTACGTGGAGCGGGTGGCGTTTCCGCACGGCGCCTGGGGCATGGAGGCGGGCGTCGTCTGGGCGTGGACGCTCGCTGCGGCGATGCTCGTCTCGGCCGTGCTCGCACCGTGGGCCGCGGCCTGGGCCGACCGGCACGACGCCCACCAGCGGGCGCTCGTCGTCGCCACCATCTTCGCCATCGGCGGCCTGCTCGCCCTCTCGGCCGCGGCTCCGACGGCCCGCGTGGCCGTGCTGGCCTCGGTCGCCGCCGCCTGTGTCGGCTTCGACATCGTCCAGGTGTTCACCGGCAGCCTCCTGCCGCGGATCGCCGACGGCCGTGACCTCGACCGGCTGTCGGCGCAGGGATTCGCCGCGGGCTACGCCGGCGGCGCAGTCGCCCTCGTCGCCGCCACCGCGATCGTCACCGCCCACGACCGGCTGGGGCTCGACGTCGCCGGCGGGCTGCGGCTGGCATTCGCCTTCACGGCGGCGTGGTGGCTCTTGTTCTCGATCCCCGCCGCCGTCGCCCGCTTCGGTGGCGGCGACGGCACGCGCCACGCCGCCGACGCGGGCACCGAGATCCTCGACTTCGCACGCAGCCTCTGGTCCGCCGGCGCGTCCGTCGCGGATGGCCGGTTCACCGCCGTGCTGCTCGGCTCGATGATCGCCCTGGGAGGCATCCAGACGGCGATCAGCCAGTTCACGAGCCTCGCGCTGCAGCGGTTCGACCTCGACGGCCCGGCCCTCGTGCGGCTGGTGCTGCTCGTGCAGGCGGTGGCGCTGCCCGGCGCCCTCGCCGTCGGCTGGCTCGCGACGCGGTTCGGCAGGCGTCCCGCTACCGCGGCCTGCCTCGCCGGCTGGATCGGAGTCCTTGCGCTCTCCTGGTTCGTCCGCTCGCCGATGGATCTCTACGGCCTCGCGGTGCCGCTGGCGCTCGTGCTCGGGGGCGTGCAGAGCCTGCTGCGGGCAGCGGTGGCGGACCTCGCTCCAGACGGTCGCTCAGGCGTCACCTTCGGCCTTCTGCAGGTGGGCACGAAGCTCGCCGGATTCGTCGCCAGCCTCGCCTTCGGAGCACTGCACCTCGCGACCGGCGTCCCCGAGGCGGGATTGATGGCCCTGATCGCGCAGCTCGCCGCAGCCTGGTGGCTCCTGCGCCGGATGGCGTGAGACCGCTCCGCGGCCGGGCGTGGCCCGCTCACCCCGCGAGCACCTTCGGGAGCATCCTCATCAGCGGCCAGAGGCCGACGCCGCCTCGGGCGATCGACGCGTAGACGTCGACCGCGCCGCGGGCCAACGCCGCGTTGTGCCGATGCCACGGCAGCCAGGGGGGCATCGGACCGCCAGACAATGGCCCGCGCACGATGGAATTGTGCACCAGCGGCAGGCAGAAGGGATCGTGCACGAACCCGATCCCGCTGCCCGGCTCCGCGAGCGTGCCGCCAGGAAAGCCGCCCCAGGGCACGCTGGCGAAGGCGTAGGCGAGCGCCGCCCAGGTGTTGACCGCGACCGCGCCATACCCGAGGTGGTCGACGAGGAGATCGACCCGTTGCCCGTCGTGGGGCGGCAGGCTCGCTGGCACCGTCACGCTGCAGGCGAGATTGCCGGGAAGATCCCGCGTAAAGGCGGCGGCGCGGCTGCAGAACGCCTCGATGTCGTCCGCGTCGAGCGGCACCTCCACCGCGACGGGCGTAAACCATTCCCGCGCGAGCCAGCGGGGCTCCCGGCTCGGATCGACTCCGCTGCGAAACACGGCCGGCAGCGTGCCGTCGGCCGGCGGCCGCGACTCGGTCACCTGCTCCCAGGCGGCCGCCGCCCCCGGATACCACGCCCGCCGCGGTGCCGCTGCGGCGAGACGCCTGGAGACGAGATCGAGGAAAGCCGACCGCTGGTCCCACGCGCGGCACGTGACCACACACTTGGTGGCGATGCAGTTGAACGACGTGTTGTTGAGGATCGATGCGGCGACGAGGTCGGCCTGCCGGCCGAGCTGCGGCTCGCTGTACCGCCCCGGCACCACGATCCACGGCGTCACGCCGCCCAGCTCGCAGGTGATCGGCTTCGCCAGCACCGGCTGGCCGCCGCGCCGCGGGCCGGCGGGCCCCCAGACGATCGCGTCGAACGTCGGCTGCCCCCCGGTGAAGTGCACGTGGCCGACGGCGGGCGACGCGATCGCAGCGGCAGCGACTTCATGACCGCCGGCCAGCAGCGCAACCATCCCGGCATCCACGAGGGGCGCGAGCGCGTCGCGATACACCGGCAACAGCGGCTCGTGCAGCGGATGGAGCTTCACGACGGCCGCCCGGCCGTGCTCGAAGATCTGCGACACGGCGTCGGCGACGGCGAGGCCGGTGACGTTGCCCGCGCCGAGGATCGCGGCCACCCCGCCCTGCCGCGGCCGCTCCAGGCACTCCTGCCGCCAGACGCGGTGGAACGCGTCGATGCCCCCCGGAACGGCGCACCGCACCGTCGCTGTGTGGCCGGCGAACATCGCCCGATCGGCGAGCCAGGGCTCCGGGAGGACCTCCACCGCCACGAGTTCCGCGTCGCCCCCGCCACGGTGCAGGATGCGCGGCGGCGCCGCGGGCCGCGGCGTCCCGCCCGCGGCGGACTCGGCCAGGCAGCGGGCCGTGATCAGGAGCAGCCGCAGCGTCGCAATCGGCCCCGTGGCGGTTTCCTCGGCGCCGACCTCCGGGCCCGCCGTGCCGCCCGCCGACTTGATCCCGACGGCCGCGGCCACCCAGCGGTCCGCAGCGGCGGCGACGGCCAACGCCGTCCGCCGGGCCAATGCGGCTCGGGCCGCGCCATCGAGGGTCGCGAACCGCGCCGCGCCGGCCTGCAGGCTCGCGGCGGTGGCCTCGTGCAGTCCGGTCATCACGGCTCACTTTCGCATGGGGACTCCGGGAGGATAGCCGACGCCACAATCCGCCGCCACTGAGCCCCTTAGCCGCGGCGATGGGCACATCGTTTTTTTCGATGAATTTGATCTTGGGAATCGATTTTTCTGAATGGCTGTTGCGGCCTATGAATGACTTCACGGGCGGCGTGTGCCGCGGCGATCGAGCACCCGCTCATCGCAGGACCCTTAATCGAGACCTCATCCAGGAGGAGCGTCATGATCTGGGCGTTGAGAGGCAGTCCGGCGAGCCGGCCGAAGGATCTCCCCGATCACGTCGAGCGACGTCTGCGATTCGCGCTCGCTCGGTTCGGGACATGGATCGACAAGGTCGTGGTCTTTCTTCAGGACACCAATGGCGTGAAAGGGGGCATCGACAAGGTCTGTCGGGTGCTCGTGAAAACGCGAGGCTGCGGCGTGATCACGACCGCCGCGACCGACACCACCTGGGTCGCCGCGGTGGACAGGGCGACCACGAAGATCGGTGAAACGGTGTCGCAGCAGATCGACCAGCGGCGGCGGAAACACCGCTCGTCGCCCCGAACGGGCGGACGCCTCGCGCCGACGGCGGGGATCGACTGACACTCGGGCAGAAAGGGACGACGCGCCCGGGGCGGCCCGCGGTCCTCCAGAAGACCGCCCCGCCCCGGGCGGTTCGTTTCGCGGACATCCCTCCGGCGATACCCCGGGGCTTGACCACCGCACGGCCGACACGACAGTTGTGGCACCCGCGGGCGTGCCGTCCGCGGCCGCGGTGTCCACGGGCTTCCGGGGCATCTCCGTTCTCTCGTGCCATGACCATGCAGCCCGCCGCCCTGGTGATCATCGACGTGCAGAAAGACTTCTGCGCGGGGGGGACGCTCGCCGTTCCCGACGCCGAGGCGATCCTGCCCACCGTGAACCGGCTGATCGACCAGCAGCCGCAGGTCGTGCTCACCCAGGACTGGCACCCGCAGGGCCACGTCTCGTTCGCCTCGAGCCACCCGGGAAGGCAGCCGTTCACCAGCATCTCCCTTCCCTACGGCGACCAGACGCTCTGGCCGGACCACTGCGTCGCCGGCACGCCCGGCGCCGACTTCCATCCCGGGCTGCGGATCCCGCCCGCCGCCACGATCATCCGCAAGGGCACGCGTGGCCACGTCGACAGCTATTCGGCGTTCTTCGAGAACGACCGCACGACCCCCGTCGGCCTCGACGACGTGCTGCGCTCGTGGGGCGCTCTTGAGATCGTGCTGGCGGGGCTGGCCACCGATTACTGCGTCCTGCACACCGCGCTCGATGCCCGCGGTCTGGGGTACGCCGTCACCGTCGTGGAGGCCGGATGCCGCGGGATCGACCACGACGGATCGCTGGCGGCGGCATGGGAGCGGATGGCCGCGGCCGGCGTCCGCCGCGCCTGACCGGCCCGCGCGCACGCGACCGCATCGGCCACAGACGCCTTCGACCGGCCACGCCTTCGACCGGCCACGCCTTCGAGTAGAATCATCGCCACCATGCCAGACACCCCCGCCAGTGCCCCCGCCCACCGCAGCCCCGTGATGACGTTCTTCCGCCACCGGGAGGACGTGATCCCGGTGCTCTGCATCATGTCGTTGAGCCTGCTCGACCTGCTGGTCTTCTTCCGGGCGCAGAGCATCTGGCTGCTCGGGGCCTGGCTGCTCGTGGTCCTCCTTCCGAAGGCCTGCATCTGCTCCTGGAACCACCACCATCAGCATCTCTTCACGTTTCACCAGCCGGTGCTCAACCGTCTCCTGGAACTCTCCTACGCCTTCCACACCGGCATCACCACCAACGCCTGGGTGCTCCATCACGTGCTCGGGCACCACATCAACTATCTCGATCAGTCGAAGGACGAGTCGGGCTGGAAACGCCGCGACGGCTCGACGATGGGCGAGCTGGAATACACGCTCATGATCGCCCTGACGGGCTACCCGCGGGCGTTCCAGGTCGGCCGCAGGTATCCGCGGCATCGAACGGGCTTTTATGGCATGGGCCTGCTCGTCCTGCTGCTCCTCGGGGCCGCCTTCCTGTGGAGTCCCGTCAACGCCCTGTTCGTGTTCGCCATACCGATGGTGGCGGGCTACCTCGTCACCTGCTGGCACACCTACTGCCATCACGCCGGCCTCGACACGCAAAACCCCTACGAGGCGTCCCACAACATCATGCACCGCTCGTACAACATCCTTACCGGAAACCTCGGCTACCACACGGCGCACCACGTGAAGCCCAAGCTCCACTGGTCGAAGCTGCCGGAGTTCCACGCCGCGATCGCGGACAGGATCCCGGACCACCTCTATATCGAGCCCTTCTTCCCGCTGAACCTCCTGCCCGCCGGCGAGAGCCCCCATCCAGCCGGCGGCCGGCCCGAGCGGAGGGGTCGGTCGGCCGCGGAGGAGACGGCCCCGCAGCCCCCGGCGGCGGGTGTGGGGGCCTGAAGCCTTGTCGCGGCCGTGCCGCCGCTTGTGAAGGTGCGGCAGACCGGGCTATTCTGCCCGGGCTGCGTTTCGTTCTGTCTGGGCCGGCCGCACCGGCCGCCCAGCCGGCGTCCCGCCGCGGTAGATGGCCACGGGGCGATGGGCGACCGGTCCGGTGAAGGAGCACTCGATGATTTCGTTTCGGTTCGAGCACGTGCGCGTGGAGTCGTTCGGGCTGCACTTCCCCTCCACGCTCCTGTCCTCCGCCGAAATCGAGGAGCGGATCGCGCCAGCCTACGAGCGGCTGAAGGTGCCCGCGGGCACCCTGGAGCGTGTCAGCGGCGTGAGCACCCGCGGCATGTGGTCCACCGACGTGACCCCCAGTTCCGTCGCCACCGTCGCGGCCCGCGAGGCCCTCGATCGCTCGGGCTTCCGCCGCGATCAGATCGGCGCGCTCATCAACTGCTCCGTGTCGCGGGACTTCTTCGAGCCGGCCACGGCCTGCCTCGTCCACCACAACCTCGGCATCCCCGAGGAGTCGCTGGTGCTCGACATCACCAACGCCTGCATCGGGTTCAGCGACGGCATGATCATGCTTGCCCACCTGATCGAGGCGGGCACCGTGCAGGCGGGCATCATCTGCTCGGGGGAGAACATCTCGAAGGTCGTGCATACCACCTGCCAGCAGCTGCTCGGCGACCACGGCATCACGCGCGAGAAGCTCCTGCAGATGCTCCCCACGCTGACGCTCGGCTGCGGCGCCGTGGCGGCCGTGCTCTGCCACGACAGCATCGCGTCGAGCGGGCACCGGTTCATCGGTGGCGTGGCCCGGTCGGCGTCGCAGCACCATCAGCTCTGCATCGGCAACGGCGACTTCAGCGTCGGGCAGGGAGAGGCGATCGAGCCGATCATGACATCCGACGCGGCCCAACTGATGATCGCCGCCGCGAAGCTCGGCGGCCGCGCCTTCCCCGACGTCACCGCCTCGCTCGGCTGGTCGAAGGATCACGTCGACCACGTGTTCTGCCACCAGGTGGGCCGGCAGGTGAACGACGCCTTCTACCGGGAGATGGGACTCGACTTCGACAAGGACTTCGCGATCTACAAGCGGTACGGCAACATGGTGTCGGCCGCGCTGCCGGCGGCGCTGGCCATCGGCGCCGACGAGAAGGACATCCAGCCGGGGCAGCGGGTGCTGCTGACCGCCTTCGGCAGCGGCCTCAACACCAGGTTCCTCGGGTTCGAGTGGTAGGCCGCCCTCCGGCCGGCCGACGACCGACGCACACAAGCGCCCATGAGCGGAGCCCCTCCCATCGACCGCGAGCCGCCGGGCGGAGCCTTGGAGCCGCCCTTCCCCTACGGGCCGCTCTATCCGTTTCCGTCCCGGTTCGCCCGGGTCGGTCGCGGGCCGGCCCACGCAGGGAACGCGGGCCGCGTCCACCGCATGCACTACGTCGACGAGGGGAGCGGGCCCGTCGTCGTCTGCCTCCACGGCAACCCCACCTGGGGCTTCACGTTCCGCAACCTCGTCGCGGCCCTGCGGCCCGACTTCCGAGTGATCGTGCCTGATCACGTCGGCTGCGGGCTCTCCGACCAGCCCGACGACATCTTCTTCACGGCGGCCGACCGCGTCGCGCACCTCGAGGAGCTGCTCGGCCAGCTGGGAGTGGGCCGCTTCTCGCTGGTGATGCACGACTGGGGCGGCCCGATCGGCACGGCACTGGCGGTCCGCCGCCCGGCCGACATCGAGCGGCTCGTCTACTTCAACACGACGCTCGCGGAGACCGGCCTGCTCCCCGCGATGATCCGCCGGGCGGCGGCGCCGCTGCTCGGCCGCCTGCTCACGCAGCACACGCAGCGGTTCGTGAGGCTCCTGACGTCGTTCGGCGCGACGCAGCGGCTGCCCGAGGAGGTCGTGCGGGGCTACCGGGCTCCCTTCCGCACCCGCCGCAGCCGCCGGGCGATCTGGGGCTTCGTCCGTGACATTCCGTTCTCCCCGGCCCACCCCACGGCCGCCTTGATGCACGACATGGTGGACCGTCTCCCCGCGCTCGCCGACGTGCCGGTGAGGATCGTCTGGGGGATGCGGGATCCCTGCTTCCATCCGGGGATCCTCGAGCGGGTCGCCGCACGGTTCCCGCAGGCCGACGTGGTGCGGATCGAGACCGCCTCGCACCTTGTCGTCGAGGATGCGGCGGAGCAGTCGGTCGCGGCGGTCCGCGAATTTCTCCTACCGCTCTCCGGCAGTGCGCCGCCGGTCCAACCAGCGACGGCCCCGTCCGTGCCATGCGGTCCGGCGACCGACGCCCGGCAGCCGGCGAGCGGGCTCTACGCGGCGCTGCAGACGGCGGCGGCCGCTGCGCCCTGGGTCTCGGCCGTGACGAAGGTGTCGTTTCCGCGGTGGAGCGACCGGCCGCGGTACGAGGCGATCGACTTCGGGGCGCTCGCGGCCCGCATCAACGCCTATGAAAACGGCCTCGCGGCGGCCGGGCTGCGGGCGGCCGAGCGCGTGATCATGCTCGTGAAGCCGGGGCCCGATTTCCTGGCGCTGAGCTACGCCGTGATGGGCCGCGGTGCGGTGCCCGTCTTCATCGATCCCGGCATGGGCGTCGACGCCGTGATCGCCTGCATGCGCGAGGCGCGTCCGACCGGGTTCATCGGCGTGCCTCGGGCGCATCTGCTCCGGCTGAAGGCCGCGGAGCTGTTCAGCTCGCTGCGGTTCTGCGTCGTCGCCGGCCGGCTGCCGCTGTTTGGCGCGACCCGGCTCCGCGAGCTGTTCCAGCCCGCAGGTGGCACGCCGACGTCGATCCCGCGCCGCGACGACGATCCGGCCCTCGTCGCCTTCACCTCCGGCGCCACGGGCCGGCCCAAGGGGGTGATCTTCACCAACCGCATGCTCACCGAGCAGCTCGGCGTGTTCAGCCGGCAGTTCGGCTTCCGGGGCGGCGAGCAGGATCTGCCGCTCCTGCCCGTCTTCAGCCTCTTCACCGCGGCCCTCGGCGTGGGCAGCATCTTTCCGCCGCTCGACCCGAGCCGCCCGCTGGCGCTCGTGCCGGGGCAGATCATCCGCGTGATGCGCGACCTGGGCAACCAGACGTCGTTCGGATCGCCGACGCTCTGGGCGAAGCTCGCCGAGTACTGCCGCCAGACGGGCACGTCGCTGCCGAGCCTGCGCCGGGTGTTCATGGCCGGGGCGCCGGTGTCGCAGGCCACGCTCGACCTCGTGAAGGCCGCCTGCCCGCAGGCGGAGAGCTTCACCCCGTATGGCGCCACCGAGGCGCTGCCCGTGACGGTCGCGGCCTCCGCCGACCTCCGCCGCGCCCCGCCCGTCGCGGCCGTGACCGGCGAGCAGGGCACGCCCGTGGGCCGGGCCATCGACGGGGTGACGCTCCGCGTCGTCCAGCCCGTGGTCGACGGTTCGTCGCCACCGCTCGTCGACTGCCCCGAGCGGGTGATCGGCGAGATCGTGGTCAGCGGCGACACCGTCAGCCGCGAGTACCTCTGCCGGCCCGATGCGACGGCGGCGAGCAAGGTCTGCGAGGGAGGCCGCGTCTGGCATCGCATGGGCGACATGGGCTACCTCGACGCGGACGGCCAGCTCTACTTCTGCGGCCGCCGGGCGCACGTCGTCACGGCCGGAAGCCGCGTGGTGCACAGCGTGCCCGTGGAGAACGTCTTCAACCGCCACCCGGAGGTGAGCCGCACGGCGCTCATCGGCATCGACGGCCGGGCCGCGCTGGCCGTCGAGCCGCGGTCGCGGCCGCTCGGCGCCGAAGACCGTCGTCGCCTCGCCGCCGAGCTCCGCGGCATCGGGGCCGCCGACCCGGTCACGGCGGACATTCGGCGGTTCTACTTCCACCCGTCGTTTCCGGTGGATGCCCGCCATAACGCCAAGATCTTCCGCGACCGGCTCGCCGCGTGGGCGGCGACGCAGCCTTTCGTGGAGGTCGACGGCCCGGCCGCGACGGACGCGGGCGACGCATGAGAGCGGTCGTCACGGGTGGCGGCGGGTTCGTCGGCGGCAGCCTCTGCCGGCGGCTGCTCGACCAGGGGCACGAGGTGGTCGCCGTCGTGCGCCGTCCCCACCCAACGCTGGCCGCCGCAGGCATCCGCACGGTGCTCCAGGACCTGGCCACCGACGACGCTCCGGCAACGCTCGCGACGGCGTTCGCGGCCGCCGACTGCGTCTTCCACACGGCGGCGCACGTGAAGATGTGGGGCCCGCGCGAGGCGTTCGTCCGCGGCAACATCGGGGCGACGCGGGCCGTGATCGCGGCCTGCCGCGCAGCCGGCGTGGGCCGGCTCGTGTTCACGAGCTCCCCGAGCGTGGTCGCCACCGACCACGACCTGCGGGGCGTCGACGAGTCGCAGCCCTACCCATCGCGCTACCGGGCCTTCTATCCGGAGACGAAGGCGGCGGCGGAGCGGGAGGTGCTCGCGGCCCACGGGCCCG
>JBILVO010000115.1:0-12903 GCA_044370415.1 Pirellulales bacterium
CGACTGCAGCCACCCGTAGGTGTCTGGGCAGTATCTCAGTCCCAATGACGCGGGTCGTGCTCTCACACCCGCTACCCATCGTTGCCTTGGTGGGCCGTTACCCCGCCAACAAGCTAATAGGATGCAGGCCCCTCCCCAGGTGGAATCACACCTTTGGTCCGGAGACGTTATTCGGTATTACCTGCAGTTTCCCGCAGCTATCCCGAACCCAGGGGTAGGTACCTACATATTACTGTCCCTTTCGCCGCTGTCCCCGTATTGCTACGGTTCTCGCTCGACTTGCATGCCTAATCCACGCCGCCAACGTTCATTCTGAGCCAGAATCAAACCCTTCAATTTATTGGCTCGTCATCCCGGCGTTGCCGCCGCGAGTGTCCACCCGCAGCCGCGAACGAATCGCGACGGAAGGTGGTTGATTTGCCGATCCCCGACTGCCATGCCTCGAAAGAGGTGGCTGGTCGGGAAATCACTGAAAGAGAATGACCTGTCTTCTTCTTTCTTACCGACGGGGCCCTGGAGCACGATGGCTCCGAAGACATCCCATCGGTGCCGGTCACACGATCGCGTGCCGGCCGAAACCGAAAGAGATCAACTGCCGAATTGTCAATGAACACCCGAGGCCCGGCAGCCTTACGGCCACCGTCCCGGTTCACGAATCTTAGCAGGATCGGGGAGCAGGTCAATCGCCTGCCGCCTCCGCGGAAAAAATTTTTTCCGCCGATCTGTTTCGGCCGAAAGCCAGCCCCGTCCGTGAGGAATTTTCGCCCTGCCTGCGCAGCGCCCGAATTCTCCCAGGCGGCTGGAAATAACTATTTTTCAGCGGCCAGAATGACCGGGAGATCGAGCCTTCTGCCCTCCCGCGTCACGGTCACCAGCACCTGGTCGCCCGGATTTTTCGACTCGATAGCCGACAGGAAATCGTCTGCAGTCCGTACCGCTTCGCCAGCCACTGCGACGATCACATCCGCTCCTGAACGATCCACCCGCTCAAACTCAGCTACGAACGGCCCCTGCCGGCGCCGCTCGCGGATCACGCGGAACCCACGCATGCCGGCCTGCTCCGCCGGCCCATCGGGCGCGACCGCGGCGACGAGCAATCCGGCGTCCGTCTGATAGACGCGAGCCACGCCGGCGTCGGGACGGACCACCTTGCCGTGCTGGACCAACTGGGGAACGATCCGGGCCAGTGTGCCGACGGGAATCGCGAAGCCCACGCCCGAACTCTGGCCTGTGCGGCTCGCGATCGCCGTGTTCATGCCGATGAGCCGGCTGCCGCTGTCGAGCAGCGGCCCCCCAGAATTGCCCGGATTGATCGCTGCATCGGTCTGAATGATCGACTTGATCGTCCTGCCCGTGCGGGTCGGCAGCGAGCGGTTGAGGCTGGAAATGATGCCTGTTGTCAGCGTCCGCTCCAGGCCGAACGGATTGCCGATCGCGAACACCCGCTGCCCGACGTGCAGATTGTTGGAGTTGCCGAAAACGACCGGCTCCAGCAGCGCCGCCGGGGCCTCGACCTTGAGCACCGCGACATCTGTGGCCGGATCGTAGCCCACGAGTACGCCGGCGTGCGACGAACCGTCGAACAACAGCACCTGGATTTCCCGTGCCCCCTCGACGACGTGGTAGTTGGTCAGCACGTGCCCCTGCTTGTCGAGCACGATCCCGGAGCCGGCACCCTCGGAAGGCACCTCGATCAGAAACAGCCCGCTGCTGACCGAGGCCTTCGTGTTGATGTTCGCCACGCTCCGATTGACGGCGTCGTACACCGCGATGTTGGTCACTTCCTCCGGCGTGAAGGTGCGGCCCGCCTCGGCAGCGACTGGCACTCGCCCTGCTGCAGCTGGTGGCTGCGCCGCGACGCGGCCCGCGGCAATCGCCACTGCGAGCAGACCGCCGCAGGCCGCCAGCAGCAGGCATCGATCCGATCCGACGTTCGCCCCGAATCTCGTCCCAGGCCGTGTCATGGCATGCACCCGGTTCCTCGCCAGCCGGCCGGCACGATCGCCGACGGGGACGCCCCGCGACGCCGCGTCGGGCCCACCCTGCGGCGAGCCCGCGGCGGAAGCGGCCAAGGCGAAAGTATCGCCGCCCAGGCACGTGGCTCCAACCCGAAAACGCCGGTGTCCACAAGCGGCGTCGGGCACGGCGAGACCGGCCGTCGAAAGCTGTGGCACGGCCTGAAAACCGCAGCGCAATCGCGTAATGCACGGGCAGAACGACGTTGGCGGCTCGGCGGCGTCCAAATATGCTTTACGGAGGGAGTGGCGATTCCTCGTCACCTCGCCAGCGGAACCCGGAGGAACTATGTCTACTCGTACCAAGGCGTTCCGGCAGGGCGGCCATGCCCGCGAGAGGCTCCTTCTGGCCGCTGCCGCACTGCTGGCCACGACCCCGCCGCTGTTCTCCGCCCCCCCCTCGGCCGCGGAGTCGGCGGTCGCCATCTCCTTCGTGGAATCGTTCGTCGCCGAGGAGGAGGAGGGCGGCCCACCGGTGACCGCTGTGGGTCTGCGGTGGACTCCGCCGCGGGCCCCCGCGGCCGGCGCTCGGGTGGTGGTGCTCGTCGACACCTCGGCCAGCCAGGTGGGTCTCCACAAGCAGCGCAGCCTCGAGACACTGGCGGGGATGCTCGAAAAGGCCGGCAGCCTCGATCGCTACTGCCCCGCGGCCGCCGACGTAAGCTGCGTGCCCCTCGTCGAAGGCTTCGCCCCGAACGGGGACAAGCGGATCGTCGCAGCCCTGACCGAACTCGATCGCCGCACCCCGTTGGGCTCCACCGACCTGCTCGAGGCGATCGACGGCGCCCTGGCCGTCTTCGACGCCGCCGGTCCCGAGCCGAAGGCGAGCAACGCGATCGTCTACATCGGTGATGGCCCCGGCATCACCGGCGTCGATGCCGATGCATTCAGGCAGGTGGTCGAGACGCTCGCGTCGAGGCAGATCTCGTTCTCGTGCGTCGGCATCGGCCCCCAGCTCAACTGGCCATGCCTGGCCGCGCTGGCGAGCGATACGGGAGGCGTCTTCGTGGTTCCCGACGACATCGTCGCCCCCCGGGATGCAGGAGCCCGGATGGCGGCGGTCGTGTCGGCGCCGATCGGCTGGCCGACGCAGGTCTCGGTGACCAGCGGCGCGCAGGCCGCCCGGCTGCGGCTGCTGCCTGCCCGACTGCCGCCGCTCCGTGGCGACAGGGATTCCGTGTTTCTCGTCGAGGGCGACGTCAAGGGGGCGGAAGTCGACTTCGTGCTCGCACCGTCCGGCCTCGCCGGCGCGACGCCGGTCACGATCGCCGTGCCGGACGCTGCTCCTCACCAGGAAAACGCCTACCTGGCCGAACTGGCCCGCAACGCCCGCGCCACGGATGGTTTCTTTTTGCCGCTCGTGGGCCGTGAAGGCCTCGATCTCGCCCGCTCGACCATTCGCGGCGAGGCGGCCACCCTCGCCATCCTGTCGCGGCAGGCAGCGGCTGCGGGCGCCGACGCCGCCGCCCTGCGGCTGGCGCAGGCATCGCTGCGGCGTGACCCCGACAATCCCGAAGCCGCCGTCATCCGCGAGGCCGTGCGTCGGCAGTCATCCACGGTGGACGACCTGCCTGTGCCGGCGATCGATCCGCTCGCCGTACCCGCGCCCACGGACGACTCCCTGGCCGAAGAGACTCGCATGCGCCGGCTGCGTTCCCAGCGGCTGGAACAGGAGATCGCAGTCCGGCTCCGGAATGCGCGGCACCTGATGATGGCCGATCCCGACCGCGCGCGGTCCGACCTCAAGGAGATGCAGGCCGAAGTGAAGGCGTCGGACGACCTCGAGCCGGCGCTGCGGGAACGGCTCGTGCGGCAGATCGAGATGAGCCTCCGGGAGTCGGTCGTGCGGTCCCGGGAGAAGCTCGAATGCGACCTGGCGGCCGAACGCCGGGCGGCCATCGGCCGCGAACGGCAGCGGCTCGACGGCGAACTACGGCAGCGGGAGGAACGGTTCAAGCAGCTCACGGAGCGGTACACCGCCCTGCTCACGAAGGGGATCGAGCAGCGGTACCAGCGGCCCTTGGAACAGCGTTCCACCGACCCGCTGCAGCTGGCCTACGACCCGGAGGGAACCTACGACGAATTCATCACCGCGGAACGCGAGGTGGCCGACGAGATGGCCGTCGAGGCGTCCAACATCTACGGCAACTACCCGATGCCGATGACCGCCCGGGAAATCGCCCGGACAGCCCCGATCGTGGCCCGGATCCTGCACTACGACTCGCAGAACATGCGGTTCCGTCGCGAGACGCAGCGGAATTTCATGGATGCGCTCCATCTGGTCGACATCGCCTCGATCCCGTTCGTCGACGAGCCGCCCATGCACTACCCGACGGCGGAGCGTTGGAAGGAGCTCACAGAGCTTCGCAAGCAGTACAAGTCGGTCGACCTGTCACGGCCCGGATCACCCGAGAGAAAGATCTACGACGCGCTCGACAAGACTGTCGACGTGCTCGAATTCACGGACACACCGCTCCGCGACGTCATCAGCCAGCTCAGGGATAAGTTCGACATCACCATCGTGCCGGACTTGAAGGCGTTGGATGACGCCACGATCGATCTCAACGAGAGCCTCGTGACCCAGAAAGTCGCGGGCATCTCCCTCCGTTCCGCCCTGAAGCTGATCCTCTCCAGCATCAATCCCCAGCCAAGCGACCCGTTGACCTACATGGTCAAGGATGAGGTGCTCAAGATCACCACCCAGACCGTGGCCGAGAGCACGCTCATCACGAAGGTCTACCCCGTGGGCGACCTCGTCATCAGCACGTCTGCGGGTGTCGCGGATCCGTTCATCGACACCGCCGGTCGCACCAACAACGCCGGCCGCGCTTCCGCGGGCGCCGCGGGCGGGGGAGGCATGGGCATGGGCATGGGGGCAGGCGGCCTCGGCGGCGCCGGTGGTGGCGGCATGTTCCAGATCGCCGACGCCCGCGAACGCGTGGCCGACACGAAGAAACCACAGCGTCCAACGGCCGCCCCCGCGACCGGCACCACCGCCGGCCGCTCTGGCGAGAAGCCGGAGGCCTCGCGGCCTGCAGCCCGGCAGAAGCCTCTCACCGAGTCAGCGGACGGGGCCGACGTCGGGCTGCCCGACTCGATCCTTGAGGCAACAGACATGCGGGCCGCGATCGGGGCCTTCCTGGAACCGGGCCGTGATCCGGGCGTGGCGCCGCAGCCGGCGGCTTCTGCGACAGAGTCTTCGTCCGCCCGCCCCGGCTCGAACGGCGGGCAGGCTGGTTCGACGCCGCGGACCGACGATCGCACCCGGGCGATCCGCATGGCCCGGATTCAGATGACGGCTGCCGAATTGGGCCGCCAGGGCCGGTTCGACAAGGCGGCCGAACTGCTGTCGGCCACGATCGCCTGCGGGCATGCCGAGCCCTGGATGTACGAGGCCCTGGCCATTGCCCTCGAGGCCGCCGGGCGGCCGCGTGAGGACGTCGAGCGGGCACTCCTCTCCGCCGCCGACTTCGCGTCCTCTCCCGCCGATCTGTTGACGCTCGCCAACTACCTGGCCCGGTTTGGGTCCGCGCAGCGGGCGATCCGCGTGTGCAGGCAGGTGGCACGGATCGATCCGGACAGCCGCGAGGCGCACGCCCTCGCCGTGACGCTCGCCGCACGGTCCGACGATGTCGAGACGCTCCGCTGGGCATGCCCGGGCGTCCTGTCGAACGAGTGGCCGGCCGACCAGCAGGAGATCTTCACCAGGGCCGCACGGCTCTCCAGGACGGTGATCGACCGCCTGGAGAAGGAAGGAAAGGGCGCGGACGCCAAGGCGTTCAAGGCCGCCGTCGACGCCGCGCTCGTTCGTGACATCGAACTCGAGGTCTCGTGGAACGGCGATGCCGACGTCGACCTGCTCGTCGAGGAGCCACCCGGGACGGTCTGCTCGCTGTCGGCCCCGCGGTCCGAGTCGGGCGGCATGCTGCTGGCCGACTCCGAAGCGGCCTCGGACCGCGACAACGCGACGCACCGCGAGCGCTACGTCGCCACCGAGGCATTTCCGGGCACCTACCGCTTCGTCATCCGCCGCGTTATGGGCAAAGTGGCCGCCGACACGGTGACCGCCACCGTGATCCTGTGCCGTGGCACCGACCATGAACAGCGACTGCGGCGGCAGCTGCCTGTCGGCGCTGACGACACTCTCGTCACGATGGAGGTGCCCTTCGGCCGCCGGACGGAGCCGCTCTTCGACGCCCAGGTCAGGCACGACGCCGTGGCTCAACGGCAGATCGGCGCAGCCGTTCTCGCCCAGCAACTCAACGCGCTCGTCGATCCGGACGCCGCCGCCTCGCTGTCCGACAGCCGGGCAGCGCCCCGGGCGAGCAGCAAACCCGGCGCGCCGTTCTTCCGCGGCGGCAGGGTCGGCTACCAGCCCGTCATCGACACGCTCAACATCGGCGCCACCATGACGGTCCGTGCGGTCGTCTCCGCCGATCGGCGGTACGTGCGGATTTCCGTCAGCCCGATCTTCAACGACATCGGCCAGGTGACGCAGTTCAACTTCGCCGGCGGCGGCGCGCAGGGCACCGGCGGCGGTGGCCAGGGTGGTGGCGGTGGTGGTGCCGGCGGCGCCGGTGGCGGTGCAGGTGGCGGTCAAGCCGCCGGGGGTGGCGCCGGTGGCGCCCAAGGCGGTGGAGCTGGCGGCGCGGGTGGTGCTGGCGGCGGCGCAGGTGGCGCCGGCGGCGCGGGCGGTGGTGCTGCCGGTGGCGGTGCTGCAGGCGGTTGCTGGGTCGCCCGTGCGGTGTACGGCCCGGACAATCCGCGCTGGCTGCTTTTCAGACACTGGCTTTTCACTCGATCCCCCGTGTGGATCAAGGATGTCTACCTTGCCCACGGCGAGGCATTCGCCGGCTGGCTCCAGGACAAGCCCGCGTGCAAGGCCGGCATCCGGTTGCTGATGGACGCCGTCATCGCGTCGCAGCCCACCGGCGCCTTCCCGGCCGAACTGGAAGCCGAACTGCACTACTGAAAACCACGGCTCCGGTGATCCGCGGCCTCGGCTGGGGCGCAGGGCAACAGCTGACGGGATGGCTGCCGCCCGTCGGCGAACCGCTTCGCACCGCCGCCGAGCCGCGACGCCGCGGGCGTGCTCGCTGAGCGTCCATCATTTCGAGAGCGATTCCGTGTCACCGCGAGGTCTGGTGCCTTGAACGTCGGAGTCATCCTCGTCGCGGCCGGGAAGAGCAGCCGCTTCGCGGACGCCAACTACAAGAAGCCGTTCGCCCCGCTGGCGGGCCGGCCGGTGTGGCTGCATGCCGCCGAGAAGTTCACCGACCGCGACGACGTGAAGAAGGTCGTCGTCGTGATCGCCCCCGAGGATCGCGAGGCGTTCGTCGAGAAGTTCGGCGCCAGCCTCGCTTTCATGGGGATCACGCTGGCCGAAGGGGGCGCCCACCGCGCCGAGTCGGTCCGCCGCGGCCTCGAGAAGCTCTCCCCGGACGTCGATCTCGTGGCGATCCACGACGCGGCCCGGCCCTGCATCGCCTCGGTCTGGATCGACCGCGTCTTCGAGGCCGGTGCCCGCACCGGCGCCGCGATCCTCGCCATTCCCGTCGTCGGCACGCTCAAGCGGGTCGGCGCCGACGCGCTGATCACGGAGACGGTCGACCGCACCGGCCTCTGGGAGGCGCAGACGCCGCAGGTCTTTTCCCGCGACGTGCTCACCAGGGCGTTCGCGGCGGCGATCGCGGCGGGCAGCCAGCCCACCGACGAAGCCCAGCTGGTCGAGGCGATCGGCCAGCGGGTGACGGTCGTGCCCGGCTCGCCATTGAATCTCAAGATCACGTCGCGGGAGGACCTGCGGCTCGCCGAACTCGCCCTCAAGGCCCTGCCCGCCGCCAGGCTGGCCGGCCCCGCGCATCCCTTCGCCGACGACGGCATGTGGAGATGAACGGCCGGTCCGCACGGCTCTTTTCCGGATTGGCTCCACCATGACGCTCGACCTGATCACCGACTTCGAAGCCCGCGGCCTGATCCACCAGGCGACCGACACGGCGCGGCTGCGCGAGTGGCTCGCCACCCCGGGCCGCCGGGTCTACGCCGGGTTCGACCCCACGGCCGACAGCCTCCACGTGGGCCACCTCGTCGCGCTCGTCCTCCTGCGGCGCGTGGCCGAGGCGGGCCACGAGCCGGTCGCCCTGATCGGCGGCGCGACCGGCATGATCGGCGACCCCAGCGGCCGCAGCGAGGAGCGAAATCTCCTCTCGGCCGACGAACTGGCCGCCAACATCGCCGGCGTCGGAACGCAGATCCGCCACATTCTCGGCGCCGCCGGCCCGGGTGCCGCGGCGCGGCACCACGTCGTCGACAACGCCGATTGGATGCGGGGCGTCGGCTACCTCGCCTTCCTCCGCGACGTGGGCAAGCACGTGCCGCTCGCGCAGATGCTCGCCAAGGACTCCGTGAAGAGCCGGCTGGATCGCGACGGCGGCCTCTCCTACACCGAATTCAGTTACATGCTCCTGCAGTCCTGGGACTTCGTGCACCTCTCCGACGCGCTCGACTGCCGCGTCCAGATCGGCGGCAGCGACCAGTGGGGCAACATCACGGCCGGCATCGAGCTGGGACGACGGCTGCGGTCGCGCGAGCTGCACGGCATCACCTGCCCGCTGCTGACGAAGTCGGATGGCACGAAGATGGGCAAGACGGCCTCCGGGGCGATCTGGCTCGACCCGCGCCGCACCAGCCCCTACCGCTTCTACCAGTACTGGATCAACCTCGACGACGACGACGCCGGCCGCTGCCTGGCGCGGCTCACGTCATTGCCGATCGACGAGATCCGGGCGATCGACACCCGGCGGGCCGCGAACCCCGCCGACCGCGAGACCCAGAAGCGACTCGCCGAAGAGCTCACGCGACTCGTGCACGGCGATACCGGCCTCGACGCCGCCCGCCAGGCGACGGCGATCTTCTTCGGCGCCGAGATCGACCGGCTCGACGACGGGCAGCTCGCCGAGATCTTCGGCGACGTGCCCAGCCGCGACTTCGCGAGGTCGGCGCTCGAGGGCGAGGGGCTGCCGCTCGTCGAGGCCTTCGAGGCGACGGGCCTGGCCCAGAGCCGGGGCGCCGCCCGCCGCACGATCGAGCAGGGCGGGGCGTACGTCAACAACCGCCGTGTCTCCGACGTGGCCTACCGGCTCACCACGAAGGACCTCGTCGGCGGCTCCACGCTCGTGCTGCGTTCCGGCAAGAAGTCCTACGCGATCGCCCGCTTCGCCTGAACCGGACCAGCGCGTGCACGACGCGTCGAAGCCGCCGCCGCCGACAACGGGTTCGCGGCCGCCCCTGCCCTGTTGGACGCCTCCCGCGCGACGGGAAACCCCGCTTGACCGCGCCGCAGCGGAAGCCTATCCCTCATTTCGGCGATCGTCCTCCCGGAGGCTCCCACATGCGGGCCGTGACGCTCATCCTCTCGCTGCTGCTTCTCGGCGCCGCGACCGTCGCGGATTCCACCCCACCCCTCCGCGCCGCCGAGACCGATGACGACGACGGTCCCGTCTCGCTCGAGGACCGGCTGAAGGTGGGACTCAAGGCACGGCGGCCCGAGGAGAATGAATTCCTCGAGAAGGTGGCGGCGCTCGTCCAGTCTGGAAAGCTGCCCCGCAAGCTCGTCGATTCGACCTACCTGTGGGCGATCCGCCGCCGCCAGGACTACCCGTTCCCAGCGTTCGAGCGGGCCCTGCAGCTGCAGGCCGACCGCCTCGGCGTGGAACTCTGACGACGATCGCACCGCTGGCGTCACTCGGGCAAAAGCCCGCGGATCCGCGGATCGGCCAGGGACCGGGCGACGAGCGCCGCCCCGGTGAAGTCGTGCCGCAGGCTGTGCCCCCCGGGCACCGCCACGGCGACCGCTCCCGCCGCCACCGCCGCCCGGCATCCGGTCTGGGAGTCCTCGAACACCAGCATCCGCGCCGGGTCGACAGCCAGCCGCCGGGCCGCGAGCTCGTAGATCTCCGGATGCGGCTTCCCCTGCGTCACGTCGGCACTCGTCACCACGAAATCGAACCGGTGCAGCAGGCCGACGCGGCCGAGCACGTCGTGCGCGAAATCGGGGCCGCTGCTGGTGGCAACGCCCCGCGGCACGCCGCGGCCCCCGCGGGCCGCGGCGAGCGCGTCGAGGAGTTCGACGGCGCCGGGCATCGTGCGCAGCTCGGTGTCGAGGAGCGACCTAAATATATCCTTCGTCTCGCCGGCCAGCGTCTCCACCGAATCGGTGAGGCCATGCCACTCGATCATGATCCGCAGCGACACCGGCTGCGGCCGGCCCATCATGGCGTCGAGCAGTTCGGGCTCGAACGGCCGGCCGCGCCGCCGCAACAGCTCAGTGCCCACATGCTGGTAGAGCTCCTCGGTGTTAACGAGCAGCCCGTCGAGATCGAACGCCACCGCCTCGATCGGTCCATGCCCGGCGGCGGCCGTGCTGGCTGAATTGGTCTGGGTCACGTGTCGCTCCGGGGCATGGATCAGTCGGGCGCCAGCCGCAGCACGGCGTAGCCCTTGTTGGCATGCAGCCGCTCGAACGGGAGGTCGGCGGCGGCAGGCAGGTCGAGCGGAACGACGGCGAGCGTGGCGCCATACTTGTCGGCGACGAACCGCATCCGCTCGGCGCCGAGCGCCGCGGTGGACCGCTCGAGGTTCGCGAACCCGCCGTCGCGGGAGAAACAGTCGACGATCCGCCGCCGCCATTCCACCAGCGACGCGGCATCCTGGGGACTGTTCTTCCAGCCCACCACCTCGCGACGGCCGGTCCACCAGGTCAGGCTCGAGGCACCGCGCGGCGTCAGGACGCACGCATCCGCGGCCGCGTGGTTCGCGATCCAATCGCAGGCGTCCCGCCACGCCACGGCGTCGACCTTGCCGTCGCTGCGGGCCACGAGCGAGGTCCGGCCGGGCAGCGGCCAGTGCCTGCTCTCGTGGACGAGGTCGAGGCACAGCAGCGCCGCGAGCCCCCAGCGCGTGACGGCGGGCCGCACGGGCAGGATGCGGGCGAGCAGTGCACCGTCGCTCACCACAGCGGCAGCGGCGACCGCCAGCCCCAACGGCACCAGGATGTCGGCCAGACGGAACCAGTAGTAGCGCAGCAGGCCGTGGACGGCGGCCGGCGCGAGCGGCTCCGCCAGCGACACCACGCAGCCCGCCAGCGAGATCACCAGCGACGCGGCGATGAACCGGTAGGCCCTGGTCCGCGCGGCCGGCATCGGCTCCGGCGCGAACGGCCGTGTCGCCGCGAGCAGCCACCAGGCCAGGATGGCGAGCACGTGCCGGGCCACGAAGCCGTCGGCGAACGTCCGCGCGAGCAGGTGATGGGAAAGCCGCTCGACCACGTAGATGCGTGCGGCCGCCGCCCGCGTGGCCGCGTCGACGCCGCCGGAGAGCCCCAGCGCCGGCACCAGTCCGAAGGCGGCGAGCAGGAGCCCGCCGCCGATCGCCAGCGCCCCGCCCCGGTCGCCCGCCGTCATGCAGGCGTCCCTGAGGGGTCGGCCCGCGGGCATCGACACCACGACGACGAGGGCGACCATGCCCCAGCCGCCGACGAGCGGATGGATCGCCGTGGCCGCGCCGAGCGCCAGCACCGCCCACGGCAGCCGCGCCCTGGCGATCTCGCCGACGGCGACCAGCACCAATGCCCAGGCGAAGACCTTCGACTCGCAGCCGCCGAGCACCCACTCGCCGGCGGCGGGCGTGTGCCGCAGGGCCAGCGAGAAGAGGGCGGCGGCGAGGAGCCGCGGCCACCACGGAGCCAGCAGCGGCACGACGGCGTGACGGAATCCCGCGGCCACCGCCAGCCAGCCCAGCCAGCGGCCGATCCAGGCGGCCTGCTCCAGCGGCAGCGACGCCGCCAGTGGCCCCATGAGCACGTAGAAGACGCCGTGGGCATCGGGGGTCTCCAGGAAAAAGTCCCCTCGTCCCCAGGCCGGGTCGGCATGGTGGCGGGCCTTGGTGAGGTACGCCGTCTCGTTGACGTCGGGCACCGGCCAGCAGCCTGCGGCCGCGAAGATGGCGAGCACGATCAGCAGCTCGCCGAGGCCGCGGGGCCAGCCGCCGGCCGCCGGCGAGTCCGGCCCGATCTCGGTGTCGCTTTCCCGCGGCATCGTCCGCACCTATAACCTCCCGTTCGGCCGCCCTGCGGAGGGCTCCCGCCCTCCGGCAGGCGTCTCCGAAGGCGATTCCAGCAGCCGTCTTCCGGCCACGTTCAGCTTTCGGCCGCCCTCAGAAGGATACCGCAAACCGATGTCGTCACCGGCCCGCCCCGCCCAAGAGTCTTCCTCGGCAGGCCTGCCCCCCGTGCCCCGCGGCCGCGGCCGGCTGCTCCGCGAGGCGGTGGCCGAGGCGACGATCGCCGTCGTCGGGGCGCCCTTTCCGCTCGCGGCCAGGCTCATCGAGCGCGAGGGGTTCGCCGCCGCATACCTCTCGGGGGCCGCCTTCTCGGCGGGCACGCTCGGGGTTCCCGACATCGGCCTGTTCACGCTCGAGCAGCTCGCCGAGCAGACCCGGCTGCTCGCCCGGTCGGTGTCGATTCCGCTGATCGTCGACGCCGACACGGGCTTCGGCGGGCCGGCCGAGGTGGCCGAGTGCGTGCGCGTGCTGGAGGAAGCCGGTGCCGCCGCGATCCAGCTCGAGGATCAGTCCTTCGACAAGCGGTGCGGCCATCTCTCCGGCAAGCGGCTCATCGACCGCCGCGAGATGTGCGACAAGCTGGCGGCCGCCGCCGGCGCCCGCCGGGATCCCGGCACCGTCATCATCGGACGCAGCGACGCCCGCGGCGTCAGCGGCCTCGACGACTGCCTCGAGCGGCTCCGCGCCTACCGCGACGCCGGGGCCGACTGGCTGTTCCCGGAGGCCCTCGCAACCCGCGACGAGTTCGCCCGCGTCGGCCATGAGTTCG
>JBILVO010000235.1:0-3727 GCA_044370415.1 Pirellulales bacterium
TCGTCATCACGCAAGAGGCCCCGAACTACAGCGTCGAGCGGGGCGCCGGGGAGTAGCCGGCGCGGCTCGAGATGGCCGCTCCGCCTCGGCACGGGTGGGGGCGCCCCGCGTGCGGCACGCGCCGCGGTCTGCCCGGCTGGCGGCATGCGGGGGCTCGCGGCATTGCGGTAGTCTGCGAAGCTCCGGCAAGACCGCTTCCTTCGGTCGCGCGGTGACTTTCGGCCGATGCCCGCGGCTTTGCCGAGGGGATCAAAGTTGCGGGGGCCTCCGGGTCGATTTGTAGGACGCGGGTCGACCGTGACGCCGCCGGGCCGGAGCACCACGCCGGGCCCGGCCGAGGCGAGCGCGGCGTCGGCTCGGCGCTCCGGGGGCAGATCGATGACACCGTTGGCACGCACGATTCCCAGCCCGATCGCCTCCGGCACGCCGCCGCGGTCGAAAGCCGAGCCCTGCCCTTCTGCGCGATGCTCGCCGCGGCGGATGGCCAGTGGCCTCGGGCTGCTGCTTGGGCTGCTGGTGGCCTGCCTCGTGGCCGTCGGCCGGCTCTCCGCACATGCGGCCGCGCCGTCCGAGACGGAGTCTGGGGCGACGGCGGCTCCGCCGGGCGTGATCATCGACGCGGACGCGGCGCCGCTGGCGCCCGACCCCGAGTCGCTCTACATACGGCTCCTCGCTGCCGACGGTGCTGTCGGCGCGGCGGCTCGGGCGGTGAGCGCCGACGGCGAGAGCCGCGGCGGCGAACTGACGCTCGAAACGGCCTCTCCGGCCGCGGCGACCCCGACGCGGCCCGACGCGGGCAACGCCGACGGCACGTCGCGGAGCCGCACTGTCGCTGCTCCGGGCGACGCGCGGTCGACGAGGGCCGATGCGAACAGCTCAGGGGCCGGCAGGACCGCCGGCGAGTCGGCCGCGGCCGGTTCGAGGGATCAGGGCTCCAAGGATGAGGGCTCCAAGGAGAGTGATTCCAAAGAGAAGGACGCCAAGAAGAGCCCGTGCAGCGAGGAGTCGCAGGAGTGCCGCGAGGCGCTCAGGCGGCTTCGTGACGACGCGATCAGCGACATCGCGCTCGACATCCGCGTCGGTGGACGGCCGGGCAGCGACTATCCCTGCGAGTGCCGGCTCGAGGGGGAGACGTTCAAGCCGCGTCGATTCGCCACCACGATGATGACCTGGAAGGCCGCGGGCAACTGCCACAAGCCGCTCTACTTCGAGGACTGGAGCCTGGAACGCTACGGCCACTCCCACGGGCCGCTGGCCGATCCGTTCTTCTCCGCCGCGCACTTCTTCGTGACGCTCCCCGTCCTGCCCTACAAGATGGGCGTGGAGCTGCCGTGGGAGTGTGTCTATCCGCTGGGCTACTACCGGCCCGGCAGTTGCGCGCCGTGGACGATCCCGGCCGTGCCGATCAGCTGCCGCGGCTTCGCGGTGCAGGCGGCCACGGTGACCGGCATCGTCTTCGCGCTGCCGTAATGCCGGCGGCGCGGCCTCCGGCAGTGAGCTCCGCTCCGCGCGAGCCTTTCACCGTGGGGCGGGCTCAACGGCCGTCGTTGCCCGCCGGCGGCCTCAGGCCGACGATCGCCATCACCACGAGGATGGCGGCGTGCACGCCCATCATCGACATGGCCGGCAGCCACGACGGGGGATCATCGCCGGGCCGGCAGTAATCTTCGACGCCGGCGGTGAACGCCCGGAACGACCAGAACGTCGACACGAGCGCCTGCGCGATCCACTTCAGCCAGCCGTCGAGCGGCGCGATCACGTCGGCGAGCACGATCTGGGGGATCAGCACGAGCGGCACCGTGCGCACGGCCACCTCCTCCGTGCGTGACAGCGACGAGATCGCCAGGCCCGTGAGCGTGCCCAGCATGGCCAGCGCCGCGATCGTCCCGGACTGGCTGACGATGCCCCCGAGGCCGTCGAGCGCGGGCATGTGGCAGAAGACGTCGACGATGCCAAACACGATGAAGGCCTGCGCCAGGGCCATCAGCCCGAGCACGGCGAGCTTCGCCAGGTAGTAAACGACCGCGTCGACGGAGACCGATCGCTCCCGCTCGAACAGGATCCGTTCCTTGACGATCTCCGGGGCGGAGTTGTTGCAGCCCAGCCAGAAGATCGCCACCAGCAGCAGGTGTGCGGCGTTCTGCCGCTTCATGAGGTCGGTGATGGCGTCCTCCTCGACGCTGAGATCGCCGAACACCGCCGCCAGCATGACTCCGATAAACACCGCCTGGCCGAGCGAGAGCGCCAGTGACTTCACGTCCATCAGCTGCAGTGTCGCCACCCGGCCCGCCAGGAGCCGGAACTGCCGCGTGAGGCTGATCGGCCGTCGCGCGGACACCTGCCTGAAGGCGGCGCCCGGGAGGGCGGGCGCCTGCTGGCCGGCGGCCGGCGCCGCGAGCAGCTGGGCCGCCTGCGGGACGCGGTCGACCACGTACTGCTTGAAGAGCGGGTGCTGGCGGAACCGCTGCTCCCACACCGGCGGCGTCTGCTTCGCCATGGCGGAGTAGAGGTCGCCCAGGCGGTCCACCTGGAAGTACTTGCTGACCTCGGCCGGGGTGCCGACGCACGCGAGCCGCCCGCCGGTGGTCAGCACGACGACGAGGTGCGCATTGCGCTCGATGTTGAGCGTGTTGTGGGTGATGCAGACGACGGAGCGGCCCTTGTCCGCGAGGTCGCGGAAGAGCTTCATCATGTCCTCGTCCCCGAGCTCGTCGAGGCCGCTGGTCACCTCGTCGAGGAAGACGAGGCTCGGCTTGTGGGCGATCTCGTTGGCGAGGCTGATGCGCTTCAACTGTCCGCCGCTGAGGTCCCGCACCCGCACGGCCTGCCGCTCGACGAGCCCGACCTCGCGGAGCAGTCCGTCGACCGCGGCGTCGAGTTCGGCGCCGGACGTGTCGGAGGGGAGCCGCAGGCCGGCGGCGAACCAGAGCGACTGCCGGACGGTCAGCGCGTTGTGCAGGGCGTCACGCTGCGGCACGACGGCCACGTCGTGCTTGATGGCGTCGAATTCGGAGTGCAGATTGCGGCCGCCGACGATCACCGCACCCCCGTTGGGCTGGGTGCGGCCGGCGAGGATCGACAGCAGCGTCGACTTGCCCGATCCACTCGGGCCGATGAGGCAGACGAGTTCCCTGGGCCTGATCGCGATCGTGATGTCGTGCAGGAGCGTGAGCGGGGCGCCGGTCACCCGGTTGGTGACCACCCGCGACAGGCGGCTGCAGCACAGCGACAGCTGCGACGTGCCGCCCGCCGCCTGCGGCACGAGGCAATCGCCGTCGAAGACGTAGTGGAAGGGGCCGATCGTGAGCCGGGAGCCCTTGGCCAGCGGCCGGTCGCGCCGGACACGCTCGCCATCGACGAACGTGCCGTAGGTGCTGCGCAGATCCGAAACGATCAGCTGCCCGCCCCGCGGCGTGAGCTTCGCGTGCCGAAGCTCGACGGTCGGATGGTCGAGAACGATGCCGACGAGCCCGCGGCCGCGGCCCACGAGCACCGTGTCGGTCACCTTGATCGGCTGCGCTGCCATCGGCGGCTGCGGAGCCGACGCGGAAGGGGGGCCGGGGGGCTTGCGGGGCGTCGGCCCGGGCGGTGTGCTCACGCGTCGTTCTCGCTGACGGACTTTGACGGACCCTTGAAAACTTGCCGCCCGAGCAACACACTCCGGTTTCAGTAGGATGGCTCCCCCGAGAGTGTGGTGTTGGTCGGGGGGAAGTGTCAAACAGTCGGG
>JBILVO010000236.1:0-3716 GCA_044370415.1 Pirellulales bacterium
AGCTGATCCTGCAGACATCCCGGATGCCGGCCCATCTTGTCACGGAGGAGATCCGGATCTGGCCGATGGTCCAGCCGATCGCTCAACTGTGATTCTCATGGGCCTACTCATGCGCTCCCTCTTCCTGCTGCTCGCTTTCGCATCGCTGCTCCCCGCCGCCGAGCATGCGATCAAGCCCGGCGACGATCCCCAGGCCGTGATGGATCGCGCCGCTCCGGGCGATCGACTGGTGTTCCAGCCGGGCCTGCATCAGCACCGGCCGGGCAGGCATCGCGCGCTTGTCTCCGTGGAAAAATCGATCCACATCGACCTGCAGCCGGGGGCGACGCTCAAGCTCGCGGACAACGCCACGATGCTCGAGGCCGTGCCGGAGATTACCACCGACCAGGACGCTGGCAAGAAGCTCGACGACCTGGAGGTGGGCGGAGCGTTCGATCTTTCCAAACCCTGCATCTTCACGATCAGGATCGACGCCGAGGGCAGCGACGGCAACGCAGACACGTTTGCCTGGGGCGTGTTCGAGAGCGCCGACAACCCACAGGGCAGCGCCAGGCTCGGGCCGTCGGCGACCAGGTTTGGCGAGACGCCGCAGGCCCGCATCCCGATCACGGGCGACTGGCAGACGCTCGCGCACGGCGTGCACATCCGCTTCGGCAGCAGGACCGGCCACAACAAGGGGAGCACCTGGTACGTCACCTACGACGGCCCCGTCGCCTACGGCATCCGCATCGGGCACGGGCGGCAGCCGGAGACGATCGAGAACGTGCGGATCACCGGCCTGGGCACCATCGACATGAACGCCACGCACAACGTGCAGCCGGGCTTTCTCGTGAAGGACATCAATGCCTGCGTGCTCGTTCACGGCCGCGTCCGCGGCGTGCTCGTCGAGGGCATCACGATGATCGACACGAACCGCTCCGTGATGTGCTACGGAGAGCACGGCGGCAGGTTCCTGCCGGGGGGCGGCGTGACGCCGGGTGAGTCGTTCGACGCTGAGGACATCACGATCCGCCGCACCCGCACGCTCAATCCGAACGGTGCGGGGTACCTGCTCGGCCACCCCTCCTTCCGCGGCCACCTGCGGAAGGTGAAATGCAACGACAACTACATGGAGACCGGCGTGACCTCCATCGAGCCCAACTTCAACCTCGACGGCTACGAGGTCATCGGAAACGTCATCAAGTGCGGCGGCGACCACGGTGCCATCCACTGCTGGAGGTGCTCCCGCAACGGCTTCGTCATGGACAACCTGCGGATTCACGACAACACCGGCAAACCGGTGGTCGTCGCGGGCGCGCCCCGCGGCTGGGAGAAGCCCGAACCGCCGCTGCAGCGCAACAACCGCAATCAGCTCAGCGATCCCGCACCGGCCGAGGCCGCTCGCGTGCCCCCCTTCGGCCGCCGCGTGCTCGTCAGCGACTACGGCGGCGACAAGGTCGCGATCATCGCCGCGGACGGCCGCGTGGAGTGGGAGCATCCCGCCGAGAAGCCGCAGGATGTGTGGATGCTGGCCAATGGCAACATCCTCTATAGCCACCTGCGGGGCGCCCGGGAGGTCACGCCCGGGCACGACGTTGTCTGGAGCTACCGCGCCCCCGCAGAGGCCGAGGTGCACGGCTGCCAGCCCTTGCCCGACGGTCGCGTGATGGTTGTCGAGTGCGGCACGAAGCGGCTGGTGGACGTGGGCCGCGACGGCACGGTCAACCGCGAGATCGCCGTGCCGGTGAAGACCACGAAGCCACACGACCAGCTCCGCGGCTGCCGGCGCACGAGCGACGGCCGCACCCTCGTCAGCGCGAAAGGCGACCGCGCCATTCTGGAACTCGGCGCGGACGGATCACTCCTGCGCACGATCACGACGCCGGGCGACCCGCACGAGGTTCGCGAACTGCCCGGCGGCACCATCCTCATCGCCTGCGGCGAGGGGGAGGCCATGCTCGAGGTGGCTCGCGACGGTTCGGTGACGTGGACGCTGGGCACGCAGGACGTGCCCGACAATCCGCTGCGGCTCGTGAGCGGGTTCCAGCGGCTGCCGGACGGCCATACCGTCGTGGTCAACTGGCTGGGTCACGGCTACCTCGCCACGACCGCGCAGTTCTTCGAGCTCGATGCGAACAAGCGGATCGTGCGGCAGTTCACCGACCACGGCCGGTTCGTGAGCATCAACAAGGTGCAGCTGCTCGACGTGCCGGGCGATCCCGCCCGCGACGAGATCTGGCGCTGACGCGGCCTGTGGCTCACCCGGTCGCTTCGTGGCCGGGCGACGCTGGCGGATGGCCTGCCGCGCGTGCTACCCTTGCCGCACGTCTTGCCACACTCTGCCACACTCTTTGGTATCGATGGCATGTCCGACCGGCATCTGCGAGCGCGGCACGGTGGGGTGATCGTCGCCCTCGGCCTTGTGTGCGGCGTGGCGACGTGGTGCGCATCGCTCCCCGGCACGGCCATGACGGAAGAGCCGATCGCCGGCACGCCCGTCGCCGGCCCCACCAACGTGATCCTCGTCCTGGCCGACGACCTTGGCTACGGCGACGTCGGCTGCTACGGCAATCCCGACATCGACACGCCGGCGCTCGACCGACTGGCCCGGCAGGGCGCGCGGCTCACGGCCTGCTACGCCCCGTCGTCGCTCTGCTCCGCATCGCGGGCGGGCATCCTCACCGGCCGCTACAACCACCGGACCGGAGCGGTCGATGTGTCGAGCAATCGGGGCGTCGACCGGCTCGCCCGAGACGAACAGACGATCGGCGACCACTTCCGTGCCGCGGGCTATGCGACGGCGTATGTCGGCAAGTGGCATAGCGGCGCGTACTGCGACGACCACCTCCCCCACCACCGCGGCTTTGGCGAGTTCATCGGCTTCGCCAACGGCGGCATCGACTTCGAGCAGTGGCAGTTGGAGCGACGGACCGCGGCTGAAGGCAAGCGGCTCGAATCGGCCCGCGTTGATCCGCACGACGGCCGGCACCTGAGTGACGTCCTCGCCGACGAGGCGGCGGAATTCGTGAAGCGTTCCACGGCGGCGGGCCGGCCATTCGCACTCGTCTTCGCGCCGGCCGCGATCCACCCGCCGCTGCAGGCACCGCAGGCGCTGATCGAAAAATATACGGCCCGTCTGGCTGGCCGGGCCTCTCCTGCCGTGGCGATCACCTGCGCCATGATCGAGCAGATGGATGCCGGCATCGGCCGGCTGCTCACCGCCGTCGACGAGGCAGGCGCTCGCGACCGCACGCTCGTCGTCGTCACGAGCGACAACGGGGCGAATCTCGTCTGGTCGGGCATCGCGGGACAGAGCGCCGAGCGGTTTCACGGCCCCTTCCGGGGCAGCAAGGGGGACATGCTCGAGCAGGGCATCCGCGTGCCGGGGATCGTCGCCTGGCCGGGGCGGATTCCGGCCGGCGGGGTGATCGACACGCCCGTCCACGGCTGCGACTGGCTGCCGACGATGCTCGCCGCCTGCCGTCTCGCGCCGGCCGACGATGCCAAGCCGTTCGACGGCGCGAACCTGCTGCCGCTGCTCGAGGGCGGGCCTCCGGGCAGCCTCACCGACCGGCCGCTCTTCTTTCAGCGGACCCGCTATACGCCCGTGGCCCACAGCAACGCGGCGGTGCGGCAGGGCCGCTGGAAGCTTTTCTGGCCGCCGATCGCCCCGACGGTGGTGAAGGACGGCACCCGCGACAACGTTTCGTATCACCGGGGACTCACGCACGCCCACT
>JBILVO010000116.1:0-12765 GCA_044370415.1 Pirellulales bacterium
GCTGCCGGGAAGCTTGATCATCCCGATTTTGAGCGTCTTCTTGAGGCGGCCTGCCAGTGCGTCGGGCACGTCGGTCGCGGCCTGTCCGCGGTTCGCGAGGAACGCGGGCGCGGCGACCGCGGCCGCACCCGCGAGCGTCGCGACGCCCACGAAGCGGCGGCGGGAGAGCGGCAGGTCGGTGAATGAAGATGTTCCTGGACGTGGGCTGGTCATGGTGGGCTCGGGAGGGGCTGAGGATTGGCGGCGAGACGTCGGCCGCAACACGCTGCGGCCCGCGTTCCCCGCCCAAGCACCGTACCAGCCGCCATCGGCCGTCCGCAACGTCGCCGCCTGCCCGAAGCGTCACACCGGCCGCTTGATCGCCCGCAGGCCGGCGATCAGCGCGATGGCCCCGACCGTCGCCGTGATCAGGCTGCCGAGCAGGCCGCTCGCCGACAGACCGAGCAGCCCGAAGAGGAAGCCGCCGAGGATCGCGCCGATCACACCGACGACGAGGTCGCCGACGACGCCGAACCCGCCCCCCTTCATGATCTGTCCGGCGAGCCACCCCGCGGCCAGGCCGATCAGCAGGAACCAGACGATATTCATATCCATCGGGCGAATCTCCTCGACGAGGTGTGCGCGTGAACGAAACCGGTGCGAGCCTTGCCTTCCCCGTCGACCGGTGCTGATCCGGGACCGGACCGGGGGGGGGGCGGCACCCCTCAGATAATACCCTCGATGAACCCGCGCGTATCCGTGCCCGTGGCCCGGCCGAGGCCGCGGGTGCGCGGTCCGGGTGAAGTGGTAGCATGGTCGCCGATCGTCGCATTCTCCTTCTGGGACACCATCGCCCATGCAGCCAAAGCGGCCCGCGAAATCGCTCGACCTCAAGCTCGCACGGATCGTCGCCGACCCGTTCTGCTCCGACTTCATCCTCGCCGATGCCAAGGACGCAGACATGGCCTTCGGCCTTGCGGCTCCAGGCCTCGCTCCTGGCGGCCGGCCCGGCACGGGGCCGTTTCGCTCGATCGCCGACTATCGCGCCAGCATCCGCGAGCTCGTCCGGCAGGGGCTCGTCGACATCATGCTCATGAGCGCGAGCACCAACGAGCTGCTCGGGATCGACGAGGGGATCTTTCTCGACAGCCACGTGACGCCGGCCGTGCGGATGAACGACACGACCGACATCTGGCTCGCCGCCGGCACCGGCGGCTACGGCCGCGAGCCGGCTCTCCCCTTCTCCACCACCACGATCGCCCAGGCCCGCTGCGGCCGCGTGGCGTGCGATGGCGCGGATGTGACCCGCGGCGCGAACCTCGGGCTCTTCTCGATGACGCTCAACGACGACGCCCATCTCGACCGCGACATGCTCGATGCCTACCGCGAGTTCCGGCTGGAGGCCGAGCGGGCCGGGTTTCGCCACTTCCTCGAGGTGTTCTTCCCCAACGCCCCCGACGCGGTGCCGAACAAGGCAGCGGGCCGGCTGCGGGAGCGGCCGGGCGGGATCGCCCGCTTCCTCGCCGACCACGTCGTGCGAGCGCTCGCGGGCGTGCCGCGTGCCGGCCGGCCGATCTTCCTCAAGATCCCCTACCTCGGCCCCGAGGTGACGGAGCAGCTGGCGGCCTACGACCGGTCGGTCGTCGTGGGCATCCTCGGCGGCGGCGCCGGCACCACGCACGACGCCTTCGGGCTCGTGGAGGAGGCCAAGCGGCACGGTGCCCGTGTCGCCCTCTTCGGCCGGAAGATCAACGCGGCGGAGCACCAGCTCTCGTTCGTGCGATTCCTGCGGGCGGTGGCCGACGGGGAACTGGCGGCGGCCGAGGGCGTGCGGGCCTACCACGGCGAACTCGAGAAGCTGGGCTTGAGGCCGCATCGGCCGCTCGACACCGACCTGGCCCGCAGCGACACGGCCTCCGCCTACGGCGGCTGAACCAGCGCCATCGGGGTCGAGGCGCCATCGCGGAGATTCCCATCAGTCGCCCGCAGGCACCGGCCGCGCGCGGAGGCTGGAACGCGCCGGCCTCACGGTCCGCGACGGCCTGGCTCGGTCCGGAGGGGTATGCGCGACCCATGTGGTCGATCGCCGCGACAAGCCGTGCTGCCGCATCGATCGCGGGCCGGCCTCTCAAAAAATGAGGGGGCTGACATCTGTGTGGGGGGGGGATATAAACCCTGCGGCATCGCAGGTCTCTCCCTCGCAGGAAGGCGTCGGCCATGGAGTGCATTCGCAGGACACGGCAGCAGCACGGCGGTCGTTTGGCATGCCATCGTAGCGAGGGCGGTTTCACGCTCGTGGAACTGCTCGTGGTCATCGCCATCATCGGCACACTTCTCGGGCTTCTGTTGCCCGCGGTGCAGAGCGGCCGGGAGAGCGCTCGTCGCAGCCACTGCCTCAACAATCTCAGGCAGATTGGGGTGGGCTTCCACAACTTCCACTCCGCCCGCGACTGCTTCCCGACCGCCGTGTCTGGCAATGGCGCCCGGCACTACTGGTGTGCTCAGATCCTGCCATTCCTCGAAGATGCGCCTCTCGCTGGAATCTACGACTACACGGTCGCGTGCAACGACATCAAGAACCGTAACGCCGTCCAGACATCGGTCGGTTTCATGGTGTGCCCATCGCAGCCGAATGGGCAGCTCCGGGATGTGAAGTTCAAGGCGGGAACCCCCTCGTGGTGGTCGATGGCGGCTGACTACGCAGGCTCGGCCGGCGCCAATCCCGCGCTCTGGAATGCCCCTGCAACGGTCTCCTACCCGAAGCCGTCCTCGGTCGAGGGCTTCTTCGCGGGAACGATGAAGCCGGGGGCCCGTGGTCGTTCGATGAAAAACATCACCGATGGCGCATCGACGACCATTGCGGTGGTCGAGGCCTCCAGCCGGCCGCAGGTATGGGCCTTCGGCGGGCTGATTCCCGATTCTGGGCTCTCGACGAGTGCATCTGCAAAGTATGTGTCGCTGTGCAGTTGGCCGGACGCGAATCAGTTCCAGATCAGGGGGTTCAGGTTGGACGCCACACAGTCGGATCCCTCCAGTCGGGTCAAGACACCCGGGGCACAGCTGATCAACGGCAGCAACTATTGGGGCATCTACGCCTTTCACCAGGGGGGGGCGAATCTGCTCTATGCCGATGGTGCCGTACGCTTTCTCGACCAGTCGATGTCCGCCGACGTCATGGCGGCCCAGTTGACGGCGCAGGGGGGCGATGCAGGAGCCTCTCCTGCATCGGCAGATTGATCGGCAGATTGATCGGCAGATTGATCGGCAGATTGATCGGCAGGAGAAGGTCCGCGATGCGTGATCGTCGAAGAATCCATTGCGGGACTCGTTCAGGCTGCCCGGCACCTGCCGAGGTGCTCTCCTGTGTGGCGATCATCGCATGGTTATGGGGAGGGGCGTCCAGCGGCATCGCAGAGGAACCCGCGTCTGTCGCCAGAGTCGCGGCTCGGCCGGAGCGGTCCGTCGCCGCCCGGGCCTCGGCCGCGATGCGTGTGCGCGAACTGTATCGCGACGTTCCCTCGCAATGGCCCCCGCCTCACGTCGACCAGGGGGTGCTCTGGAGCGAACTCGGAGTTCTGCCTCCGGTTGAGCATCCGGAATCCAATCCCTTCAGCAGGGAAAAGGTCCTGCTCGGCAGGGCCCTCTTTTTTGACTCGCGTCTCTCTGCCAGCGGGAAGCTCTCCTGTGCTTCCTGCCACGATCCCGACCTCGCCTGGGCCGACGGGAGGGCTGTCGCTCAACCGCCGGCGAGGCAGCCCGGGAGGAACACACCCTCGATACGCAATGCCGCGTACCGACGCACCCTGTTTTGGGACGGCCGGGCCGACACGCTCGAACAACAAGCGGAAGAGGCTCTTCTCAATCCGCTGGAGATGGCAGCCAGCAGCGCTCACGTCGTCGGGCTCATCTCCGCGAGTTCAGGCTACCGTGATCTCTTTACGGCCGCCTTTCCCGAGGGGGGCGTCACGCTGTCCCGCGCGGCGCAAGCGATCGCGTGTTTCGAGCGAACGATCGTGGGAGGGCGTTCACGTTTCGATGCGTTTCTCCGTGGCGAATCGCAGTCGCTCTCAGACGCCGAGATGCTGGGGCTCGACCTCTTTCGGCGCGAGGCGCGATGCATGAATTGCCATCACGGCCCGACCTTCAGCGATGGTCGGCTCCATGTTCTCGGACTGAGTTTCTTCGGGAAGAGCAACGAGGATCTCGGGCGATACGGCGTCAGCGGCGATCCTGCCGACAGCGGCCGATTTCTCACGCCATCGCTGCGCGACGTCACGCACACCGGACCACTCATGCATTCGGGGATATTTATGCTTCATGGCGTGCTGAACATGTACAACGCCGGCATGGCGAGGCCGCGGCGGAATGGCCTCTGGAAGGATGATCCCCTCTTTCCGATCACGTCTCCGCACGTGAAGCCCTTGGGGCTCAATCGGCAGGATCTTTCCGATCTCGCCGCCTTCCTCGGATCGCTCGAAGAGCCGCTCGATCGGGATGACAGGCCCCGACTTCCGGACGCAGAACCCCCGATCATCAACGCTGCCAGGTGAGTGATCGCGGCGAGGGCGTGGCGGCCTGTCTGGCGCGGACTATGGCGGCGTTGGAGAGCCCCCAGATGCGGACCGGTCCGCCTGCAGCCGCTGTCACCAATCGGGTGCCGTCGGGGCTCATCGCGATCGCGTGGGGCCGCTCACGTTGGCCCGGGAGCACGCAGAGCTCCTGTTCGGCGTCGGCATCCCAGATCCGCACCGTGCCATCCGCGGCAGCCGTGATGATCCTGCCGCCGTCGGGGCTGAAGAGAATCGTCTCCACCGATCCCTCGTGACCGACGAACTGCTGGATCGGCGTACCGCTGCGGACGTCCCAGAGTCGTACGGCAGCGTTCTTCGAGCCCGTGGCGAGACGAGTCCCATCGGGGCTGAATGCAATCGCCTGCACGCTGTCTGAGTGGGCCACGATTCTCCCCAACGAACTGCCGTCGGAAAAAGCGTCGAGGTATACGGCGCCGATCGGCATGCCGCTCGCCAGTATGCGGCCATCCGGGCTTGTCGCGAGGCAGCGGACCCTGCCTCGCTTCGGGAGAGTCGCCATGATCGTGCCGGATAGGGCATCAAGCACGTGCGCGCCGTCGTGAGCCACTCGGGTTCCGTCGAGACCGAAGACGGCACCGCCCGCATTGACGTTCGTGAAGGATCGATATGCTGGCGCCCGCATCAGCCGTTGTCCCGTTCGCGGGTCCCATACCTGGGCCGTCATGTCGCCAGCCGTTGTCAACAGTCGCCCGCCATCAGGGCTGAACATCACCGCCATCACGCCGCGAGGGTGTCGCTCGAGCGTCGAGACGACGTCGCCCGTATCCGTTCGCCAGACGCGCACAGCGTCGCCGCACGCGGTGGCCACGAGCGCGCCATCCGGGCTGTAGGCGATCTGGGCCACGGGGCCCTCACCAGCGAAGAGTTCGCCGACCCGCGTCACTGTCTGCGGGTTCCATACTTCCACGCTCCCGCCTCCCTCGCCGGCCACGGCCATGTGCAGGCCATCGGGACGATAGGCGATGGCGGTGATGCCGCGAAGGCCGGGAAGCACCGACAACGGCGCCGTCGCCGTGCGGGACCAGATGCGGACCGTGCCATCCGCACCTCCCGACGCGATCGTTTCTCCATTCGGGCAAAACGCCAGCGTCCGGATGTCGCCATCGTGCCCCATCAGCTCGCGCTCCGAAGCAAGCGACGAGGCATTCCAGAGGCGAATGTGTCCGTTTGCCGCCGCGCTGGCGATCTGAGCCCCGTCAGGACTGTACGCGACGGCCCCGATTGCCGCGTCGTGGCCTCGCAGGATCGCTCCCGCGTCAATAGCTCCCACGACGTGGACCAGCAGTTCGGCATCGCCCCACGTCGTGACCACTCTGCTTCCATCCGGACTGAAAGCCAGCATGGCGTCGAACGAACGGCCATTTTCTGAGCGGTCCACATCCACGGCTGAAAGCAGCGTGCCGTCATGAGCGTCATGCACGGCAAGCCGTTGCGACATGCGTTCCGAGCCGAGCAGTAGGGCAAGTCGCGATCCATCCGGACTGAAGCGGAACGTCAGCACAGTGCTGCCCTTCTCCGAGCATCGGGTGACCAGCTCGCCGGATGCGGCATCCCACAGCGTCAAGCCGCCGTCCGCATGCTGCGCCGCGACGCGACTGCCTTGGCGGTCGAGTACAACACGCGTCAGCAATGTGCGGGGCATGTCCATCGCGGCGAGCACCTGGCCGGTCGCCGTTTCGGTGACGCACAGGCGGCCGTCGCTCAGATGCATCGCTCGTCGCCGGCCGTCAGGGCTTTCGGCCAGTGCCTTTCCTGTGTCGACATCCAGGCTGCCGACGCCGACGGCCTGCTTGACCCGGACAGCCCAGGCCTCACTCGCGGTTTCGTCGTCAGGAAGCGCCGGGCCGATCGGGCAGCCGTCATCGACGGTGAAAAACGCAAATCGTTGCCTCCCCCTCGCCCTCGCGCCCTCCGTTCTCTGGCGAAGATTCTCTACCACCGAAACCTCGGCCGCCGAGTCACGTGAGGCCGGAATCGGCTCGGATGACATCGCCATCATCGTGCGGCCGTCGGGACCAAACTCCACCCGCTCGACCGGCCCGCTGTTCAGTTCGAGCACGGCGATCGCCTCGTCGCACTGCGCGCCCAGGCAATGCAATTCGATCGGGAGCGAGTGGCCGGCGATCGTCACGTTCTCGGCATAGAGCTGCCTCGCCATGCGCAGGTTTCTGGTGACGAGGCTCGCCTGCAGCGATCTGGTGTTGGCGACGTAGAGCCGCTGTCTCGCACGGCCGGCCTCGACGTCGGCACGGCTGCTCTCGCGGCGGGCAGCCTCCCGCTCCTGCGCCGCGATGCCGGCATGCCTCAGGGCTTCCTGGCGGGCGGCTTCGGCCTGTGCCCGGGATCGTTCGGACCGGATCGCGAACGCCGAGATGCCGACGAGCGCAACCAAGGCCGCAAGCGCCGTGACGGCCGCTGCTGCGGCCACCACCCGGTGCCTCCGTGCAAAACGAACGATTGAGCCGAACAGCCGGGGCGGGCTGGCGACGATCGGTTCGCCGCGAAGATAGCGGCCGAGGTCGGCCTCGAGTTCTGCCGCGTCGGAGTACCGCTCCTCGCGATCCTTTTCCAGGCACTTTGAGACGATGGTGTCGAGGTCGCCGCGCAGCCGCGGATTGGTCTCGGACAAGGGCCGAGGATCCTCTTCTGTCACGACGCGCGCCACTTCGTAGACGGCACGGCTGGCGAGGTCATAGGGCGACCGCTCGGCGAGGAGTTCGAAAAGAACGACGCCGAGCGAGTAGACATCCGTCCGTACGTCGAGTGCGTGCGTCATGCCCTCGAACTGCTCGGGCGACATGTACTGCAAAGTGCCCGCGAGTGTGCCGGCGTTGGTGTGCAGCGTGGGCAGCGTCGTGTCGCCCTGCGTGCTCCGCGCGATCCCATAGTCGATGACCTTGGGATGGCCGGCCGTGTCGACGAGGATATTGCCCGGCTTCAGGTCGCGGTGGATGACCCCTTTGTGGTGTCCGTGTGCGACCGCCTTGCATGCATCGCGAAACAGGGAGACGCGTTCTTGGACCGAAAGCCTGTGCTGCGTCGCGTATGCCGTGATGGTCTTGGCGTCCTCGACGAACTCCATGACGAAATAGGGCACAACCGCGTCGGGAAGTTGTTGCATGCCCACCGCGTAGATCCGCGCGATGCCCGCGTGTGTCAGCCTGCCGAGGATATGCGCCTCGTGTTCAAATCGTCGTGCGGCCTCGGGCGAGAGCACGCCGGGCCGGATCACTTTCACGGCGACACTCCGGCAGGGCATCCCTTGGAGGCCTTCATAGACCCTCCCCATGCCCCCTTCCGCAACAAGGCGGATGATCGTCACGTCGCCGAGCTTGGTGCCGGGGCCGAGATCGACGCTACGCACCTCGACTGGCGTCGGAAGAAACTCTGTCAGGCCTTGGAAGCCAAGCCCCGAAGCGTCGGCGCACTCGCTCTTGGGCAGCTCGTCGCCAGGATCGCACGGGAGCATCTTGCAGCATCCGTATGGGGTGACAGACCCTTCTTGAGAATGGCGAAGCATACCCGAGGGGGTGTCTGAACGGCAGGCCGGGACTGGCTGCACCGGCCCCGCTCCGGATTGGTTGGGGAGAATTTCCGAGGTGTGGTGCCTGAGCGATGCGATGCCGCGTGCCGACGCCGCCCGCTGCGCGGTCAGTGGCGGGCCGACGAGCCGAGGTCCGGCGGTCGCGTCAGGCCGCGTGTCGCGGCGTCACGCTCGCTCCGCCTGGTGGCGGTGACGGTATTCCAGGGGAGGCAGGCCGGTGTGTTGCTTGAAGGCCCGCGTGAAGTGGCTCTGGTCGTAGAACCCGCAGTCGCGGGCGATCCGACCGATCGGATCGGTCGATTCCTCCAGCCGGCGGCGGGCCATGATGAGACGCGTCCAGAGGATGTAGTCGCCGGGGCTGATGTTGAAGAGCCGGCGGAACTCCCGGTGCAGCTGGCTCACGGAGAGATCGGCCAGCCGGGCCAGCTCGGCCAGCGTGATCCGCCGGCCGTAGTGCGTGGTGACGTGCTCCATCACCGGCGTGAGCCGCCGGTATTCGTCGGGCGCGTTGCCGGCCCGATCGAACGGCCGCAGGATGCCCGCGAGCCCGGTCACCACGCCCCGAGCGTCGAAGAGCGGAATCTTCGTGCAGAGGTACCAGCGGGGCATCCCCGCATGGTCACGGACGAGCCAGGCCTGATCGTGGAGCGGCCGGCCCGACTTCATCACCCGCCGGTCTTCGGCCACATACTGCGAGGCCAGCGCCGAGGGATGGAAGTCGGCGTCTGTCTTCCCGGCGATGTCGGCCGGCGTGCGACAGCCATGCATGGCCAGCCAGGCCCGGCTGCCCTTCACGAACCGGCTCTGCCTGTCCTTCACGAACAGGTAGACATCTGGCAAATCGTCGAAGAGCGCGAGCAGCTGGTCCGCCTCGGACGCCACCGCCCGGCGGACGGGCCGTTTTTTCCGCATGCTACTTAAATACAAAGACTCGGCACGTTCGTCAAAAGACCTGGAGCGGCCCCGCGGGCTATGATGGACCAGCCGGGTTCATCCGCAGGCCGACCGTCTCGAGCAAGGGAGATGCCATGTTTGAATTTCGCGCACCATCGCCCCGGGATCGGGCCCTGCTCTGCGGCTCCGGTCCGACGCGGCGGGACTTCCTGCAGGTGGGGGCGCTGGCCGCAGCCGGCCTGTCACTGCCGCAGTATGTCCGCGCGGCCAGCGAGGGGCGGATTCGCCCGGGGCACGAGAACCGCTCCTGCATCATGATCTTCAACCTCGGCGGCCCCAGCCAGGTCGACCTCTGGGACATGAAGCCGGAGGCCACCGCGGAGGTTCGCGGGCCGTTCAAGCCGATCCGCACGAAGACCGACGCGTTCGAGATCTCGGAGCTGCTGCCGAAGCACGCGGCGATCGCCGACAAGTTCTCGCTCGTGCGGTCGTGCCGGCACGACGGCGCCGCCGTGCACGACGCCGGCTGGCAGATGATGCAGACCGGCCGGCGGTTCACGGGCGGCATCCACACGCCGCATGCCGGCAGCGTGGCCTCCTACCTGCTCGGCCGGCGGACCGACCTGCCGCCGTTCGTCGTCCTGCCGCAGCTCATGGGCCGCGGCGGTGGCAACCTGCCCAATGGCCAGGCCGGCGGCTTTCTCGGCAAGGCGCAGGATCCGTTCGCGCTGATGGCCGATCCGTCGCAGCCCAACTTCCGCGTGCCCGACCTCCTGCCCCCCGACCAGATCGGCGTCGCCCGGCTCGACCGGCGGCGGAAGATGCGGGAGATCGTGGAGTCGGCGGCGAAGGAGTTTGAGGCCAGCGAAGACGCCCGCCTGCTCGACGAGAATTTCCACGCCGCCTACCGGCTGATGACGAGCCCGCAGGCCCGGGCCGCCTTCGACCTCGCCCAGGAGCCGCAGGCCGTCCGCGAGCGGTACGGCATGAACCGCTTCGGGCAGTGCTGCCTCCTCGCCCGCCGGCTCGTCGAGAACGGCGTGCGGTTCGTGACGATCAACACGTTTCTCACGGTGTTCGACGAGATCACCTGGGACATCCACGGCTCGAAGCCCTTCACTTCGATCGAGGGCATGCGGGATCTGGTCTGCCCGATGTACGACCAGGCCTACAGCGCCCTGATCGAGGACCTGAGCCAGCGCGGCATGCTCGCCGACACGCTCGTCACCGGCCTCGCGGAGTTTGGCCGCACGCCGAAGGTGAACCCCGCCGGCGGCCGCGACCACTGGCCGCAGTGCTTCACCTGTTCGTTCGCGGGCGGGGGCGTGAAGGGAGGCCGCGTCGTCGGCGCCTCCGACACGATCGGCGGCTTCCCGGCCGAGCGGCCCGTCGGCCCCGGCGACATCGTGGCCACGATCTTCGAGAGTCTCGGCCTCGACCACACGAGCCACCTGAATGGCCCGGCCGGCCGGCCGTTCGCGCTGACTGATTTTGGCACCGAGCCGATCCGCGAGCTCTTCGCCTGACGCTCCAGGAGGACGCCGCCGTGTTCCAGCCTGTTTTCGCGTTCGTCCGCGTCGTCCCGCCGGCGCTCCCGTTGGCGTCTCTACCGGCCGTGGTGGGCGTGTGGCTCGCGCTCGTGGCCGCGCCCTGCCCCGCGGCGGATGTAAGCTTCGAGCTCGACGTCGTCCCCATCCTGTCGAAGGCCGGCTGCAACGGTGGCGGCTGCCACGGGGCGCTCGCCGGCAAGGGAGGCTTCCGTCTCTCGCTCTTCGGCTACGACCCGGCGTCCGACCACCTCGCCATCACCCGCGACGCCCACGGCCGGCGGATCGACCTCGCCGATCCGGGCGCGAGCCTGCTGCTCGCGAAGCCCACGACCGCGCTGGCCCACAAGGGCGGCAAGCGGCTCGACGTCGGCGGCGACGACTACCGCGTCCTGGCGGCCTGGATCGAGGCCGGCTGCCCTGGTCCGCAGGCCGGCGAGAAGAAGCTGGTCGCGATCGAGCTTGGTCCCGCTGAGACTGCGGCGGCGCCCGGGCAGTCGGTCGCGCTCGCGGTCACGGCGAAATACACCGATGGCAGCTTCCGCGACGTCACCCGCTGGGCGCGGTTCACCTCGGCCGACGAGGCGATCGCCACCGTCGATGGCGGCGGCAAGGCGAGCGTGATCGGCCACGGCGAGGGGGCGGTGACCGCCTGGTTCTCCTCCAAGATCGCGGTGGCGCGGATCGTCGCCCCCTTCCCGCACGAGGTGCCGGCCGACGTCTACGCCCAGGCTCCGCGGGCCAACCTGATCGACGACCTGGTGCTCCAGCAGCTCGAGAAGCTCCACCTCAAGCCGTCGCCCCCCTGCGACGACGCCACGTTCCTCCGCCGCGCCTTCCTCGACACGATCGGCCGGCTGCCGACCCCCGAGGAAGTGCACGGCTTTCGGGAAGACGCTTCGCCCGGCAAGCGCGAGCGGCTCGTCGAGTTGCTGCTCGCCCGTCCGGAGTTCGTCGACTACTGGGCCTACAAGTGGTCCGACGTGCTGCTCGTGACCGGCTCCAAGCTGCGGCCGGCCGCGGTGAACGCCTACTACCAGTGGATCCGCGACCGAGTGGCGGAGAACGCCCCGTGGGACAGGCTCGTCTCCGACCTGCTCACCTCCCGCGGGTCGAGCCTCGAGAACGGCGCCACCAACTACTTCGCCGTGCACCAGGATCCGGAGACGCTCGCCGAGAACACGAGCCAGGCCTTCCTGTCACTCTCGATCGGCTGCGCCAAGTGCCACAACCATCCGCTCGAGAAATGGACCAACGACCAGTATTACGCCTTCGCGAACCTCTTTGCGCGGGTCCGCGCCAAGGGCTGGGGCGGCGATGGCCGCAACGGTGACGGCGTGCGCACGCTCTTCGTCGACTCGCGGGGCGACCTGCTGCAGCCCCGCACCGGCAAGCCGCAGCCGCCGGCGCCGCTCGACGGCGCCCCGCTCGATTCCGCCGACCCCACCGATCGGCGGGCCGCTCTGGCCGCCTGGATGACGTCGCCCGACAACCCGTACTTCACCCGCGCCGTCGTCAACCGCGTCTGGGCCAACTTCTTCGGCATCGGCCTCGTGGAGCCTGTCGACGACCTGCGGACGAGCAATCCGTCGAGCAACGAGAAGCTGCTCGACGCGCTCTGTCGTCACACGATCGAGCACCGCTACGACCTCAAGTCGCTCATGCGTCTGATACTCCTCTCGGAGACCTACCGCCGCTCGAGCGATCCCCTGCCCGAGAACCGCGCCGACCGCCGCTGGTTCGCCCGCACCTATCCGAAGCGGCTGATGGCCGAGGTGCTGAGCGATGCGATCTGTGACGTGACGGGCGTCCGCGACACCTACACCGAGGTGGCGCTCAACGACGGATCGACCGAGAAGATCACCGGCTACGACGACGACACTCGGGCGATCCAGCTGCACGATTCGGCGGTGAAGAACTACTTCCTGAAGACGTTCGGCCGTAACGCCCGCGACATCACCTGCGAGTGCGAGCGGTCGAGCCAGCCAAGCCTCGTGCAGGCGTTGCACCTTTCCAACGGCTCGACCGTCAACGACAAGCTCGCCGCCAAGTCGGGCCGGGTGACGCAGATTCTCGCCACCGACCCGAAGCCGCGGGCCGTCGTCGACGAGGCGTGGGTGCGGTCGTTGAGCCGGCTGCCCACCGACGCCGAACGGAAGCCGTTCGAGGAGATGCTCGAGAAAGCGAAGCCGGAGGAGCGGCGGGAGAT
>JBILVO010000238.1:0-3670 GCA_044370415.1 Pirellulales bacterium
GGCCGCTGGCGACCCGCACGGCCATCCGGCAGACTTCCGCCAGCCGCGGGCCGACGCCGCGGGCCCTCCGCGGAGACGGTTTCATGCGGGCTGCAATCATCGGCATCGGCGCGATCGCACGGATGCATGCCAGGGCGCTGGCGGACATTCCCGGTGTGGAGCTGGTCGCCGCGAGCTGCCGGACGGAGGAGAAGGGGCGGGCGTTCGCCGCGGAGCATGGCTGCGCCTGGTATGACGACGCGGCGCGGATGATCCGCCGCGAGAAGCCCGACTTCGTGACAGTGGCCACGCCCTCGGGCGCGCACCTCGACGCCGTGGTCGCGGCGGCGCGGCGCGGCGTCCACGTGATCTGCGAGAAGCCGCTGGAGACCACGCTCAAGCGGATCGACCGCATGCTCGCCGCGGTCGCGAAGGCGGGGGTGACGCTCGGCGCGATCTTCCCGCAGCGGTTCAACCCGGTCATGCGGGCGGTGCGCGACGCCGCTGCCGCCGGCCGGTTCGGCGGCATCGCCGTCGCCGCCAGCTACGTCCCCTGGTGGCGCGACGACGCCTACTACGGTCCGGGCCGCTGGCAGGGCACCAAGGCGCTCGACGGCGGCGGCGCCCTGATGAACCAGTCGATCCACGGCGTGGACGCCCTGCAGTGGGTGGCCGGCGCCGCGATGCCGGGGCTCGCGCCGGGAGAAAGCCCGGTGGAGAGCGTGGTGGCGCTCACAGCCGTGCGAGCGCACGATCCGCAGCGGCTCGAGGTGGAGGACACCTGCGTGGCGATCCTGCGGCTGAGGAATGGCGGGCTCGGCCAGCTGCTCGCGGCGACGAGCCTCTTTCCGGGGCAGCTCCGCCGGTTCCTCGTCGGCGGCCGCGACGGCACGGCGGAGATCCTGGAGGAGCAGCTCGTGTCGTGGCGGTTTCGCGACGACGCCGCCGGCGACGCCGCCGTTCGCGAGCGGTTCGGCGGCTCGAGCAGCACGTCGGGCGGCGCCGCCGACCCGATGGCGATCAACTACTCCTGCCACACACGCAACTTCGAGCACTTCCTCGACGCCGTGAAGGCGGGGAGGCAGCCGGAGCTCGACGGGCTCGAGGGCCGCAAGGCGGTGGCGATCGTCGAGGCGTGCTATCGCTCGGCCCGCACCGGCAGGCCCGCCGTGGTGCAGGGACCGGCATGAACACCTTCAGAAAGGCATCGCGATGACCAGCGTCGAGCCGATGCGGTTTGCGATCTGCAACGAGACGTTCGCCGACTGGCCACTGGCGAAGGCCTGCGACTTCGCCGCGGAGTGCGGCTACACCGGCCTCGAGGTCGCCCCCTTCACGCTCGCGGCGCTGGCCACCGACATCGACGCCGCCGCCCGCGGCGAGATCAGCCGCACGATCGCCCGCGCGGGGCTCGAGTGCGTGGGCCTGCACTGGCTGCTCGCCAAGACCGAGGGCTTCCACGTCGCCGACCCCGATCCCGACGTGCGGCGGCAGACCGTCGACTACCTGGCGGCACTGGCCCGGCTCTGCCGCGACCTGGGGGGCCGCGTGCTGGTCTTCGGCTCCCCGAAGCAGCGCAGCCTGAAGCCGGGCGTCACGCCGGCGCAGGCCATCGACCACATCGCCGAGGTGTTCGGCCGGCTCGTGCCCGTGCTCGAGGCGACCGACACCGTCGTGGCGCTGGAGCCGCTCGCACCGAGCGAGACCGACGTGCTCACGACGGCGGCGGAGACCTGCCGGCTGATCGATCGCATCGGCTCGCCGCACGTCCGCCTGCACCTCGACGTGAAGGCGATGTCGAGCGAGGCGACGGCGATCCCCGACATCATCCGCGCCAGCGCACGCCACCTCGAGCACTTCCACGCCAACGACGAGAATCTGCAGGGGCCCGGGTTCGGCGGTGTCGATTTCGCGCCGATTTTCGCGGCCCTCGCCGAGGTCTCCTACGCCGGCTGGGTGAGCGTCGAGGTTTTCGACTATGCTCCCGGGCCGGAGCGGCTCGCGCGGGAGAGCCTCTCCTACATGCGGCGGGTCGAGGCGGAGCTCGGCTAGGCACGTCGACGGCGCCGTCTTTCGCCGGCCGCCCATTCCGAGTGGAGGGAACGCATCATGGCTGATCTGCCCCACTTTCAGTCGTCCGGATCGGCGGCCTTTGGTTCCGCCGACGGTCCCTGGCACAAGGGCATGACCCGCTACCACTGGTTCGTGCTCATCGTGGCGGCGCTCGGCTGGCTCTTCGACTGTCTCGACCAGCAGCTTTTCACGCTGGCTCGGAAGCCCGCGATGGAGACGCTGCTCGTCTCGGCATCGCTCGACCCGGCCTCCATGACGGCAGACCAGAAGAAGGAGTTCGACGGGAAGGTCAGTTTCTACGGCGGGCTCTCCACCTGCATCTTCATGCTGGGCTGGGCCACTGGGGGCCTGATCTTCGGCGTCATCGGCGACCGCCTCGGTCGCGCCAAGACGATGATGATCACGATCGTCATCTACTCGCTCTGCACGGGGCTGTCGGCGCTCTCGCGGGGATTCTGGGACTTCGCCTTCTACCGGTTCATCACGGGGCTCGGGGTGGGGGGCGAGTTCGCCGTCGGTGTGGCGCTGGTGGCGGAGGTGATGCCCGACCGGGCGCGGCCCTACGCGCTCGGCCTGCTCCAGGCACTCTCGGCGGTGGGAAATTTCGCGGCGGCCCTCATCGGGATCGGGCTCGGTCAGGCGCAGCTGCACATGGGCACGAAGCTCTACGGCTGGGAACCGTGGCGGTGGAAGTTCGTCATCGGGGCGCTGCCCGCGGTGCTGGCGCTCGTCATCCGGTCGGGGCTCAAAGAGCCGGAGCGGTGGCAGGAGATGAAGGCCCGGGCTGCCGAGACCGGCGAGAAGCTCGGCGGCTACGGCCCGCTGTTCGCCGACCCGCGGTGGCGGAAGAACGCCATTCTGGGGATGCTCTTGGCCTGTGCCGGCGTGATCGGCCTGTGGGGCATCGGCTTCTTCACGCCCGACCTCGTGCGCAGTGCGTTCCTCAAGGCCTACAAGGCCCAGGGGCTCACCGACCAGGAGATCGCCGGCCGGCTCACGATCTGGCCCGCCGTGGCCATGATGATGATCCAGGTGGGGGCCTTCACGAGCATGATGCTGGCGGCCCGCATCTGCCAATGGATCGGCCGCAAATCGTTCTTCGCGATCGCGTTTACGCTCGCGATGCTGTCGACGGCCTTCGTCTTCCGCTACCTCGACGACCCGAGCGACATCTGGTGGATGCTGCCCATCATGGGCTTCTGCCAGCTCTCGGTGTTCGCCGGATACGCCATCTACTTCCCGGAGCTCTTCCCCACGCGGCTGCGCAGCACGGGCACGAGCTTCTGCTACAACGTCGGCCGGTTCGTGGCGGCCGGCGGCCCTTTCCTGCTCGGGCTTTTGACGAGCGAGGTCTACAAGGGGATCGAGAGCCCCGCGTGGATGGCCGAGCCGATGCGTCCGGCGGGCATCACGATGTGCGCGGCCTTCCTCTTGGGCCTCGCCGTGCTGCCCTTTCTGCCGGAAACGAAGGGTCGGCCGCTGCCGGAGTGACCCCGGCGGCCCTTCCTGCCCCGGTGAGGCCGCCTGCCGGTGACTGCAGCGGTTCGTCGGATGGCCGATTCGTGCCTGGAGACGCGGCGGCTGCTACATTACGGACCGTAGGTCTGTCCCCAATTCA
>JBILVO010000239.1:0-3654 GCA_044370415.1 Pirellulales bacterium
CGGACGCAGCGACGCCCGCGGCGTCAGCGGCCTCGACGACTGCCTCGAGCGGCTCCGCGCCTACCGCGACGCCGGGGCCGACTGGCTGTTCCCGGAGGCCCTCGCAACCCGCGACGAGTTCGCCCGGGTCGGCCACGAGTTCGCGGCGTGCGGCACGCCGCTCCTGGCCAACATGACCGAGTTCGGCGTCAGCCCGCTGGTGGGCGTCGACGACCTCTCGTCGCTCGGGTTCGCGGCCGCCCTCTATCCCGTCACCCTGCTCCGCGTGGCGATGAAGGCGATGGAGGCGGCGCTCGGCATGCTGGCGGACGAGGGCACGCAGGAGAGCCTCCTCGACCTCATGCAGACCCGCGCGGAGCTCTACGACCTGCTCGAGTACGACCCGGCCCATCCTGAGGCCTGGCCGGCCTCCCCGTCGCCCCAGAAGCCGGCCTGAGCCTGCTCCGGCACGGACATCTCCGGAAGTCGACCCCGCCCCGCGCAATCCACCTCAGCAGCCACCCGACAGGAAGCCCCATGACAGCACCTTCCTCCCATACCGCCGCGGGCGACTTCGCTCGCGGCCTCGCCGGCGTCGTCGCCGGCCGTACGGCCATCTGCTCGCTCGAGGGAGACCTCCGCTACCGCGGCTACTCGATCGAACCGCTCGCACTGGCCGGGGACTTCGAGGAGGTGGCCTACCTGCTGCTCCACGGCGAGCTCCCGACGGCGGCCGAGCGGTCCGCCTTCTCAGGGAGGGTGCACGAGGCGGCGCGGTCGCTCGACCCGACCGCGATCGACGCCCTGCGCCGGCTTGCCGCAGTCAATCCGCATGCCGCGCCGATGGACGCCCTGCGCACGGGCGTCAGCATGCTCGGGCAGATCGAGCAGGATGACCGTCCCGGCTCACGCGAGGCACTGCTCCGCCAGGCGGAGCGGCTGCTCGGCCAGACGCCGGCACTGCTGGCCGCCTGGATGGATCTCGCCGCCGGCCGCGAGGTGGGCGGCTGGCCCGAGGGCGCGATCGCCCCCGCCCTGCTCGAGCGGCTCACGGGCCACCGTCCCACGCCGCAGCAGGCCGCCATTTTCGGCACCACGCTGGTGCTCTACGCGGAGCACGAATTCAACGCCTCCACGTTCACCGCCCGGACGGTGGTCTCGACGGGCTCCGACATGCATTCGGGAGTCACGGCGGCCATCGGCGCGCTGAAGGGCCCGCTGCACGGCGGCGCCAACGAGAAGGTGCTCGAGGTGCTCGCCGCGATCGGTTCGGCCGACCGGGCCGACGGCTGGCTCAACGAGCAGTTCGCCGCGAAGCGGGTCGTCATGGGCTTCGGTCACCGCGTCTACAAGGACGGCGACGTGCGGGCGAAGCTGCTGGGGAGGATGTGCCGCGAGATGGTGCGCGGCACCGACGGCGAGCCGCTCGAGCACCTCGCCGAGCGGGTCGAGCGGCTGATGCTCGACGCCAAGGGGCTCAAGCCGAATCTCGACTGGCCGGCGGCCCGCGTCTACCACGCGCTCGGCCTGCCGGTGCCGGTGTTCACGCCGATCTTCGTCGTCGCCCGCATGAGCGGCTGGACCGCGCACATCATCGAGCAGATCACCGACAACCGGCTGATCAGGCCGCTCTCGCTCTACTGTGGGCCGGCGCCCCGGGAATACAGGCCGATCGTGGGCCGGTGAGCAGTAAAGATCGCCGTCTGCCTGCCGACGCGATCAGGCCGGTGCTGCGAGGGACGGGCAGTGTCCGGGCTCCGCTCAGGGCAGGCTCGCCGACTGGCCGACCACGCCTTCCGGCGGCTCCACGGTCGCCTGGACGGTGACGGTCGGCACCGCCCCCTCGCCCAGATCGGTCGTGATCTTTAGCTGGCGTTCCACCTTGCCCGACATCGCCCCGGCTGCGAACGTCACGGGGAGGATGTGCACGGTGGCGGCCGTCGTCTTCGGCTCGCACGTCAGACAGCCGTCGGAACAGGAGACGCCCGTCACGCAGAACGGCCGATTCGCCCGCACGACGATGTTCTTGGTCACGCTGCCGCCGGGCTTCACCGCTCCCAGGGCCAAGAGCTGCGGGCTCACGGTCACCTCGGCCACGACGCGGCCCTCGACGTCCATCGGGATCTGCGCCGCCCGCGGGTCGTTGGTCACGAGGATGAGCTGCCCCTTGAGGTATCCGGCGGACGCCTCCGGCTTGAGCCGCACCGTCAGGTCGTAGGCGGACTGGCTCGCCGTGTGCGTCGGCTTCGAGAGGGCCACCTCGAAGTTGGAGTTGGCACTCCGCACGTCCTTGATCTCCCAGGGCGCGCTGCCCACGTGCGTCACCCGCACCGAACGCTCCGCACCCTTGCCGAGATCGACGTTGCCGAGGTCGACGAACGGCGGATCGAACGTCACGTCGCCGCGGATGTTGCCCGCCACCCGCAGCTGCACCTCCGCGAAGTAGGGCTTGTCGAAGGTGACGGTGAGTGTGGCGCCGTGCTGGCCGAGGAACGTCCGCGTGTTGAACGTGGCGACCACCTCGCTCGTCTCGTGCGTCTTGAGGTCGCGCACGGTCACCTCGGGCGACGTGCAGCCGCAGCTGGTCCGCACGCCCACCACGTGAACCGGCTCCTTGTAGATGTTCCGGAACACGAAGCGGTATTCCGTCTTCGAGCCCTTGGCCACGGTGCCGAAATTGTGGCTCGTGACAGAGAACATCTTCGTGGCCCATTCCTGCGCCCCCGCGGCACACGGTGCCAGGGCGAGGAGAACGGCGGCGATGGCCAGCGGCGCACGGCGGACGATCGCTGACCGTCCGGCGGGCCCCGTCTTCGTGCACCGCTTCACGAAACCCGTCTTCACGATCGCTGGAACGCACATGGAAACGGCACCGGAGGGCAGGCGAGCGGCCGGGGAAAAACCTGTGGCAACTGGAAAAAATCGTACGAGTGGCATGGGAGGACCGTCAATGTTTCAGGGCCGGTCGGGGGCCGGTTTCGGGGCAATGTCGGAACGCCGTGAAGGGCGAAGTGCCGGCGGCGGGGCACGAGCCTGCCACCAGGCAAGTATTCCCGCCCGGCACGCGCCAGGCCGGCCGCATGCCCGTGATTCGGGCCGAAACGGCGGCCCGACCTGCGACACGACCCGCACAGCCGGCGGGGTTTTCGACACCGGCAGGGTCCCCGGGAAGCGGCCGTGGCCGGCGCCCACTCCGGGCCACTCGCCCGGATTTCCGCGGTTTTTCGTAGCCCGGCCCGGCCGGCGGCGGGCCCCCGTGAAACGCCTCGCCCCGGCCCGCGTAGAATGTCGATGGCAGAGGAGTCGCATGGGCGACAGGCTGCTCGAGACGGGCTCTTGCCGTCGGACACCCACGACAGATCATTCCAGACACGATCACAGGATTCCAAACACGATCACAGGGGGCGTACCGGTTTCGACCGGATGGCAAGAGGTTCAGATTGCGTGCCGTGGTTGGTCGGCTGGCCACGTTAAAAGTCGACCAAGCTTCAATTGCCGAAGCTCAGTTCTCTCTGGCTGCTTAATTAAGCAACCCCGAGCGATGGCCCAAGTCGGAAGGGCCTCCCAATCGGTCGCCAAATCCGACTCGCCCCGTTTCACCGCCTGGTACGGGCGGGGCTAAAAAAGTTCCGGGCTGGTGGGCGACGAACCCTGTCGGCCGGGGACGCGCCCGCG
>JBILVO010000117.1:0-12610 GCA_044370415.1 Pirellulales bacterium
CCTGGTGGCCGGCGTCGCGCGGCAGGATAACGATCCAGCATCAGACACCGAAAACGCCCCCGACCCACACCACTGCGCCGGGCAGGGGGGGCGACCCGTGAGCACCATGGTTCCGCGCAGGGTTCCGCACAGGCCGTGGATATGCGTCGCGCTCACGGCGCTCGCCGCCGTGGCCTGGGCCGGCGTCGGTTTCGCGGCCAACCGCACGCGGCCGCCGAACGTGATCCTCATCCTCATCGACCACATGGGCTGGCGGGACATCGGCTTCGCAGGCAATACGTTCGTAGAGACGCCGCACATCGACCGGCTGGCGAGGACGGGGATGGTCTTCACGCAGTCCTACTCAAGCGCCCCCACCTGCGCGCCGACGCGGGCCTGCCTCATGTCGGGCCAGTGGCCACAAGCGGGGACCGGGCGGAAAAGGCCCCGGCGGCACGGGTCAGGGTCCGAACCGGGGCCAAGGTCAAAACAAGGGCGGCACGAAGGCCGCTCCGCAGCCGCCCGCCGGATCGTAGCCGGTCACGTCCGGCCCACACCGACCCAGCGACGCGTGCGGCTGCTCTTGAGCACCGCGTCGCACAGCCGCACCTCGTGGTGGCCGTCCGCGGCCGTCGCGAAGAGGACGGGCGTCTTCCGACCCGACGCGATGTGCTGGTAGACGGCCCGGTAGTGCATCTTGTGGGCGTCGGCGAAACCCTCGGGATGGCCGCCGGGATAGTCGGTGAACCCGGCGACGTCGTCGCTGAACCCTGCCGTGCCCCGCTGCAGGATCTGGTCGGGCGTGTCGCGGCGGCCGACGCGGATCTCGTTGGGCTGCTGGAGCTCCCACTGCAGCGAGCCCTCGGTGCCGTAGATGCCCAGGGCGAGGCTGCACTTCCACCCCGCCGCCACCTGCGAGATCGCCGCATTGGCATGGACGCCGTCGGCGTGCGGGTGGTCGGCCTTGCCGAAGCGGAGCAGCACGCTGCCAAAATCCTCAGTATCGACCTTGTAGGGCACGAGCGACGCGGGATCGACCTTCGCAAACGTCTTCACCTCGCCGCGCGGCCGGCGACGGACCTTGTGGAACGTCTCCGTGTGGCCGAACACCGCCTCCGCTTTCGCGCCGAGGATGAACGACACGGCGTCGATCCAGTGCGTGCCGATGTCGCCAACGGCCCGCAGCGCGCCCCCCTCCGAGGCGAGAACCCGCCAGTTGTAGTCGGTGTCCTTGAGGAGCCAGTCCTGAAAGAAGTGCCCCTGCACGTGGATCACGCGGCCGATGTCGCCGCGGCGGACCATGGCCCGCATCTGCAGCACGGCAGGAAAGAATCGGCACATGTAGTTCACGGCGAAGACCGGCGCCCCGGGCCGGGCGACGGCCTTCACCACGCGGGTCGTCTCGCGGGCCGACATGCCCAGCGGCTTCTCGCAGACGACGTGCTTCCCCGCGGTCAGGCAGTCGAGCGACTGCTGCACGTGGACCTTGTTGGGCGAGGTGATGTGGACCACGTCGACGTTCGGTGAGCGGAGGAGCGCCTTGTGGTCGTAGTCGCCATACACCTCGGGGATGCCCCAGCGGTCGGCCGTGGCCCGCGCCGCCTCCGTCGACCCGCAGATGGCCGTGACCTGCACGCCGAGCCGCCGCAGCGCCTCGATGTGGACGGGGCCGATGAACCCGGTGCCGATGACGGCAGCCCGGAGGGAGTGCACCTGGGTGGGCTGCGTCTTCATCACGAACGTCTCCGCAGTGGTCGACAAGGGCGGCCTGGCGACCAGGCCGGCGCACACACCGTCACTCGGCGAGCGACTTGAGATAGACGAGCGATCGCGGCACCTGCGCCGGCGAGGCTGTGCTCTCGTCCTCGATGTAGTAGTGGGCCACGCCCGCCCGCTTCGCGGCCCGCAGGACCGCCGGCATGTCGATCTGGCCGGTCCCGAGGACGACGTCGTTCTCGGGATCGGTCTTGCCGGAGAAGTCGCCCTTCACGCCCTGCTTGAGGTCCTTCAAGTGCATGAGCTTCACGCGGCTGCCGTAGCGGTCGATCAGCTTGGCGGGGTCGGCACCCGGAAAGTGCGCCCAGAGGACGTCGAGCTCGATGCCGACGTTCTCCGGCTTCGTTTCGGCCATCATGAGGTCGAAGAGCGTGCCGTCGCCGTGCGGCTGGAACTCGTAGCCGTGGTTGTGGTAGCAGAAGGTGAGGCCGTGCCGCTCGCGGAGAAGCCGGCCGACGCGATCGAACTCGGCCGCCGCCTCCCGCGCCCGCTCGGCCGTGAACGGCGGTTTGTGTGGGATCGAGGCCACCCGCACATACGTCGCACCGAGTGCGAGCGCGTCGCGGGCGACCTCGTCGGTCTTGTTCACGGCCGCGTCGTACCCGACGCCGAACGACGAGCAGACCAGCCCCCGCTCGTCGAGCAGTTTCCGCAACTCGCTGGCCGTGAGCCCGAAGAGGTTCGAGAACTCGAGGTCGGTGATGCCCAGTGCCTTGACCGCGTCGAGCGTGCCCGGCACGTCCTTCGCAAACTGGTTGCGAAACGTGTAGGAGCACAGGCCGGGCGTGTCCGGAAAGAGAAGCTTCGCGGATTCGGCGGCCGGAAGGCCAGACGCATACAGCGCGGCACACACCGCACACGCCGACAGCAGGATCGAATTGATCACGGAATACCCCCTCAGGAATGTGGGTCGACGGCCACAGTCTCCCGTTCCCCGCCGAGCCGGGCAAGTGCCGGCTGCCGGGGCATGTGACGATTGAAGCCGTCCGGCGGCCTCGGAGACAATGCCGGCTGCCACAGCCCTCGCCACCAGACGCCGGCCGCCGATGAGCCACACCCGCTTGCTTCCCGGGCAGAGCGCGGTTCCTGGCCAGGGCTTGCTCCCTGGCCGGAGCATGTTTCGCGGTCCGCGTGCAGGGCTTCGGCACTCGGCCACCGTCATCGTCGCCGTCGTGCCGCTCCTGGCCGCCGCCGTGCCGCGAGCAGTGCGGGCCGACGAGCAGCTCGACGGGGCGCTCGCCACGATGGCCCGCATGAAGATCGTCGAGTCGCCCGCGGAGTGGCGCGAGCAGGCCTTGAAGGGCCGATTCTGCGACGGAAGCAGGGTGGACGATCTGCTCCAGAGGCTGGCGGGTGCGTTCGAGCCGGTAAAGAGCCGCGACGAGGCCCTCGCGGTGCTGTCCCGGAAAAAGATCATCTGGAACGACTCCTGGAGGGAGCAGGCGGTTTCCGGCCGCCAGTGCGAGGGCGAGTACGTCGCCACCCTCCTGCGGGTGGCGGCCGCGCCGCTTGCCGACCAGGAGCTGATCGCCTCGCAGGCCGTGCCGGACGGGATCCTGGTCTACGACGAGCCGACGGCCTTTGCGACCACCTCCGCGTCCTCGGGCTCCGGCGGCGTCAATGCGGTCATCGGCACGCAGACCTTCGACCCGAGCTATCGCTTCACGCGGAAGCCGCGGCTCGTGGAGACGGCCGAGGCGATCCGCCACACCCCCCGGGAACAGGACCGCCTCGCGCGGCAGGTCATGCGGGCGGGGCTGGAGTGGGGCACGCCGCTGATCCTCTCCTGGGAGCTCTACAACAACGAGGTCGAGGCCGACGGCCGCCAGCGGGGCTACTGGCTCATCGACGACAAGGGCGTGAAGCAGCCGGCCTACGAGACCCATGCGTCGTTCCTCGCCTGGGCCCGCCGTCACGTCGAGGAGACGATCGGCCGCAGCGGTCGGCCGCCCTCGGCGGCGGAGTTCCGCGTGGCGGCGATCGCCAACCTCGATGCCGCGCCGGCCAGCAGCGAGTGATCGGCGACGCCGACAGCCGATGCACGAGGCTCCCGTCGGTGATCAGAGTACCAAGGTATGACGAAGCGCCTGATCGATTTCCTGCATCGGCAGCGTGCCGATCACCCGGTCGACTGCTGCCTCGGCCACCGTCGCGAGATTGTCTGCCATCACGACCGAGTCGCCCAACAGGCCCGAGGATCGGCCCTTGGGCCTGTCACGACGCACGACGACGCGGCTCGGATGGCAGGCGCGAGCCCGCCGGCCGTCGTGGTACGCTGCAGCCATGCTTCATTTGCGTTTCCTGTCGGTGCTCCTGCTCTTGAGCGTGCTGCGATTGATAGGCCAGCTCCCCGCGGCCGCCGCAGCGGATGCCGTGATCGTGGCCCCGCTGCCGTGGCAGGTCGTCCAACGAAGCGGCTTCGATCCTCGCCGGGCGGCCGCCGATCCGGCGTCGCGGGGCGAGGCGCGATTGCGGGTGGAACTCACTGGCGAGCGCCTGCTCGCGGCCGGCACACGGTGCGAGAGCCGACTGGTCGCGGTGAGCATGGGACCGGAGCCCGCTTCCGCGCTGGCGTCTGGGGACTCGGCATGGGCTCCGCTACCGCTCGAGGCCGTGGAGACCGGCGCGCACGATCGGGCCGCGGGCTCGCGGGTCGTGCCGGCCGGGGGCTGGCATCGGCTGGAGGTGCGAATTCATCCGGCGGGAGGCGGGCCGAGTGCGGCCGCGGCCGTGGAGCCCGTCGGCGTGGGCGAGGTGTTTCTCGTGGCCGGCCAGTCGTATGCCACCAACACGAACGACGAGCGGCTTTCCGTGAGGGACGGCCAGCGCAGGGTGGCAGCGCTCGACGTCGATACCGGCCAGTGGCGGCTCGCCGACGATCCCCAGCCCGCTCCCGACCGCAGCGACGGCGGCTCGATCTGGCCACCGGTGGGCGACCGACTGACGGCCGCGCTCGACGTACCGGTCGGGTTCGTGAACGTGGCAGTGGGCGCGACGTCGACGCGGCAGTGGGCGCCGGACGGAACGCTTTCAGCTCGTCTCCACGAGGCCGGGCGGAGGGCGGGGCCATTTCGCGCAGTGCTCTGGCAGCAGGGTGAATCCGACGTCATCGAACGGACCTCGACCGACGACTACGTCGCCCGGCTGCAGGCGATCCGGGCGGCCGCGGTCGAGGCGTGGGCGTTCGAGCCGATCTGGCTCTGTGCATTTTCGACGCATCACCCCACGGTGTATCGCGATCCCGACGGCGAGGGCCGGATCCGCGCGGCGATCGAACGCGTGAGCCGGCTGCCCGGCTTCGGCGCGGGCCCCGACACCGACACGCTCCAGGGCGTGGATCGCGGCGGCCCCGGGTCGCGGCGTCACTTCAGCCCGCAGGGCCAGCGCCGAGCGGCGACACTGTGGACCGATATTCTATTGGGCCGCGGGCTGCTCGGCCCGTGAGGGACCAACGCACAAGGACAGTGATGAGGGAGATCACTCGTACAACCACGCGGCGTCGATGACGGCCTCGCGGAGATCGGTGATGTCCTGGAAGCGCAGTCGGGCAGATGCTCGCCGGTCGAATAGGCGAGAATGACGCGGCGGTCCCTGGTCAGGCGGCAGCCCGGATTCGAGAACGCGCGTTTCGGATCGTTCTCGATGTCGCGCACATGCCGCCAGGTTTGACCGTGGTCCTGCGACACCGCGGCGGTGAGCGGGACGTGCCCCCGTGCCCATGGATCCGCTCCTGGCACGCGCGCGAGGCGACAGGAGATGGGCCGGCGGACAGAATCAGCCGATCAGTTCCGCGATCGGCTTGCCGTTCTCGACGAGCAGCGTCGGCCGCCCGGTGAAGTCGTGGATCGTCACCGCCGAGGAGTCGATGCCGAGGTGGTGGTAGATCGTCGCCAGGAAGTCGTGCGCCGTGCAGCGGCGATCGATCACCGCCTCGGCCCGGCGGTCGGTCGCGCCAACCACCTGCCCGGGACGGATGCCGCCACCGAACCAGATGTTGGAGAAGGCGGCCGGCCAGTGGTCACGGCCGGGCTGCATCGCGCCCGCCGGCGCGCTGCCGGGGCCCGCCCCGGTGCTGACGCCGTAGCTGATCTTCGGCGTGTGCCCAAACTCGGCGGTCACGACGACGAGCACCCGCTTGTCGAGCCCGCGGTCGAAGATGTCTTCGATCAGGGCCGCCACCGCCTGGTCGTACGCGTCAGCCCGGTACCGCATCGACTCGAAGATGTTGCATTGGAAGCCATGGTCGTCCCAATTGCCGCCACGGCCGCAGAGCGGGCCGGCCAGGCTCGTGGTCACGATGTCGACGCCCGCCTCCACGAGCCGCCGCGCCATGAGCAACTGCTGCCCCCAGGCATTGCGGCCGTAACGATCCCGGGTCTTGTCATCCTCACGGGAGAGGTCGAAGGCGTCCTTGGCCTTGGGGTCGGTGAGGAGCATCATCGCCTGCGCCTCGAACTGGTCGAGCGCGTCGAGCTGGAGCTGCCGGTCGACCGTCCGCTCCATGTGGTCGAGCCGCCGCCGCAGCGTTGCCCGACGGTCGAGACGGGCGACCTCCGCCTTCCCCGACATTCCCAGGTTTGGCACCGAAAAATTCGGCAGGCTCGGGTCGCCGGACACCGCGAACGGCTGATAGGCATCACCGACGTAGGCAGGCCCGGGATAGCCCCCGTTGATGGTGACATACCGCGGGAGGGGATTGGACCGCTGCATGTGCTGCGAGCGGAGGTAGTTGGTGGCGCACATCCAGTCGGGGTACTTCGGCTTCGGCTTGTCCTGGGTTGCCATGTCGCCGGAGAGCAGCTGCAGCGTGCCGGCCGGATGGCCCGGAGCCGTCTGAGTCATCGACCGCAGCGTCGTGATCTTGTCGGCCAGTGCCGCCTGCCGAGGCAGGAGTTCTGTGAAGTGCACGCCCGGGAGCTTCGTGGGGATCGTGCGAAAAGGGCCGCGATACTCGCTCGAGGCGTCGGGCTTCGGGTCGTAGGTGTCGAGCTGCGAGACGCCGCCGGGCAACCAGACCATGATCACGGCCGTCGAGGAGGACTTCACGCCGACCGGATGCTCGGCCCGCAGCCGCAGCATGCCCGGCAGCGACAGACCCGCACAGCCCGCCAGACCCGCCTGGAGGAAATGCCGGCGGCTTCCCGGGCCCGGACAGTGCCGCATGGCGGCGGAAACGGCGTCTCTTGTCATGGCTTTTTCACTCCTTCTCGTGAGCGATCGTGTGCGTGCCTTGCTCGTGCCCTGCTCGTACTTTGCTCGGCCGTCGCCGCGCGACCGCCGGTCGGGCGACTAGTGGTTGAAGACGAATTCCTTGGTGTTGATGATCGCCCAGATCAGGTCCTCGAACCGCTCCTTCCGCGCCGCCTCGGCGGCCTTGCCCACGCCGGCCTCGGCCAGGTAGGCCTCGGCGACGAGCAGGTCCTGCATGGTCGGCTCCCGGGAGAGGGCGGCCAGCGTGAGCTCGTGGATCTTCTCCGAGTCGGGGCGGGGCTCGCGGGCGTACCGGGCCGCCCGGCCCCCGGCCGAGGAGAGCTTCGCCTTGATGTCGCCGGCGTTGATCATGAACAGGCTCTGCGTCAGGCTCGGTGACTGCGACCGCTCGCACTCGCACACGCTCAGGCTCTCGGGCCGGCCAAACGCCTTCAGGAACGGCGAGGCGGCGTTGTAGCTGTTGTCGGGCAGCGAGATGGCCCGTGTGCCGGCCGGCAGGTTGGCGAACGTCGTCGACGACTCGGCGACCCGGTCGATGGAGTCGAGCAGCACCTCCGCCGTCAGCCGCCGGGCATAGGCATGGGAGAAGTTCTGCACGTCCGCCTCGTTGCCGGCGATGCCATCGGCCGCCTGATAGGCCCGCGACCGCGTGATCGTCCGCACGAGCTCCTTGAGGTCGAACTTCGACGCCACGAAGTGCTCGGCGAGCGCGGTCAGGAGCCGCGGGTTCGTCGGGGGATTGGTGTCACGCATGTCGTCCTCGGGCTCGACGAGCCCGCGGCCAAGAAAGTGCTTCCAGTAGCGGTTCACGAGCACCCGCGCGAAGAAGGGATTCGACGGCTCGGCCATCCAGTCGGCGAGCACGAGCCGCGGGTCCTCGTCGGCCGTGATCGTCTCGGGCGTGTCGCCGAGGGCGACCGGCCGCATCGGCGACGCCGTGCGGGGATTCGTGAAGGTGGCGACGCCGCGCTTGTGGAAGATGAAATCCTCGTTGCGGACCGACGAGGGCTTGCGGCCGACCTGGCTGAAGAAGGCGGCCAGGCCGTAGTAGTCGTCCTGGCCCCATCGTTCGAACGGATGATGGTGGCACTGGACGCACTGCATCCGAACGCCGAGGAACAGCTGGGCGACGTCCTCGATCTGCTCCTTCGGTTCCTTCACCCGCTTGTACCAGGCCACGGGCGGGCTCGAGGTGACGGTGCCGGTGGCGCCGATCAGTTCGCGGACGAAGTCGTCGTAGGGCTTGTTCGCGAACAGACTGCCACGGATCCAGGAGTGGAACGCGAAGTTGGAGAGCAGGTCGCTCGAGTCGTCGCGGCGATTCTTCAGGATCGTCGTCCACTTGTTGGCGAAGAAGTCGGCGTATTCGGGGCTCTGGAGCAGCTCCTCGACGAGCTGCTCCCGCTTGTCATCGGCCCGGCTGGCGAGGAACGCCGCCGCCCTCTCGGCCGTGGGCAGCGTGCCGGTGACGTCGAGCGACACCCGGCGGAGGAACGTGCCGTCGTCGCACTCCGGCGAGGCGGGGATGCCGAGGGTGGAGAGGTTCTCGAAGACGAGTTCGTCGATGAAGTTCCGCGGCTTGGGCATCGGCGACGGCGGACCGGCGGGAATGTCGAACGACGCCACTCCCACCAGGCCCTGGTAGCGGACCATGACCGCGGCACGGCCCGAGACCTGCTGCACGTGGACCGTGCCGTCGGGATCGACCTCGACGCGGGCCGGGTCGTTCGACTCGTAGACGGCCAGGGGAGTCACGTCCCGGGTGCCGCCGTCGCTGAACATGGCGGTCACCTTGAGCCGCCGCGTGGATTCCTTGGCGACGGTCGCCGACGAGGGCTCGATGGCGAGCGACGCGACGTCGGGCTCGTCGGCCGATGGCGGTGCCGCGCCCTCTTCGATCCAACGGCGGATCGCCTCGTACTCGGCAGACTTCGGGTCGAGCCTGCGGCCGCCGCCGTGCGGCACCCGCGCGGAGGCCTTCATGAGCAAGAGGCTCTCGTCGGGCGCCGCCACCGAGATCCGCCGGCCGCGGGCCTCGTTGACGATGTGTTCGTAGTCCTCCGCCGGCTCGAAGCCGAGCACGGAGAGTCGGAAGCCGTTCTGCCCGAGGCCCGCCTTGGCATGGCAGGGGCCCGAGTTGCAGCTCGACTTCGTGAGCACGGGCATCACGTCGTTGACGAAACTCGCCCGGCCGGCCGGCGACGGCGGGGCCGGAGCATCGGCGGCGACGCCGACCAGGGGAGGCAGCGCCGCCACCAGGGCCGCGATCCATGCCAGCACGGTGCGGGAACCGTTGGGCCGCATACCGCCGTACCTCTTGCCTGCAGGTGGGATCGGTGGATGTCCGCTGCCGGTTTCAGCCCGAACAACGGTTCTCAAGGCCGGGGACGTCGGTCTGGGCTGAAGCGTTCGCTGCGTCCGTCGATCGGCATCCGGGCGGGCGGGGCTGACGCCCCGGGGAAGGCACCGATCGACTCGTCGACAGACGACAGTATACCCATCCGTATCGACCGCCCCACAGCCGGCTGTCCTGGAAAGTATTCTGAAAATTCGACCTGGATGGTCGAAAAAGCCGAAAAACGGCCGCACGAACTCGATAGAGCCGTACCGCATGGCGCTCCGCAGATCCTCACAACGTGCGTTACGCCAGGGGAAACGAAGCTCCTGCAGGCCAATCACGGCCGAGGCGGTGCCGACGCCGCCTGCGGCTTCCCGCCGACGCAGACCAGATGGCCAGCCGTGCGGAAAAAGATCCGCCCGCCGCTCACTGCCGGGGAGGAGTAGCACTCCTCGCCCAGATCGTTCTCCGCCACCACCTCGAAGGACGGCCCAGGCCGCACCACCTTCGTGACGCCGACGTCATCGGTGAAGTAGACGAGTCCGTCCGCGGAGAAGGGGGAGCCGCTGTAGTGGCCGCCGGCCCGCGCCGTCCAGAGCCGCTCGCCGCTGGCGGTGTCGAGGCAGCCGGCCACGCCGTCGTCACTGGTGAGCAGCAGCCGGTTTCCCGCCACGATCGGCGCCGGCACGTAGCCGCAGTTGCGGAGCGCCTTCCACTTGAGGTGCGTGGCCGTCACGTCGCCGTCGCCGGTGGGGTCGATCGCGGCCACGAGCTTGTCGGGAAAGCCGGCGGTGAGAAACACGAGCCGGCCGTCGTCCACCATCGAGGCCACGAACTGCTCCGTGGGCCCCTCCACCCGCCACAGCTCGCGGCCGGTTTCGGGATCGTAGCCCGCCACGTGCCGGCTGCCCGAGAGGATCAGCTGCCGGCGGCCGGCGAACGTGCGGATGATCGGCGTGCAGTAGCTGCGGGTGTTGTGCGATCGGGGCACCTTCCAGCGGGTGGCCCCGGTGGCCCGGTCGAGCGCCACGAGGAAGCCCTCGCCGTCGTGGTCGCCATTCAGGATCACCCTGTCGCCGTCGACCACCGGGCAGGAGCAGTAGCCGTGGCAGCTCGCGAAGTCGCCCGGCCGGACGAGCCACCGCGCGTTGCCGTCGAGATCGTAGGCCGCGACCACCATCGGGCCGAACGACGCGTCGCGGTCGCCCGGCACGTGGAGCGCCGGCACCCGCTTGTCGGACGTCTCCCAGAAGGAGACGAACACCAGCCGGCCGTCGCTGGCCGGCGTGCTGGAGGCGTGGCTGTTGAGCTTGTGCTTGATCTCGAGCGGCGAGCGGAGCACCGTCCGGCTCCAGAGCTGCCTGCCGCTCGCGGCCTCGAAGCAGAGCAGCAGCCGCTCCTCGGTCGCAGCGTCGCAGCTGGCCACGAAGACGCGGTCGCCCACGACGATCGGCGAGGCATGACCGGCTCCCGGCAGCGGCACCTTCCAGAGGATGTTTTCCGCGGCGCCGCCGTCCTTCCCGGCCGACCAGTGGAGCGGCAGGCCGTGCTCAAGGCTCGTGCCGTCGCCCCGCGGGCCGCGCCAGCCGGGCCAGTCCTCGGCCCGCGCCGGCAGTCCGCTCGCCACCACCGCCAGGCTCACGCACAGCGACGGCAGCCATCTCGACGTCGGCATCGGTTTCCTCCCTGGAGCCCGCCCCGCGTCGGCCGCCGTCCTCACCGCCGCGCGAGGCAATGGTGGAACGAGTCGGCCAGGGCGAGCCAGCTGGCTTCGATGACGTTCTCACTGACGCCGACCGTGCCCCAGACGTGCTCGCCGTCTGTGCTCTCGATCGACACGCGGACCTTCGCCGCGGTGCCCTCCTGGGCGTTGATCACCCGCACCTTGTAGTCGAGCAGGTGCATCCGCTCCACGGCCGGGTAGCTGGCCGCCAGCGCCTTGCGGAGCGCGGCATCGAGCGCGTTGACCGGGCCGTCCCCCTCCGCGACCTCGTGCCGCTGCACGCCGTCGACGACGAGCTTCACGGTGGCCTCCGTCGTCACCTCAGCGACGCCACCCGCCGCGCCGTCGCGGCTCTCCACCGCGACGTTGTAGGAGAGCTTCTCGAACGCCGGCCGAAACGTTCCCGCGCAGCGGTCGACGAGCAGGTCGAACGACGCGCCCGCCGCTTCGAACTGCCAGCCCTCGTTCTCGAGCCGGCAGACCTCCGCCAGCACGGTGTCGAGCAGCTTCCTGTCGTCCCGCACGTCGGGGCGGTTCACGAGCGCGGCGATGTTGGACCGGCCGGAGAGCTCGCTCACGAGGATCCGCCGCGCGTTGCCGATCGACTCAGGCGGAATGTGCTCGTACGACTCCGTCGCCTTCGCCACGGCGTGCACGTGCATGCCCCCCTTGTGCGCGAAGGCGCTCGCCCCCACGAACGGCTGCCCGGGCCGGTAGCTCATGTTGGCCGTCTCGTAGACAAACCGCGAGAGTTCCGTGAGGTGGGCCGTGCCGCCGCCGAGCACGCGGTAGCCGGGCAGCTTGAGGGCCAGGTTGGCGACGACGGAGATCAGGTCGGCGTTGCCGCACCGCTCGCCGAGGCCGTTGATCGTGCCCTGCACCTGCACCGCGCCGGCGGCGACGGCCGAGAGGGAGTTGGCGACGGCAAGGTCGCAGTCGTTGTGGCAGTGGATCGCCACCGGCGCGGCGCAGCCGGCGGCGGCGAGCGCCCCGATCGCCTCGCGGACCAGCGCCGCCACCTCGTCGGGCAGCGTGCCGCCGTTGGTGTCGCAGAGCACGATCCGCGTAGCCCCGGCCCGCGCCGCGGCGAGGATCGTCTCGCGGGCGTAGCCGGCGTCGAGCTTCCAGCCGTCGAAGAAGTGCTCGGCGTCGTAGAAGACCTCGCGGCCCGAGACGACCAGAAACCGGACGGTGTCGCCGATCATCGCGAGATTTTCCTCGCGCGACACGCCGAGCACTTCGGTCACGTGGAAGGCCGACGTCTTGCCGACGATGGTCACCACGCTCGTGCCCGCGTCGAGCAGCGCCTTCATCCCGGGATCGGCCGCCGCCTCCATGCCGCGGCGGCGGGTCATGCCGAAGGCGCAGATCCGCGAATGGGCGAGCTTCAGGCCCCGGACCCGCTCGAAATACTGGGCATCCTTGGGGTTCGAGAGCGGATAGCCTCCCTCGATGTAATCGACGCCGGCCTCGTCGAGCCGCCGCGTGATCGCGAGTTTGTCCTCGAGCGAGAAGTTCACGCCCTCGCCCTGCGAGCCGTCGCGGAGGGTCGTGTCGTAGATCTCGATGCGCCGTTCCCGGAC
>JBILVO010000240.1:0-3635 GCA_044370415.1 Pirellulales bacterium
CCGTCGAGACCGACCCCAGACAGCCAGGCGTGCCCAGCACCAAGGGCACGCTCACGCAGGGCTAGACGATCTGCACGGGATGCTTGCGCAGCCAGTTTCCCTGATCGACGACCCGGGAAGGGGATGCGTGTGCCCTGAGAGCCGGCGTAGCTGACAAGCGAAGCCAGGGATGGCGAAGCGCAGTCAGCTTCGAGTGAGCGAAGGCCTGGAGGGCCGAAGCGAACGTCCGGCGACGGGGCATAGGCATCCCCGAACCACGACGCTCAGCGTTCACTGCAGCAGTGTCTACCGACTGCCGTAAGGCATGCCGCCAGGTTCCGGATTCGGTCCACCGCTGCACGTCTCGGATTGGTTCGCCGGCTGCGGCATGCTCGTCGCCGGCGGACCGTGTTCACGCCGGGCTCGGCCTTCCGGGCCGACCCGGCTTGGCGAGCTTCCGCTCGCTGGTGCTTACCCGGGCATACTGCCCTCGTGCCTTCCCGCCAGCGAGGGAAGAACAACCGTCTCACTTCAGCACTCCCCCGCTCCCGATGCTGAGGAGCCGGTCGGAGGCACGCGCAGGAGCCGGTGAACTTTGCGACTCACGAGCGACGTGCCATCGTCCGAGAGCCTCCCGTAGCAAAGTCCGCCGGCGACGAGCATGCCGCAGCCGGCGAACCAGTGCGTGCCGCCGTGGCCGTCCGCCGCCACACCACGAGACGCCGTTCCAGCGACCACGCGTGCGTTACTCGTTGACGTAGGTCTCGAGAAACCGGGCCAGGCGGTGGAAGTCGCTGCCCCGCTCGACGTAGCGGACCACTGTCACGAGCGTGGCGGGATCGACCAGCTCCTCGAAGGGCACGTAGTTCAGATCGAGCTGCCCCGACACGCTCACCATCACGCCGTTCAAGCCCCGCTCCGCCAGCGCCCGGTAGGCGCCCACGCCGAGCTGGCTGCCGAGCATGACGTCGAAGGCGTGGGGCTTCGCGCACCGCGACTCGTAGCCGAGCTGCAGGCCGACGACCTTCCGCGACCGGCCGGTCTGCTTCTTGAATTCGTCGGCGACGAGCTTCGCGAACATGCGGCCGAGCTGCACCTGGGCGATCGAGATGTGGCCGTGCTCGTCGCGGGGGATGCCCTCGAGCTGCTTGCTCGGCAGGTACTCGGCCAGCCCCTCGGCCAGCACGATCACGCCGTACTGCTTGCCCTCATCCTCCTCGCGGACCCGCATCGTCTTCACGATCCGGCCCACGACCTCATCGGTGTTCATCACCGGCTTGATCTTCGTCTGCCCGGAGGCGTCCGTGACGGTCTCCTCGCCGCGATACTTGCCGTGGATGTCCTCCACGCTGATCACGAGGCTCGCCTCGCCCGAGATGGCCGCGCCGTAGGAGAGCCAGCCGGCACTGCGGCCCATGGTCTCGCAGAGGTAGTAGCAGCGGCCCGCGTCGGCGTCGTAGAGGAGGTTGCGGATCTCGCCACCGAGCGTGTCGACTGCCGTGAAGTAGCCGAACGTGAAGTCGATCCCCATGTAGTCATTGTCGATCGTCTTCGGCAGGTGCACGACCGGGATCTTCGGGCTGCCCGGCGGGAGGCGGTCCTGGTAGAGCTTGAACTTGTTGGCCGTCTTCAGCGTGTCGTCGCCGCCGATGGAGATCAGCGCCTCGACGCCGAGCGACCGCAGCCCCTCGTAGGCGTTCTTGAGCGGCTGCACCCGCTGCGGGTCGTCGAAGTGGGCCGGCGAGGCGACGTGCTTGCCGGGATTCGTGCGGGCCGTGCCCAGCATGATGCCCTGGCCCGACCGGGTCCGCTTGAGGAATTCCGGCGTGATCCGCACGTAGTCGCGGCCCTCGACGAGCGGCTTGTCGGCGGAGAAATCGGCCAGCGACGAATAGCCGTGCTTCATGCCGATCACCTCGGTGCCGCTCCGCATGAACGACGTGGCCGCGGTGGAGATCACGGCGTTGGCGCCCGGCGCCGGGCCGCCCGCGAACAGGATCGCCACGCGGCGGAACTGGTGGGCCGCCTTCGGCGGACGCGACAACGACTCACTCATCGATTCATCTCCTTGGATCCGCCACGGCAGAAGGCCGGACGGCGTGCGCTACGACTGTCCCACGAAATCACCGCTCCGGAAATCATCCCGCCAGCATCCGCTCGACGAACGTGGTGTCCACCTGCGCCTCGTGGAACGCGGCGTTCGCCAGCACCTCGAGGTGCAGCGGCACCGTCGTCTTGATCCCCTCGATGCGGAGTTCCTTGAGCGCCCTGACCATGGTCTGGATCGCCTGCTCGCGGGTCGGCTGGTGCACGATCAGCTTGCCGACGAGCGAGTCGTAGTGCGGCGGAACGGTGTAGCCCACGGCGGCGTGCGAGTCGAACCGCACGCCGAAGCCGCCCGGCGCGAAGAGCCGGTCGATCCGGCCCGGGCAGGGGCGGAAGTTGGCCGCGGGATCCTCGGCGTTGATCCGGCACTCGACGGCGTGGCCGCGGGCCACGACATCCTTCTGCTCGAATCCCAGCTTCTCGCCGGCCGCCACCCGGATCTGCGCCTTCACGAGGTCGATGCCGGTCACCATCTCGCTCACCGGATGCTCCACCTGGATCCGGGCGTTGACCTCGATGAAGTAGAAGTTGTCCTGCTGGTCGACGATGAACTCGACCGTGCCGGCCGAGTAGTAGCCGGCGGCCTTCGCGAGCCGCACGGCAGCCTCGCACATCTTCCGGCGGGTCTCCGCGGGCAGACGCGGCGACGGGCTCTCCTCGATCAGCTTCTGGTGCCGCCGCTGCGTGGAGCAGTCCCGCTCCCAGAGGTGCACGAGGTTGCCATGCTGGTCGCCCAGAATCTGGATCTCGACGTGGCGGGGCCGCTCGACGTAGCGCTCGATGTAGATGCCGGCGTTGCCGAAGGCCGCCTGGGCCTCGGCGGAGGCCTGCTGCCAGGCACTCGCCAGGGCCAGTTCGTTGGCCGCGACACGCATCCCCTTGCCGCCGCCGCCGGCAGTCGCCTTGAGGAGCACCGGGTAGCCAACCTCGCGGGCCACCCGCACCGCCTCCTGCTCGCTCGAGACGAGGCCGTCGCTGCCGGGCACCGTAGGCACGCCGGCCTCGCGGGCCAGCGCCCGCGCGCTGTTCTTGTCGCCCACCCGCTGCATCGCCTCCGGCGTCGGACCGATGAACCCGATGTCGCAGGAGCGGCAGACCTCGGCGAAGTGGGAGTTCTCCGACAGGAAGCCGTAGCCCGGGTGGATCGCCTGCACGTTGCCGATCTCGGCGGCGCTGATCACGCGGTCGATCCGCAGGTAGCTGTCGGCGGCCTTCGCCGGGCCGACGCAGATCGCCTCGTCGGCCAGTTCGAGGTACGGCGCGCCGCGGTCCGCCTCGCTGAAGATCGCGACGGTCTCGATGCCGAGCTCACGGCAGGCGCGGATGACCCGCAGCGCGATCTCGCCGCGATTCGCTATTAAGACGCGTTTGAACATAGGCTCCGCCCACAGTCCGCCCCGCCGACGCCGGACCCGGGTGGACTTTCGCCCGGGATCGGACCGCCGCGGACGGCCTCACGCCTCCGGGTCGACCTTGATGAGCGGCTGGCCGAACTCGACCGCCGCCCCGTTCTCCACCAGGATCGCCACGACCTGGCCGGAAACGCCGGC
>JBILVO010000237.1:0-3710 GCA_044370415.1 Pirellulales bacterium
GGCGCCCGGCCGCGTCCGATGTTCGTCGACTACAAGGATCTCGAACTGCTCGGCAAACTCGTCAACCGTCAGGCCAAGATCCTCGGCCGCCGCAAGAGCGGCTGCACGGCCGCCAGCCAGCACGCCGTGACGCGGGCCATCAAGCAGGCCCGGTTCATGGCGCTCCTGCCCTTCGTGGGCGAGTGAACGGGTAACCCGCGTGACACGCGACGCCGCGCCTGGACAGAGTCCTGATCCAGCCGGGCCGCGTGCGGCCGCCGCATCCGGCTCGGCCCGCGAGCAGGCCGGCCTGCGGATCGCCACACGGCGTCGCGTCGAATTCCGCGACACCGACGCCGCGGGCATCGTCCACTTCTCGGCGTTCTTCTTCTGGATGGAGTCGGCCGAGCACGAGCTGCTGCGGTCGGCGGGCCTGCACGTGATCGATCGGCAGCCCGACGGCCGCGAGTTCAGCTGGCCGCGGGTCTCCGTGTCGTGCGACTACGTGGCCGCGGTGCGGTTCGGCGACGAGGTCGATATCGCCGTCACCGTCGCGGCGGTCGGGAGGTCAAGCGTGACCTATGAGTTCGAGTTTTTCCATGCGGGCCGCACGGTGGCACGCGGGCGGGTGGTGGCCGTGTGGTGCCTGATGCGGCCGGGTGGCCGGCCGGAGGCGGCGGCCATTCCGCCCGAGATCGTCGCGCGGCTCGTTCCCGCGGGTTGAGTGCGCGCCCGCTCTGGGCGCCGGGAGGCCGTCGTGCTCGAGGTCGATCACGTCTCCAAGGCCTTCGCATCAGCGGGCGACGCGGTCCGCGTGCTCGACGACGTGTCGCTCACGCTCGCGCCCGGCGACCGCCTGGCGATCATGGGGCCGAGTGGGTCGGGCAAGAGCACGCTGCTGGCGATTCTCGGGGCGCTCGAGGAGCCGACGAGCGGCATGGTGCGGCTCGACGGCGTCGACCCCTTCGCGCTCGATGCCGGCGGCCGATCGGCGTTTCGCAACCGGCGGATCGGGTTCGTGTTTCAGGAGCATCACCTGATCGCCGGCTGCACGGCGCTCGACAACGTGGTGCTGCCGGCCCTGGCCGGCGGCCGCGCCGCGACCGACGTGGTGGTCCGCGCCCGCCGGCTGCTCGACCGCGTGGGGCTCTCCCATCGTCTCGCGGCGTTCCCCGCGTCGCTCTCCGGCGGTGAGCGGCAGCGCGTGGCCGTCGCGCGGGCTCTGGTGCTCTCGCCGCGGCTGATCCTGGCCGACGAGCCGACCGGCCAGCTCGACGCGCACGCCGCCGCCACGGTGGCCGACCTGCTCGTGGAGCTCGCCGCCGAGTCGGGCGGCATGCTCGTGGTGGTGACGCACGCGGAGGGGATCGCCGCCCGCGTAGGCGCGGTGCGCCGGCTCGTCGACGGGCGGCTGTCGCCATGAGCGCCATGAGCGGCCCGCCGTCGTTACCCTCCGGCGTCGATGCCGCCGGCGATGCGGGCGTCGTGCGGTCACCCGCCGCGCTCGCGCTCAGGCTCGCACGGCAGTGGTGGCCGCAGTTGGCCGCGCTGGCCGCCGCCTGCGCCGTGGTGGCGACGACGATCACCGGCGCGGTCGGCGTGGGCAACGCGCTAGGGCGGGGGCTCGAACGGCTCGCCGTCGCGCGGCTGGGTGGCATCGAGGCCGCCGTCGTCGCCGACGGATTCTTCGGTCCGGAACTCGCCGCCAGGGCGGCGGCTAGAACGGCTGCTCAGGCGGCTGCTCAGACGGCGGACCACGACGCCGTCGCAGTGCGACTCGTGCCGGCGATCATCCTCGAGGTCACGTTCGAGGCGGTCGCCGGCGACGGACGGGCGGGACCGCCCGTCCGGGCAACGCTCCTGGCGTGCGACGAGCCCGGCGGTCTTGGCTTCACCCGTGCGTGCCCGGCCGTGGCCGCCGACGCCGTGGCGCTCAACGAGCCGTTGGCCGCGGCGCTCACCGCCCGGGCATCCGACACCGTCGTGGTCCGCATCTCGAGGCCGGGCGACGTCCCGGCCGACAGCCCGCTCGGCCGCCGCACGAACGATTCGCTCAGCCGCCGGCTGCGTGTCGCCGAGGTGCTGCCGCGCGAGGGGCTCGGCCGGTTCTCGCTGCGGCCGGCTCAGGTGACGCCCGGCCTGGCCGTCACGTCGCTCGCCACGGCGAGGGCGGTTCTGCGGGAAGATCGCCCTGTCGCCAACGCGATCCTCGCGGTCGGCGGCGATGCCGCCGGCGACGCACGGAGCGATCCACGCCGCGCCGCGGCGGCGGTTGCGGCCGCGCTCGCCCCCGACCTCGAGGATCTCGGGCTCGTGCTCGAGCGTCCGGGCGCCGCGAGCGACGTGCGGCCGTGGCGGCTCGGCAGCCGCCGTCTTCTCTTGCCGGAGGAGGCCGACCGGGCCGCGGAGCGGGTGCTCGGCCCTCTCGGCGGTAGGCCGTCGCTCGTGTTCCTCGCCAACGAGATCGCGCCGGCCGCTGGGGGCGAGCGCGGCCGCCTCGGCATTCCCTATTCGACGATCGTCGGCGTGGACGCGGCCTCGCTGCCTGTGGGTGACCTTGTCGACAACGCCGGCCGTCTCCTCCCGTTGCCGGCCGCCGACGAGGTGGTGATCGACCGTTGGGCCGCCGACGATCTCGCCGCACGCGGCAGTCCGGTCGCGGTCGGCGATCCGCTTGAGATCAAGTTCTTCGCGCCGGAGACCCTCCACGGCCGCGTCGCGGAGACGACCTGCACGCTGCGGATCTCGGGCATCGCGGCGATGCAGGGCGCCGCGGTGGCGCGGGACCTGGTGCCCGAGGTGGAGGGCATCACGGACGAGGCGTCGATCGCCGACTGGGATCCCCCCTTCCCGTTCGACCGTGGCCGCGTGCGGGCCTCGCCGCCGCACGACGAGGACGACCGCTACTGGAAGGAGTACGGCGCGGCGCCGAAGGCGTTCGTGTCGCTCGCCACCGCACGTCGGCTCGCGGGCAGCCGCTTCGGCGTGACGACGGCCTGGCACGTCCCGGCCGCGGCGCTCACGTCCCCCGAGGAGACGGCCGCCGCGCTCGCCGCCGCCATCGACCCGGCGCGGATGGGCCTGCGAGTGCTCCCGGTGCGGGCGCAGGCCGAGGAGGCGGCGCGGGGCTCCACGCCGTTCGGCAGCCTGTTCCTCGCCCTGTCGAGCTTCCTGATCGGCGCCGGGCTCATGCTCGAGTGGCTGCTCTTCTGGCTCATGGTCGCGGCCCGCCGCCGCGACGTGGGCATCCTCGCCGCGATCGGCTGGCCGGCCAGCCGCGTTGCCGCGCTCCTCGCCGGCATCGGCGGTCTGGCCGTACTCGCGGGACTGGTGGTGGGCGCGGTCGTGGGGCCGCTCTGGACGACGGCCCTGCTCTCGCGGCTCGAGTCGGCCTGGACGACCGGCGTGTCCGCGGGGTCGGCCGAGGCCTTCGGCGGTCACGGGTCCGCCTTCGACCGGCCTGCGGTGACAGCGGCCCTACCGGCTGCCGCCGCCGCGGCGGCGGTGTCGCTGGCCGCCATCGCGGCGGCCGCGTGGAGGGCCGCGCGACTGCCGCCGCTGCCGCTGCTGAAGGGGTTCCCTGCCGAGTCGCACGGCGGTCGCGGCGGCGGGAGGCTCGCGCAGGCCGTGGCGGTCGTCGCGCCGGCGGCGGCGCTGGGGCTCGCCTGGTGGGGCCGGCGCGCGGAGCCGCAGGCGGCGATCGGGCTCTTCTTCGCCAGCGGTTTTACGGC
>JBILVO010000047.1:0-24781 GCA_044370415.1 Pirellulales bacterium
GTGCGGTCCCTCGCGGGGCTGGCCTGGCGAGGGCTGGCGCACGGCCGCTCGCGGGCCTTCTCGGTGGCTGCGATCGTGGCCTGCGCCGAGTTTCTCATCGTGGCCGTGTCGGCATTTGCGCTGCATCCGCCACGCCGGCCCCAGGACCATGACTCGCCGACCGGCGGCTGGACGTTCATCGCGAGCTTCGCCTCCCCGTCCGGTATCGATCCCGCCGATCCAGAGACCCGTGACGCGCTCGGGCTCTCCTCCGCCGAGCAGGCGGCGCTGACGCGGTGCACGATCGCCCGCATCCGCTCGAGCGGCGGCGACGACGCGAGCTGCATCAATCTCTACGCGCCGACGCAGCCGACCGTGCTCGGCCTCGGCCCGTCATTCCTCGAACGGGGCGGGTTCCGGTTCGTCGACCACGCGCCGCTGCCCGCGGCATCGGGCACGGCGCAGAATGCCGTGGCCCCGAATGCCTGGATGCTCCTGCGGGACGATCCGGCGCGGGCCGCCGCCGGCCGGCCGACTCCGGTGATCCTCGACCAGGCGACGGCGCAGTGGGCGCTCAAGCTCGGTGGCGTCGGCTCCCGCTTCGAGCTCGATGCCGAGGAGGGCCGCGCGGCCTGCGAGATCGTGGGGCTGCTCGAGCCCGGCATCCTGCAGGGCTACGTGCTCGTGGGCGAGGCCGACTTCCAGCGGCTCCATCCGAGGCTGTCGGGCTATTCCCTCGCGTTGGTCGAAGCACCACCCGACGCCGATGCGGCGCTGGCCGCTCGGGCGGTGTCGCGGGCCTGGGCCGACGCCGGCCCGGCCGTCGCGCCCGCCGTCGAGCGGCTGCGGAGCCTGCAGGCCGTGCAGAACACGTTCCTCGCCGGCTTTCAGGCGCTCGGCACGCTCGGGCTTCTTCTGGGCACCGCCGGTGTGGCCGCGGTGCAGACGCAGGGCGTGCTCGAACGCCGCGGCAGCCTCGGGCTGCTGCAGGCGCTGGGCTTCACCCGCGGCCGGATCGGCCTGCTCGTCGTGCTCGAGACGCTCATCATGGTGCTGCTGGGGCTCGCTGCCGGCACCCTGGCCGGCTGTCTCTCGCTCGTGCCGGCGTTCGCGTCGGGGCGGGCCGGAGTCCCGGCGGGCTGGATCGCGGTCACGTGGCTCCTCACGCTCGCCGCCGCCCTGGCGGCCGGCATCGTCGCGGCCCGCGGTGCCACGCGGCTGCAGCCGGCGCGGGCGCTGGCGAAGCCCGACTGACAGGCGTGCCCGCTGCCCGTTCCGGGCCGCGGGTGGTGTCGGACGGGCCGTTTTTGCGGTTGGGGTTTTGGCCGCCGGCGGGGTACTGTGTCGCGGCATGAAGACCGCCCCGGAGCACATCGTCGTCATCCTGCCCAGGTGGGTCGGCGACTTCGTCATGAGCACGCCGATGCTCCGGGCTGTGCGCGACCACTTCGGTGCGGGGACGCGGATCACCGGTGTGCTCAAGCCGATGTTCGCCGAACTGCTCGAGGGCTCGCCCTGGCTCGACGAGTTCGTCTTCTACGACCGCCGCAGCCGCGATCCCTCGCGGCGGTTCGGGGCGGTGGCCCGGCGGCTGCGCGAGGATCCGGCCGACGTCGCGCTCGTCGTTCCCAACTCGCTTTCATCGGCGGCCCTCGCCTTCGCCGGCGGTGCGCGGCGGCGCGTGGGCTTCGCGCGGCACTGGCGACGCTGGCTGCTCACCGACCCGCTCGAGCCGGAGCGGGGATCGCCACGGGGCGGTTGGCTCAATCGCTGGCGGGTCGAGCCCGCCTCGCCCGCCGGACACGCGATGGATCTCGCGGAGCGCATCGGCGTCCCGCGGGGACCGCTCACGCTCGAACTGGCGACCACGCCCGCCGACGAGGCCGCCGCCGACGACGTGCTCACGCGGCTGTTCGGCCGGCCGGCTGGCCGGACCGGCGAGGCCGACGGCCCGCTCGTCGTCTTCAACGACAACGGCGCCTACGGCCCCTCGAAGGCCTGGGGAAGCGAGCGGTTCGCGGCGCTGGCCCGGTTGGCGGTCGAACGGCTGCCCGGCTGCCGCGTGCTCGTGCATTGCGGCCCGAGCGATCGTGACGACGCCCGCGACATCGCCCGGCGGGCCGCGCACCCGGCCGTGCAGAGCCTCGCCGACGTGGAGAAGCTCCCCTTCGGCCTCGCGAAGGCGGTCCTGCGACGGGCGGCCGTGCTCGTGACGTCCGACAGCGGTCCGCGGCACATCGCCGCCGCGTTTGGCACGCCCACGGTGGTGCTGCACGGGCCGATGGATCCGCGACTGAGCCGGTCCGACCAGCGTCACCTCGTGGAGCTGCGGGCCGACCTGCCCTGCTCGCCGTGCGGCAAGCGGGTCTGCCCGCTCGGCCATCACGACTGCATGCGGCTGCTCACCGTCGACGACGTCGGCGCCGCGATGCTCTCGCTGGTGCATGTGGGCGCGGCCCGCGGACGGGTCGCCTGACGGGGCTTCGGCTGCCGATCGGTCCCGGTCGGTGGTATTGGTCCCGATTGGTCCACGGTGCATCGATCGCGGTGCACCGATCAGGTATGGTGTTCGGAGCCCGCCCTCCCACCCGCCTTGGAGAATGATCGATGTTCCAGTTTCTGGGAATGCTCGCGGCGATCGCACTGACCGCCTTCTGCTGGGGCGTCTACGGCCCGGTGCTGCACGTCGGCAGCGGGCTGCTCGGCTCGGCGCTGCGGGCGTTCATGTGCGTGGGGCTCGCCTACTTCGGGATCGCCATCGTCGTCCCCTCGGCGATTCTCGCGCGCGGCGGGGAGAAGGGCCGGTGGACACGCACCGGAGTGCTCTGGAGCCTGGTGGCAGGCGCGGCCGGTGCTCTGGGAGCGCTCGGGGTGATTCTCGCCCTGCGGGTCTTCGGTGGTCAGGCGGTCTACGTGATGCCGCTGGTCTTCGGCGGCGCGCCGGTGGTCAACACGCTCCTCAACGCCACCATGAACCGCGCCTTCGACCAGCTCAGGGCGCCGTTCCTGGCGGGCCTGATCCTCGTGATCACCGGCGCCGCCACGGTGCTCATCTTCAAGCCGCAGACCCCGGCACACACGCCCCCAGCCAAGGCGGCCGCCGCCGCGACGGAGGCCACGGAGGCCGCGGTGTCGGTGGAGAGAAAGGTCGAGCGCACGGCGGAGAATTTCCTCGGCGTGCTCCTCTCGGCGGCGATGGCGATGCTGTCGTGGGGCGCCTACGGGCCCGTGCTCCACAAGGGGCAGGTGGCGATGGGCGGCAGCCGGCTGCGGCCGCTCATCTGCATCGGCGTCTCCTACTTCCTGATCGCCGTGCTCGTGCCGCTGGCCCTGCTTGGGCCCACGGGCGATCGTGGAGCCTGGCACGTCGACGGCCTCGTGTGGAGCCTGGCCGCCGGATCGCTGGGGGCGCTTGGGGCGCTTGGCACGATCCTCGCGTTCGCCTGTGGCGGCAAGCCCTTCACCGTGATGCCGGTCGTGTTCGGCTGCGCTCCCGTGATCAACACGCTCACGACGATCGTCATGGCCGACACGAAACCTGAATCGATGAGCCCGTTCTTCCTTGCGGGCTTGCTCGTGGTCGCGGCCGGCGCGGCGACGGTGCTCGCCTTCGGGCCGCGCGGCCACGCGCCGCCGAGGGAGGCGGCCTCCTAGCTGGCTGTGGAAAAAGCCCTCCCTGGCCTTTTTCCACGAGAGCGAGCGGCAAAAAAGCCGAGGTTTTTCGGCACTCGCCGCCGCCGCCTCCAGCGGCGGATGACTTTATCCGCGGCCTGCGAGGCTGCGCCAGGCAGCTGTGGCCCGCGGGCCGGTCACGTGCCGCGTGTGTGTCCGAACCACTCGATGTGGTGCCGGTGCCCCAGGTGGACGCCGCGGGAGCGGCACTCGGCCGCGAGCCACCGCATGGTCGTGGCAAGCTCCTCCGGCGAGCGGCCTTGGGGCATGAGGAAAATGCGGCTGCGGTCGACGCCCCCGGGCAGCGCGGCCGCCAGGTCGGCGATCCAGGCGTCGGCCTCCGCCAGGTCGGCGCGGGTGTCGACGACGAACTTGAGCTGGTAGGCGGCGGCCTGCATGAGCGCGAGGACGACGTCGTCGCGGCGTCTCGCGGCGGCGTGCCTGGCGGCCCAGCCGCCTGGTGTGGCTGCGGGCGGCCCCGACGACGCCAGCTTGGGGCTGATCGACATGAGATCCGCCGCGGCCGGCGACGGCACGGTGCCGGCCGTCTCGAGCGTGACGTGCAGGCCCGCGTCGCGGAGCAGGCGGCACAGATCGGGCAGGTCGGCCGCCAGGAGCGGCTCGCCGCCGGTGATCACAACGTGCCGCCGCCCCAGCGCCAGCGCGTCGGCGGCGACGTCGGCCGCGGCCCGCCATTCGCCGGTCGGCTCCCACGACGTGAACGGCGTGTCGCACCAATGGCAGCGGAGGTTGCAGCCGCTCGTGCGGACGAAGCTGCTGGCCGTGCCCGCGAGCAGGCCCTCCCCCTGGAGCGACGCGTAGATTTCGGCGATGCGCATCGGCGGCGGTCGTGGAGAGGCGTCAGCGGGAGGAACGCGGATCGACGGCCCGCGCCGCCGCGAATCCGGCGGCCCGCAGCCGGCAGGAATCGCACGCGCCGCAGGGCCGGCCGTCGGCGTCGGGGTCGTAGCAGCTTGTCGTCAGGCCGTAGTCGAGCCCCAGCGACAGCCCCAGCCCGATGATCTCGGCCTTCGTGAGGGTCACGAGCGGCGCCTCCAGGCGGATCGGCCGCCCCTCGACGCCCACCTTCGTGCCCAGCCTCGCGACCTCGGCGAACGCCGCGAGAAACTCTGGACGGCAGTCGGGATAGCCGCTGTAGTCGATCGCGTTCACGCCGAGCACGATCGCGTCGGCGGCGCGGGCCTCGGCCATGGCGAGCGCCAGCGAGAGGAAGACGGTGTTGCGGGCCGGCACGTAGGTCACGGGGATGCCGCTGCCGATCTCCGCGTCGGCACGTCCCTTCGGCACCGTCGCATCCCGATCGACCAGGGCGCTCGCGCCGAACGCCGCCAGATCGATGGCGAGGACGACGTGGTCCTCGATCCCGAGCGCCGCCGCCACGGCCCGCGCCGCGTCGAGTTCGACGCGGTGCCGCTGGCCGTAGTCGATCGACAGGGCCGAGAGGCGGTAGCCCGCGCCGGCCGCCCAGGCGGCCGCGGTCGCCGAGTCGAGCCCGCCCGAGAGCAGGACGACGGCGGAGCGGCCGCGAGCGTCTTTCCGAGCGGGCGGATTCATGGCAGACTGATGTTCATCATGAGCAACGCCGCCACGCACGTCCGTCCCTCGCGCGACCAGCTCGAGGTCTTTCCCAACCAGTCTCCCGGACGCGACTACCTCGTCGAGATCGTCTGCCCGGAGTTCACGTCGGTCTGCCCGAAGACCGGCCAGCCCGATTTCGGCACGCTGACGTTTCGTTACGTTCCGGACGGCTCCATCGTCGAGCTGAAGAGCCTCAAATTGTACCTGCAGGCGTTCCGCAACGAGGGAATTTTCTACGAGAACGTCACCAACCGGATCCTCGACGACCTCGTGGCGGTCCTGCGGCCGCGGCGGATGACCCTCGTCGCGAGCTTCACACCCCGCGGCGGGATTTCGTCGCGGATCGTCGTGTCGCACCCCGCCGGCGATCCCCTGCCCCCGACCGCCTGAACCGGCGCCGGTCTTCTGCGAACCGCGTGCCGGGCTCCTGCCAGGCCGCGCGGCACCACGGCGGCGCCCTTTCCATCGCGCCGCCGCGGAGTCACAATCGCGGCACGTTCGAGATCCAAAGTCCCGGAGTTCCCATTCCGCCATGGCCCGCACCCCGTCCGGCTCCTCCCGCGTCCTCCTCTCCGCCCTCGCCGACGAGTCGGCGTTCCACCTCACCGCCGTCGAGCAGTTCGCGGCGCTGGCCGCGATCGGACTGGAGTACTACAGCATCCGCTTCATCGACGTCGGCAAGGGCGTCAAGAACGTGATGAAGCTGTCGGTCGCCGAGATCCAGAAGGTTCGGCACCTCGAGGACGAATACGGGCTCAACGTCGCGTCGATCGCGTCGCCCATCGGCAAGGTGAAGCTCGTCGACAAGCCCGACGGCACCAAGAACGCCTACGTGCCGTTCAAGCAGTATCTCGCCAAGGACGTGGCCAAGGCCTGCGAACTGGCCCACGCCTTCGAGACGAAGCTGATCCGCGGGTTTTCGTTCTATCCCCCGAAGGGCGAGAAGCCGGAGGCCTACCTCGAGGAGGCCGTCGAGCGCATCGGCCGGATCGCCGAGGCCTGCCACCGTTCCGACCTCACGTTCGGCCTCGAGGTCGAGGCGAACCTCGTCGGCCAGACGGGCGACCTGCTGGCGGAGATCCACCGCCGCGTGAACCACCCCGGGCTCGTGCTCGTGTTCGACGCCGCCAACCTCGTGGCGCAGGGCTTCTCCACCGCCCAGGTCTACCACCAGTGGGAGGTGATGAAGCCGGGGCTGGGGTGGGTCCACATCAAGGACTACCGGAAGGTGTCGTCCAAGGCCATCGGCAGGCACGTCGACGAGCACATGCTCAAGAATTTCGTGCCGGCCGACCGGGGGGCTGGCGGCCACGACCGGATCCTCGCCGACCTTCGCGGCATGCTGCCGGCGCTCACGAAGAAGCTGGAGCGCCGGGGCATTCCGGGCGTGTTCCTCGACCTCGAGCCGCACGTCCGCGGCGGCGGGCAGTTCGGCGGCACGAGCGGGCCCGACGGCATGGGGATCGCACTGCGGTCGCTGTGCAGGGTGCTGGACAAGGCCAAGGTGGCCTACCACCTGCGAGACTTCGACGACCTCCTCGCCGCCCGCGGGCTGTAGCCCGGCCAACGCCGCTCCGGCATGCCTCGCGGGCGCGGCGGGCGGCGTCGCCAAAAGCAAAGTGACGACCACAGTGACGAGCACAGCGACCGAACCGGGCAGCTATTTCGTCAGCAACTATCCGCCGTTCTCGCGGTGGAACGAGGCCGCCGTGCCGCGGGTCCTCGCCGCGTTCGACGCCCCGCCGGCTGCCGTTCCGCTGGGCCTCTACCTGCATGTGCCGTTCTGCCGCAAGCGGTGCAAGTTCTGCTACTTCCGCGTCTACACCGACGTCAATGCGGCCGATGTCGAACGCTACTCGCTCGCCTTGGCCCGTGAGGCGGCGACGGCGGCGGCCCGACCCGCGGTCGCCGGGCGGACGCTCCGCTACGTCTACTTCGGCGGCGGCACGCCGTCGTTCCTCTCCGTCAAGCAGCTCGAGCGGCTCGTGGCCGGACTGCACGAGAGCTTCGGCTGGCAGGACGCCGAGGAGGTGACCTTCGAGTGCGAGCCCGGCACGCTCTCCGAGCCGAAGGTGCGGGCGCTCAGGGCGCTCGGCATGACGCGGATCTCGCTCGGCGTCGAGAACTTCGCCGACGACGTGCTCGAGGCGAACGGCAGGGCCCACCTCTCCGCCGAGATTCTCCGGGCCTGGGGCTGGATCAAGGACGCCGGATTTCCGAGCACCAACGTCGACTTGATCGCCGGCATGGTGGGCGACACGTTCGAGTCGTGGCGGGCGACCGTCGAGAAGACGCTCGATCTCGAGCCCGACAGCATCACGATCTACCAGATGGAACTGCCGTACAACACCGTGTTCGTCAAGGACGCACGGGAGGGGGGCGGCCAGACGCCGGTGGCCGACTGGCCGACGAAGCGGGCGTGGGTCGACTGGGCGTTCAGCCGCTGCCTCGAGAAGGGCTATGCGATCTCCAGCGGCTATACGCTCGTCCGCGATCCCGCCCGCGTCCACTTCCGCTACCGGGACATGCTCTGGGAGGGGAGCGACCTGGTCGCCCTTGGCGTCGCGAGCTTCGGTCATCTTTCCGGCATCCACTACCAGAACGCGACGCACTGGGACGACTACCTGTCGGCCGTCGAGGCGGGGCGGCTGCCGATCCACCGGGGGCTGGTGCCGACCCCGCGCGAGCTGCTCATCCGGGAGACCGTGCTGGGGCTCAAGCGTGGCCGGCTCGATGTGGCGCGGCTGACACGGAAGTTCGGCGTCGATCCGCTGGCGGAATGGGCCGATCGGTGGCGGGCGTTGGAGGCAGAGGGCTATCTCGAGGCCGTGACGCCGGTGCCGGTGCTGTCCCGCCGCGGGCTGCTGGAGGTCGACGCCCTGCTGCCGCGGTTCTTCGACCCGGCCCCGCTGTAGACGCTGGTCGGGGTGCTGGGCCCCGGGGAGAGCCTCTGGGGAGAACCTCAAGAGAGGACGCCCAGGGAACGCCCAGGGAACGCCAAAACCGGCTTTTCGTCCGGTCGCTGTTTCGGGCATAGTCTGGCCGGCCAGCGGGCCAAGAATACAGCCTCTTGGGCCGGTTAGCCGGCGGCCCGCGGTGCGGTTTTTGGGAGAGGGTTGTTTTTCCCCCGCAGTGCCTTTTTCAGAGCGTGGCTGAGAGGTCCGCGGCCTCGATTGGCCTGCGGCCACGCCGCCGAACAGGAGACTTGCCGTGCAACAGACGCCCGTCGCCACCGACAACGGGTCTCAGCGTGCCGCTCGTGCGGCGGAGGGCCAGCGGACGAACGGCCGGTCCGCGAGCGAAACCATGAGGTGCCCGGCCAGCCGTGCGGTCCGCGATCGTCTGCGGGCCATGGCGGCCGACCTGGTGTCGGCGTGGCGAGCCGGGGGTGCCCCGGCCGAGGTGCGGACCGCCGCCGGCCTGCGCGGCGTGGCGGAGACGCTCGTGCAGCGGGCGCAGGCGGCTCCGGAGCATGTCGGCTGGACGATGGTCACGATCGTTTCCGAGTTCTGGCGGGATCGCCTCGCGGTCACGTCGGCAGGGCGGCGGCTCCTGCTTCTGCCCGACTGTCCGTGCGCGACGGCTGCCCTGGACACATCGGCGTGGGCCGATAGCGGCCGCTCCGACGAACCGCCGGCCGACGCATCCAGATCACCGGGTGTGCCGCTCGTCTGCGGCCCCGATTGCGGCATCGCCACGATCTGGGCGGCGGCGCGGGACGTGGGCTGGGTCGTGGAGCCGGTGGGGCGGGCCGTGGCCGGCATCGGCGGGCTCATGACCGGCCAGTACGACGGTGTGCTCGGCATCGCGAGGCTCTCCGACCTTGAAAAAGCATTCGGCATGCTCCCGGCGTTCGCACTGCCGATCGCTGCAGTGCCGTTCGAGCCGGCCCCACGGTCCGCACCGGCCAGGGAGGCCGGTCGCCCCGGTCAGGACGGGCTGTCGGCGGCGGTGACGTCCGAGGCCAGCCACCGCGAGGGCCGGGGCTGCGGGGCCGCGATGGCTGCTGCGGCGATCGACGTCGACTGGGTGCTGCGACTGCTCGGCGTGGCGGGAGGAGAAGCCGCCCCGGTCGGCGACTATCTGCCGCTCTTGCACGAGGCCGCGGGCATGTTCACCGCCGAACGGCTGGCGGACATGGCTGATCGACTGGCGATCGGGCCGGTTTTCGGTCCGGTGTTCGGCGGCCTGACGCCCGCGGCCCGGCGGGTGCCTCCGCTGGAGGCCACCGCTGCCATGGGCGGCGAGTTCCTCGTCCGCGGCGGCAAGTTCCTCCGGCCGTTCATCTGTCTCGCGGCCCACGACGCCGTGCTCGCCGATCGGGACGCGCCACCCGCGGGCCGGTCCGTCGCGGACGGCAGTCGCGACGCGGTGCGGGCCGCGGCGGTTGCGATCGAGGTGTTTCACAAGGCGTCCCTCGTCCACGACGACATCGAGGACGGTGACGAGATGCGCTACGGACGGCCCACGCTGCACATGGAGCGGGGCATTCCTGCGGCGATCAATGCCGGCGACTACCTGGTCGGGCTCGGCTACAGGCTCGTGGCGGCGCTGCCGGGAGTCGCGTCGGACACGCTGCGGGACGTGGTCGCCATCCTGGCCGACGCCCACCTGCGGCTCGCGCAGGGCCAGGGGGCCGAGTTGGCCTGGCGGGATGGAGGCGACAAGGGGTTGCTGCCGGACGAGGCGCTCGCGATCTACGGGCTGAAGACCTCGCCGGCGTTCGAGGCGGCGCTGGCGATGGGCATCCGTCTGGCCGGAGTCGAGCCGTCCCGGGCCGGCGCGATCGGCGCCTACTCGCTGCACGTCGGGACCGGGTTCCAGGTGCTCAACGACCTCAAGGACTGGAACGGTGATTTCGAGAACGACCGCCGCGCCGCCGGCGACCTGCTCGGCGGCCGCCCCACGGTCATGTGGGCATTGGCGATGGAGAAGCTCACGGAGGCCGATGGGGCGCGTTTGCGCGATGTGGCCCGGGCCGCTGGCCGGCCGGCGGCCGCTGACGCGGACGTCGCCGCGGCTGTGGCCGAGGCGAGGCGGCTCTACCAGATCGCCGGTGTGTTCGAGCGGGCCTCGCGAATCGTCACCGAGCAGCGGTCCCTGGCGGCAGCTGCCGCCGCCAGCTGCCGCGGCCGTCGGTTGCGGGAAGTGCTCGAATTCCTGCTCGACCTGGCGGTCCCGGAGCCGGCTACGGCCGCGTGCGACGCCTAAGCCTTGCCGTCGTCGCGGTCCCGACTGAAAATCCGGTCCCAGGCCGCGGCACGCTGCGCCGGCCGTGAGCCCCCTACGGCGGACCGTCATGCCAGTCGAGCCTTCGAGTTGCGAGCCCGAGGACCGCGCCATGGCCCTTGTGCGGCTGTTCTGCACGCCGGAGGAGTTCGGCGGAATCCGTGGCGTGCCGGTGGCGGATGTGCCGCAGCCCGCGCGGCAGCTCCTCGACCATCGCAGCCACATGACGGTCGCGATGGAGCGGTTTCACGGCGGCCCGGTCCACCTGCGGGTCGTGGGGCGGGCCGATGATCAGGAGGCGGCCGGGAATGCAGCCTGGTATGCCCGGGAAATCCTCCTCGAGTCGCCCCCCGGCAGGGTCGTGCAGCACGGCATCGTGCGGATCGACCTGCGGAGCGTCGATCCACGGACGGCGCGTGCGATTCGCGACGGCCGGCGGCCCCTCGGCCGCATCCTCATCGACGCCGGGATCCTCCGCGAGGTGCACGCAGTGTCCCTGCTGGAGATCGCTCCCGGTCCTCACCTCGCCGGCCTGTTCGGCAAGGCGACGGCTCGCGCAGCGCCGGTCTACGGGAGGGTGGCCGACATCCTTCTCAACGGCCGGCCCGCGGTCGAGCTTCTCGAGGTCGTCGCACCCCAGGCCTGATGCCGGCGGCCAGTTCTGATGCCGGCGGCAGGCGGCCGGACGAAGGCGACGCAGGCCACGGAGGTTGCGCCGCCGGCCAGAAGCCTGGCGGCCGAAAGAAATTTCGGCGACACAGGGGGCATTGCCCAAGCTCTTGCGCACAAGCCGTTTGCGACGACTACGACGATCTTGACTCACTACGCAAGATGCCGCTAGAGTTGCGTGCGTGGCAAGGATGGTAAGCCAGGTGGCCGTTCGGGAATCGGAGTCCCGCCCCTCGCTGCCTCTCTTGGCACGATTCGGTCACAGTCATGGTGTTTCCGGCTGTTTCGGCGGTCGGGGGCGTCATGGCGACATTCGCGAGGGATTGCGGGCGTTACGGCAACCAGGAGGCCTAGGCGCTCGGGGTTGACTTTTTGGGACGATTGTTTCGGAACGAGTCAGTCCCCGGGTTCCGTTTTGACTAGCTGCTACCACGGCTAGGGAGAGGGTGGTAAGGCACATGCAGAAGACCGTGTACACAACCGGCGAAGCCGCCAAGATCTGCAAGGTGAGTCAGCAGACGATCATTCGCTGCTTCGACTCCGGTCAGTTGAAGGGGTTCCGGGTGCCGGGCAGCCGGTTCCGGAGGATTCCCCGTGATCAGCTGTTCCTGTTCATGCGGGACAACGGCATCCCCACCGATGCGCTCGAGAGCGGTCGGCGGAAGATTCTCGTCGTCGACGACGACCAGGACCTCGTCGACCTGATCACCGACGTGCTGGAGCGCGACGGCCGGTTCGAGACCCGCAGTGTCAACAACGGGTTCGACGCCGGGATGATGGTGAAGGACTACCGTCCCGACCTCATCGTGCTCGACGTCATGCTGCCGGACATCAACGGCAAGGAAGTCTGCCAGCGGGTGCGGAGCGACTCCACGATGGACGAGGTGCGGATCATCTGCATCTCCGGCATGTGTGAGCCCGACAAGATCGAGGACCTCAAGGCTTCGGGAGCGAACGAGTTCCTGCAGAAGCCGTTCGAGGCCGAGGTGCTCGTCGACCGGATCTGCAGCCTTCTCGACATCGAGTCGGTGGCCGCCGGTTCCTGAGGCACTTTGCGAAGCCAATGGTCGCGGAAGCGATCGCACGCATGGAGGCGGCAGCGCCGGGCACGGTCCGGCGCTGCCGCCCTTTTTTTCGTCCATCTCTCCATGCCGCTCGCGTTGCCGTTGCTGATTCGTTGCTCTAGAGGGCGTTGCCGGTGACCGACCAGCGTGCGACCGACCATCCGGAGCATGGGGCCGCAGGCCCGGCGGGGCACCCAGTTGCTTGGCTGGCGTTCGCCGCGGGGCCGGCGCTGCCCGATGCTGTGCTGCCGCTGGGGCGTCGCGACTGCCTCGAGCTCGCCCATGCGGTGCTGGCCTGCGCGGGTGGCGCCTCCCCGCCGCCCGCATCCGGTACGGTCTCCCGCAGCCTCGATGCGCTGCTCTCCGGCGTGCCGGTGGCAGGGTGCGCGGCGTGGCTCGAGCGGCTCAAGCAGGGGCCGTCGGGGTTCGATGACGATTCCGTCGGCGTGCTTGCCGCCTGCCTCGTGCTGCCCGGCGACGAACGGGCGCTGGGAGTGGCAGGGGTGGCGGGTGGGGCCGGCCCGCCGCCGGAGGCGGTGCTGCTCCGCGAAGCACTCCGTGTGGCTGTCGCAGACGCGAGGCTGCGGCAGGATTTCGAGCGGGCTGTGGCCGTCGCACGGATCGAGTCGATGCGAGAACTGGCATACGGTGCCGGCCACGAGATCAACAACCCGCTGGCCAACATCGCCACGCGGGCGCAGTCGCTGCTTCTGGAGGAGCGCGATCCGGAACGCCGGCGCAGGCTCTCGACCATCGTGGACCAGTCGTTCCGCGCCCGCGACATGATCGGCGGCATGATGGTCTTCGCGCGGCCGCCGAAGCCGCGCCGCGAGCCGGTCGACGTGGGCGGGATCGTGGCTGCCGCCATCGAGGCCGTCCGCGTCCAGGCCACGGCTGCCGGCGTGCGGCTGGAATACAGTCCGCTGCCCGCGCCGCAGGCGGTGCTCGTCGATCGCGTGCAGGTCGAGGAGGCGCTGCGGGCCCTGCTGGTCAACGCGATCGAGGCGGCGTCGGCCGGGGGCCGCGTGGTCGTGCGGGTGACGCACGGCGGCGGCGGGCATGGCGGCGACTGCCAGGTGAGCGTCGAGGACACGGGGCGAGGCATGACGCTCGAGCAGGTGAAGCGGGCGTTCGACCCTTTCTATAGCGGTCGCGAGGCGGGCCGAGGCGCCGGGATGGGGCTGCCCAAGGCGTGGCGGCTTGTCGAATCGAGCGGCGGCGACGTCGTGATCGATTCCCGGCCCGGCCAGGGGACGAGGCTGCTCGTACGTCTCCCGGAGGCCCTTCCGGCCGCCTCGGCGGCGCCGGCCGGCTGAGTCGCGGCAAAGTCTGCCCATTCTCGCCAGTCTCCGCCGCGAAGCCCGGCTGGCCCTGGGCGGTGGTCGCGCCCCAGCCCAAAACCTGCCGTTTCGCGCTTGTTGGCATTCTCGCCGTTCTCTATTCTCCCTCGTCGTGTGCCCCGGACCTGCGGCGATGGATCGCCGCCACCCGCGCAACAGGGACGTGTTCATGAGCCTCACCGGACTGCGGCCCGATTCTGGAAGCGCCACCATCGATGCCGACGGCCCCGTGGCGGCTGCCGTCGTGTCCGCGAGGGGTGGCATGCGGCGGGATGCGGGAGATGAGGGTGACGAACAGACCCTCGACGCCGTGGACGCCACCTGCTCCTGGCTTCTCGGGCGGCAGCACGCCGACGGGCATTGGCGCGGCCCCCTCGAGGGAGACACGATCCTCGAGAGCGAATACATCCTGATCCTCACCTGGGCTGGCAGGCTCGGTCAGCCGGAGATCGCGGGGGCGGCCCGCCGCATCCTGCAGGAGCAGCTTCCCGGCGGCGGCTGGGCCATCCATCCGGGCGGCCCCGTGGATGTCAGCGCCAGTGTGAAGGCGTATTTCGCCCTCAAGATCACCGGCCACGATCCCGATTCGGAGCCTCTTCGCCGCGCCCGCCGCGCGATCCACGAGGCCGGTGGCCCCTGGGCGGTCAACAGCTTCACGCGGTTCTACCTCGCGCTGCTTGGGCAGATGTCCTACGACGACTGTCCGGCCGTGCCCCCGGAGATGGTGCTCCTGCCCGACTGGTTTCCGGTGAATCTCAGCCGCGTGTCGGCATGGTCGCGGACGATGATCGTGCCGCTGTCGCTGATCTGGGCCTGTAAGCCGGTCCGCCGCATTCCGGCCGACAGCGGGATCGCCGAGCTCTTCCCGCCGTCAGGCGAGCGGCCCCGCCGCGTCGCGTCCGGCGGCTGGGACCTGTTCTTTCACGGTGTGGATCGCCTCCTCAAGGCCTGCGACGCGGTCGGCATCCGTCCGCTGCGTCGGCGGGCAGTTGTCGCCTGCCGGCGGTGGATGCTCGACAGGTTCGACGGCAGCGACGGCCTCGGCGCCATCTTCCCGCCGATCGTGTGGAGCATCGTGGCCCTGCGGGCGATGGGATGTGCCGACGACTCGCCCGAGGTCGAGGAGTGCTGGCGGCAGCTCGGCCGGCTGGTCGAGCCGCAGGACGACGGTTCCGTCAGGCTCGAGCCCTGCCGCTCTCCCGTCTGGGACACGGCGCTGTCGCTGCGGGCCGTCGCGGACGCCCGGACGGCCGTGCGGGCGTCGCGTCAGTCGATGACGGCTGGTGTCGGGCGGGCCGAGCGGCTGGACGGCCCGCTGGAGGCGGCCGTCGACTGGCTCCTCGACCGCGAGATCCGCCAGGGGGGCGATTGGAAGCGGCCGGGCAGCGCGGTGGAGCCCTCCGGCTGGTGCTTCCAGTACGCCAACCGCTTCTATCCCGATGTCGACGACACCGCGATGGTGCTGATCGCTCTCGCCACCTGGCGCGGCGAGGAGGCCGATGCGGGCAGGGATCCGCGCCGCGCGCGGGTCGCGGTGGCGATCGGCCGGGCAGTGGCCTGGCTGGAATCGATGCAGAGCTCGGACGGAGGCTGGGGCGCCTTCGACCGCGACAACAACATGGAGATTCTCTGCAAGGTGCCGTTCGCCGATCACAACGCGATGATCGACCCCAGCTCTCCCGACCTCGCCGGCCGCGTGCTCGAGGCGCTCGGCAGGCTCGGCATGCGGGCCGGCCACCCTGCGGTCGCTCGCGGCATCGCCTACCTGCGTGCCAGCCAGCGGCCCGACGGCAGCTGGTTCGGCCGCTGGGGCGTCAACTACATCTACGGCACCTGGCAGGCGATCGAGGGGCTCCGCGCGGTGGGAATCGCGGCCGATGACCCGGCTGTGCGTGCCGGGGCGGACTGGATCTGCCGCCACCAGCAGTCCTGCGGCGGCTGGGGCGAGACGCCCGAGAGCTACGCGGACGAGTCGCTGGCGGGCCGCGGCACCCCGACCGCATCGCAGACGGCATGGGCGCTGGCGGGGCTGATCGCCGCCGGCAGGCACGGTTCGTGGGAGGCCCGCCGCGCCGCCCAGTGGCTCGCATCCCGGCAGGTCGCCGACGGTTCGTGGGACGAACGCGAGTTCACTGGCACCGGGTTTCCGAAGGTGTTCTACCTGCGCTACCACTACTATCCGATCTACTTTCCGCTCATGGCGCTGGCCAGGTTCGCGCAGGCCGCCCGCGTCCAGCGGGTCGCCACGGAGCGCGTCGCATGAGTGTGCCCGTCGGCCAGATGATCTCCGTGCTGCGGCACCTCGCCGTGCAGCGGCTGCGGGGCAACCAACGCTATCCGTTGGTGCTGATGCTGGAGCCGCTCTTTCGCTGCAACCTTGCCTGCGGGGGCTGCGGGAAGATCCAGCATCCGACGGAGGTTCTGCGGTCGCACCTCACCCCGGAGCAGTGCTTCCGTGCGGTCGACGAGTGCGGTGCGCCGATCGTGTCGATCCCCGGCGGCGAGCCACTGCTGCATCCGCAGATCGAGCAGATCGTGGCCGGCATCGTGGCGCGGAGAAAGTATCTTTACCTCTGCACCAACGCGCTGAAGCTCGAGGAGATGCTTCCGTACTTCACGCCGTCGCCGTACCTCGCGTTTTCCGTCCATCTCGACGGACCGCGCGAGGAGCACGATCATGCGGTGTGCCGCGCGGGCGTGTTCGACACGGCGGTGTCGGCGATCCGCGCGGCCCGCAAGGCGGGCTTCCGCGTCACGACCAACTCCACGCTCTTCAGCGACGCCGACCCGGAGCGCTACCGCCGCTTCTTCGACGAGGTGATGGGGCTGGGAGTGGAGGGGATGATGATCTCCCCGGGGTATTCCTACTCGAAGGCGCCTGATCAGGAGCACTTCCTGCGGCGCGAACGCAGCCAGTCGCTGTTCCGGAGGATCCTCGACCGGGCCCCCGCCCGCTGGAAATTCAACCAGTCGCCGGTGTTTCTCGAATTTCTGAAGGGGGCGTGGAGCCTCGAGTGCCGCCCCTGGGGAACGCCCACCTACAACCTCTTCGGCTGGCAGCGGCCCTGCTACCTGCTCGACGAGGGCTACGCGGCCAGCTTCGCCGAACTGATGGAGCAGACAGACTGGGATGCCTACGGCAGGGCCAGCGGCAATCCCAAGTGCCAGGACTGCATGGTGCACTGCGGCTACGAGCCAGCGGCCGTGGAGGCGACCTTCGCGTCGGTGGGCGGGCTGCTCGCCACGGCCCGCCTCATGCTGCTGGGGCCCCCGGCGTCGCGGCCCGAAGCGTCGCCGCCCCCCTCCCCCGCACCGCAGCTCGCGGCCAACGGGCTGCCGTCGCTGCCGATCCTCGACCGCGTGGCGTGAGCAGTCGCCGCGGGGCGCGTGCTCACAGCCCGCGTTCGCGGGCGACGCGGGCCGCGTCGAGGGCGGCGCCCCGGGCGCCGGCCGTGTCGCCGTCGGAGATCACGTGGATCGGGATGCCGGCCTGTTCCTCCCGCTGGGTCGGCATGCCGGCGCGGATCTCGTCCACGAACCAGCGGCGGAACTCCTCCGAGGTCTCCACCGCGCCGCCGCCCACGAGCAGTGCGTCGGGATCGAAGACGTTGATCATCTCGTCGAAGAAGAGCCCCAGCGCCCGCGCCTGCACGCGGAAGATGCTCCGGCACATCTCGTCGCCCCGTTCGGCGAGCCCGCGGACACGCTTGGCTGCCTCGGCGACGTCGCCGCCGGCGAGCTCGTGCCCCGGCTGCTTCGCCAGGAAGTGCGGCAGGAGCGTACGGCGGATGGCGGTCAGCGAGCAGAGCGACTCGAGGTCGCCCGTGCGGCCGCAGTTGCAGCTGGGCGTGATCCCTTCGATCCCAGGAATCTGGTGGTAGGGGATCAGCACGTGGCCCAGCTCGCCGCCGAAGCCGTTGCGGCCCGTGACCACCTCGCCGCCGGTGATCACGCCGCCACCGAGGCCCGTCCCGATGATCGCCGACAGGCTCGTCGCCCTGTTGTGGGAGCCGAAGATGGCCACGTGGCCCCACAGGGCCGCGGCGTTGCCGTCGTTCAAGTAGGTGACCGGGCGGCCAAGCCGCTGCTCGAGGCCTGCGCGGATGTCGTAGCCCGCCCACTGCGGGTGCACGAAGTTTGTCGAGCCCCGCCGGCTGAGCACGCCCGAGGCGCTGGCAGGTCCGGGCGTGTCGAGGCCCGCGGCGACGACGTCCTCGAGCCGCACGCCCGCCTGCGCGGCCGCCGTGGCCAGGCCGTCGGTGATCTGCGACAGGCAGACATCGGGGCCCTCGACGCTCCGGGCCGGATGCTCGCAGAGGCCCTTGATGAGGAACTGTCCCTGCTGGTCGAGGAACGTGTAGTTGATCGCGGTGCCACCCAGATCGATGCCCGCCACGACCCGCATTCCCTGCGTTGAACCCGTCACGTCAGCCCTGCCTTTCCTGTCGCACACATTCCCCACCGGCCAGCCATCGGCCGCATGCCGCCGCCGGCCCCTCGTCCATCCCCGACCCGCCGTGTCTCGATCGCCATCGTGCTCCTCACGCCTGCGCCGCCAGTTCCCGCCGCACGCGGGCGAGGATCGCCCGCAGGCCGCGCGACCGCAGGATGCCCAGCACGTCGGCCAGGCCCATGCGCTCGAGCATGTCGTCCGGGAGGGTCGCCGCCTCCTGCACCGGCCGGCCGTTGACCGCGTCGGCGAGGATCGCCACGAACCCCTTCACGGTCGGCGCCTCTGGCGCCACCTCCGCCACGATTTTCGCGTTGCCGTCGGTCACCTCCGTCCAGAGGAACACAGGAGTCTGGCACTCGTGCACGCGCCGGTCCTCCGTCTCCTTGCGGGCCTGGTACTCCGCCGGCAGCGGCGCAAGTCCGGCGGCGAAGTCGAGGAGCAGTTCCAGCTTCTCGCGACCGTCGAGATCGGCGAACTCGGCGATGATCGCGCCGAGGCGATCCTGGACGGCGTTCATGAGGTGTGCGGCCGAGGGCCGTCCGACGGCGTCACGAGGCCTGGGGCGCGGCGCTGCCGACGGCCGCCGTCGCGGCCCCGCCGGGGGCGGCACCCTTCACGATCGGCACGCCGACGCAGTTGCCCCACTCGAGCCACGAACCGTCGTAATTCTTCACCTTGCCGAAGCCGAGCAGGTAGGTGAGCACGAACCAGGTCAGGCTCGACCGCTCGCCGATCCTGCAGTAGGCCACCGTCGGCGAACGACGCTTCATCTTCAGCTCGCGGACATAGAGCTTCTCGAGTTCCTTCGCGGTCTTGAAGGTGCCGTCGTCGTTGCAGTTCATCGGCCAGGGCACGTTGACGGCGCCCGGAATGTGCCCGCCGCGGACGGCCCCTTCGTTGGGATAGTCGGGCATGTGCGTCCGTTCGCCGCGATATTCCTCGGGCGACCGCACGTCGAGCATCTGCTTGCCTGCCCGCTGGTGCTTGAGCACCTCGTCGCGCAGGGCACGGATCGAGCCGTCCTGCTCGGTCGCCGTGTAGTGGCAGCGGGGATAGCTCACCCGGTCGTTCGACCAGGTCCGCCCGTCGAGCTCCCAGCGCTTGCGGCCGCCGTTCATGATGCGGCAGTCCTTGTGGCCGTAGAGCTTGAACACCCAGAAGGCGTAGCAGGCCCACCAGTTGCTCTTGTCGCCGTAGAAGACCACCGTCGTGTCGTTGGAGATGCCCCGCTCCGCACAGAGCTTCTCGAAGGCGGCACGGTCGATGTAGTCGCGGCAGATCTGGTGCTGCAGGTCGACCTGCCAGTCGATCTCCACCGCTCCGGCGATGTGGCCTTGGGTGTAGAGCGCCCGATCCTCGTCGGATTCGACGATCCTGACACTCGGGTCGGTGAGGTGTTCCGCCACCCAGGAGGTGGAAACGAGCACGTCGGGATGGGTGTAATCGGGCATGGAAGCACTCCTTCCTCGGCCGGGCTCGGCGAGCCGCTGCGGGGAATGAAATGGTAGTGCATCGCGATGCGGCCTGCAACGAGCACGCGGGCCGCCGTTGCGGCGACGAGGGACACGTCGCCTGCCGCGCACTCGTGGCGCTGCCGCGATGCTGGTAAGCTGTCGGGGCTCGGAGGCGGCGTCCGCAGGGAGCCGTGCCCGAGCCGGTCGGCATGCCGACCGCCCCACCCCCCTCGGTCCCCCCTCGGTCACGGAGCGAACCTGCGTCAGATGGGCCCCGCCTTCATCTTCCAGATCACCGACCTCAACAAGAAGTTCGGGCAGCGCGAGCTGCTCAAGAACATCAATCTTGCGTTCTATCCCGGCGCGAAGATCGGCCTTCTGGGCCGCAACGGTGCCGGCAAGAGCACGCTGATGAAGATCATGGCGGGCATCGATCGCGAATTCGATGGCGAAGCCCGCCTCGCTGACGGTTACACCGTCGGCTACCTCCAGCAGGAGCCGCAGCTCGACCCGGCCAAGACCGTGTTCGAGAACGTCATGGACGCCGTGGGCAAGACGCGGGCGATCCTCACGAGGTTCGAGGAGATCAACGCGAAGCTCGGCGAGCCGATGGAGCCCGAGGCGATGGAGAAGCTGCTCGCCGAGCAGGCCGCCGTGCAGGATCTCATCGACGCGAAGAATGCCTGGGATCTCGACCGGCAGGTGGAGATCGCCATGGACGCGATGAACCTGCCTCCCGGCGATTGGGCGGTGGCCAATCTCTCCGGCGGCGAGCGGCGCCGGATCGCCCTGTGCAAGCTGCTGCTCGAGAAGCCCGACCTGCTCCTGCTCGACGAGCCGACGAACCACCTCGACGCCGAGAGCGTCGACTGGCTGGAGCGGCACCTCGCGGAGTATGCGGGCACGGTCGTCGCCGTGACGCACGACCGCTACTTCCTCGACAACGTCGCCAAGTGGATCCTCGAGGTGGACCACGGCCGCGGCATCCCGTTCGAGGGCAACTACACGTCGTGGCTGCAGCAGAAGAAGGCCCGCCTCGAGCTCGAGGAGAAGCAGGCCTCGGCCCGGCAGAAGACCCTCGACAAGGAGCTCGAGTGGATCCGCATGTCGCCCAAGGCGCGGCAGGCGAAGAGCAAGGCCCGCGTGTCGGCCTACGAGAAGCTGGCCGCCGAGCAGGCCGCCGTGCGCGATTCGGAGGTCGAGATCTTCATCCCGGCCAGCCGCCCGCTCGGTGACCAGGTGATAGACGTGGAGAACATCTCCAAGGCTTTCGGCGACAAGCTGCTGTTCGAGAACCTGTCGTTCCGGCTGCCGCCGGGCGGCATCGTGGGCATCATCGGCCCCAACGGGGCCGGCAAGACCACGCTCTTTCGCATGCTCGTCGGCCAGGAGAAGCCCGACTCGGGCGTCATCAAGGTCGGGGCCACCGTCGACATCGGCTACGTCGACCAGAACCGCGACGCCCTCGACCCGAACAAGACGGTCTTCGAGGAGATCTCGGGCGGGCACGACACGATCGATCTCGGCAAGCGGACCGTGAACGCCCGCAGCTACGTCGCCAAGTTCAACTTCATGGGACCCGACCAGCAGAAGAAGGTGGGCGCGCTCTCCGGCGGCGAGCGCAACCGCGTGCACCTGGCGAAGCTGCTCCGGGGCGGCGCCAACCTGCTCCTGCTCGACGAGCCCACCAACGACCTCGACGTCGACACGCTGCGGTCGCTCGAGGAGGGCATCGCGAGCTTCGCGGGCTCCGTCGTGGTGATCACGCACGACCGCTGGTTCCTCGACCGGCTCGCGACGCACATCATCGCCTTCGAAGGGGACGGTTACGTCCACGTGTGCGAAGGCAACTTCGAGGTCTACGAGCGGAGCCGCCGCGAGCGGCAGGGCATCGCCGCCGACGAGCCGCACCGCTTCCGGCACAAGAAGCTGACGCACTGAATATCGCGCCCGCAGGGCCATCCATGGCCCCTGCGGGCTTTCGCATTCGGAGGCACAGCCGAGGTGTGCCTCGAATGCGTCGGCCGCCCTCCCGGCGGCCAGACGCGTAAGCCGTCGCAGGCCCGAAGGGATGCGGCGGCGCGCAGGCGAGCGCCATCCATGGCCCCTGCGGGCTTTCGCATTCGGAGGCACAGCCGAGGTGTGCCTCGAATGCGTCGGCCGCCTTCCCGGCGGCCAGACGCGTAAGCCGTCGCAGGCCCGAAGGGATCTCACCGTCCACAAGCATGAGTCTGGTCGACAGACACCATGGCCGAACGATCTGCCCGAGGAGTTTCGTCAGCGGCTGCTGGCCGGCGTCGTCGGATTCGAGATGCCCATGACTCGCATCGAGGGCAAGTATAAACTGGGACAAAATCGATCGTCGGCAGACCAGGCGGGCATGCTCGCGGGACTTCTCGGGGAAGGCGTCGAGTCACGGTTGCTCGCGGATTTCATGGCACGAAATGTCGCTGAGGCATGAGTGACGGTGGGCGTTGTGGCCGTGAGCCATCGATCGCCGTGGTTCGCTTGTCGAGCGGGAGCCTTGTCATGCCGATCATCGTGGCGTCCCTCGTCGTCAATGTGATTGTGGCTGGGTTCTTTGGTCTTGCGACAGGGTTCAGCCTCGACTCGATGCTGCCGAAACTCGACGTCGTGTTTGGGCCGGACACGCCCGCGCGACGAATCCTGGCGTGCCTGTATCTGGCAATCGCCGGAGCCAGTGTCGTGGCTTTGGTCGTCGTGCCGCTGCGGATGAGCATCGTCGTTGTGCTCTTGCCGCTCCAGATTGCCTACAAGATGCTGACGCTGTTCTTCGTCGCGGACAGGAAGAATCCCGTGCCCTGGTGGAACCTGGTGATCAGCGTGCTCCACGCTGCGTCGTTGTGGGCTGCCTTTTCAGGCCAAGGCCTTCAATAGACGGCGAGAAGCTGCACCTGCAGCGTGACCGTTAACGGGGTCGTGGCAAGCCGTTGGCCGTCGGTGCCAGCCTTGGCGACCTGCTGGTGCCAGCCTCACGCCATCGGCAGCTTCGCCGCTGTGGCGGCGGCGCGAATCTCCTTGGGCAGCGGGAAGTAGACGTCCTCCTCGCGGATCGTCCGCTCCTCGACCGTCGCGGCGTAGCGATCCCTGAGCCAGCTCACGCAATCCTGTACCACGCTCTCCGGGGCGCTCGCGCCCGCCGTGATCACGACGGTCTCGGTTCCGCTGAACCAGGCAGGGTCGATCTCGTTGGCGCCGTCGATCAGGTGGGCCCGAATGCCCCGCTCCCGGGCGAGTTCGGCCAGCCGCTGGCTGTTGGAGCTGTTCTGGCTCCCTAGGACCAGGACGATGTCGGCCCCGTCGGAGAGCAAACGCACTGCCTCCTGACGGTTCTGCGTCGCGTAGCAGATGTCGTCCTTCGGCGGGCCGACGATCTGCGGAAACCGGGCCTTGAGGCGGTTGATGATCCGCGAGGCGTCGTCGACCGAGAGGGTCGTCTGCGTGAGGTAGGCGAGCCGGTCATCGGGCCCGAACGGCAGCGTGTCGACCGCCTCGGCATCCTCCACGAGCGTGAAGGCGTCGGGCGCCTGCCCCATCGTGCCGATCACCTCGTCGTGCCCCTCGTGACCGATGAGCATGATGCGGTAGCCGGCCTTGGCGTACTTGACCGCCTCGAGGTGCACCTTCGTCACGAGCGGGCAGGTGGCGTCGATGGCACGCAGCTTCCGGTCGATGGCGACCCGCCGCACGTCGGGTGCCACGCCGTGGGCCGAGAAAAGCAGCACCGCCCCTTCCGGCACGTCTTCCACGCGGTCGACGAACACGGCACCTTCGCGGACGAAGCGGTCCACCACGTGCTTGTTGTGCACGATCTCGTGAAACACGTAGATGGGAGTGCCGTGGAGGCGGATGGCCGTCTCGAGCGTGTCGATGGCCATGTTGACGCCCGCGCAGAAGCCGCGCGGGCTGGCGAGGAGGATCTTCATGCCGAGTGTTCCGGGGGCCGGTGTCTCCAGTATGCTGGATGTGCCCCATCGTAGCGGAGCCTGCCCGCGGCCGGCCAGAGAATCCCGCCCGATGGTTGCGGGCACGCGATTCCGGAACTGCAGCATGTCCGCCGATTCCGCCTCTGTCCGTCGTGCCGTCGAGACAACGGCCGAACGGGCATCCCCGGCAGCCCGACGCGACCCGACGGCATGGCGGCTCGCGGACCTGCCCGACGGCGCCGATCTCGCCGCCGCCGAGGCGTTCTGCCGCGATGTCGCCCGGAAGCACTACGAGAATTTCACGGTCGCGACGCGGCTCGTGCCGCCGCGGCTGCGGCAGCATCTGGCCAACGTCTACGCCTTCGCCCGCTGGAGCGACGACCTCGCCGACGAGGCGGCCGATCCTGCGGCGGCGGCGGTAGACCTGCCCGCATGGCGTCGCGGCCTCGAGGAGTGCTTTGCCGGCCGGCCGTTGCACCCTGTGTTCGTCGCCCTGGCCGACACCGCGCGAAGGACCGGGCTCACGATCGAGCCGTTCGCCGACCTGCTCGACGCCTTCGACGAGGATCGGAGGTTCGACGCGGCGGGCACGGTCGTGCGGTATCCCGATCGGGCGGCGCTTGTGGCCTACTGCCGGCGGTCGGCCGATCCTGTGGGCCGGATCGTGCTGGCGCTCGAGGGCTGCCGCGACGCGGAGCTCGTCGCCATGTCCGATTCCATCTGCACCGCCCTGCAGTTGGTGAACTTCTGGCAGGACGTCCGGCGCGACCGCATCGCGGGCCGAGTCTACCTCCCGCAGGACGACATGGCGCGGCACGGCGTCGTCGAAGGCATGCTCGACCTGCCCGCGGCGGCGCCCGAGCTGCGGTCGCTCCTCCGCGACGAGCTGGCATGGGCCAGGGAACTCTTCGCCGCGGGCGCGCCGCTGGCCGGGCTCGCACCGCGGGCGCTGCGGCCTGCGATCGACATGTTCCTCGCGGGGGGACGTGCCGTCGCCGACGCGATCGAGCGGGCCGGGTTCGACACGCTCTCCCGGCGGCCGACGGTGGGGCGGTGGACGAAGCTGCGGCTCGCCACGCAGGCCTGGTGGCGGCTCGCGACGTCGACGGACGCGTCCCCCGGCGGTCCCCGCGGAAGCAGCCGATGAGCACGCTCCTGGCCGATCATGCGGCGTGCGCCGCGGTGCTGGCACGATCGGGCTCGAGCTTCGCGCTGCCGATCCGGCTGCTGCCCGAGGCCAAACGCCGCGGCACTACGGCGCTCTACGCCTTCTGCAGACTGGCCGACGACATCGTCGACGACGCCGCCGATCCGGCGGCGGCCCGCGTGGCGCTGGAAGCCTTCGCCGCCGATCTCTCCGCGGCACTCGCCGGGA
>JBILVO010000173.1:0-7203 GCA_044370415.1 Pirellulales bacterium
CGTCCGAGCCCGTGATCCGGGCCGTCGTCGACACCGCCCGCCGGCACGCGGTGCCGCCACAGTCGCTCGTCGACATCCTCGACGGCGTGCGGATGGACCTCGATCGCAGCAGCTACGAGTCGTTCGCCGACCTCGAGGGGTACTGCAGCCGCGTGGCGGGCGCCGTCGGGATCGCCTCGATCCACGTCTGGGGGTTTCGCCAGCCTCGCGAGACGCTGCCCGCAGCCCATGCGTGCGGCCTCGCCTTCCAGCTCACGAACATCCTCCGTGACATCCCCGAGGACCTGGCCCGCGGCCGCATCTATCTTCCGCTCGCGGACCTTCGCGACTGCGGCTGCGACCCCGACGACCTCCGTGCCGGCCGCATCGGCCCGGAGTTCGCGCGGCTCGCGGCGGTCTCAGCGGGTCGGGCCGAAGACGCCTTCCGTCGGGCCGAGACGCTCGACCGCACGCTCTCGACCGACGGTCGCATCGTGTTTCGGGCGATGCTCGGCGGCTACCGCACGATGCTCGCCGCGGTGCGCCGGGCCGGCACCGGGATCTTTACGAGCCGCGTGCGGCCGCGCGGGCCTCGCCTGGCTGCCGCGGCGCTCGCCACCGTGCTCGCCGGGCCCTGGCTCGCGCGGCAGTGGACGAGCCCAGGAAGCCGACACCCGGCGCGGAACGTCGCGAGGAGGAGCGTCTCACCATGAGCGATCCAACACCGACCGCGGCCCAGGCCACTGCCCCGCATGTCGTCGTCGTCGGCGGCGGCCTCGCCGGTCTCGCCGCGGCGGCGGCACTGTCGGGGGCGGGCATCCGGGTGACCGTGCTCGAGGCCCGGCGGCGGGCTGGCGGGCGTGCGGCGTCGTTCGAAGACCCGGTGGCCGGTGGCCTCGTCGACGCCTGCCAACACGTGGCGATGGGCTGCTGCACGAACTTCCTCGACCTCTGCGGGCAGGCCGGGCTCACCGACGCCCTGCGCCGCGATCGCACGCTCTGGTTCATCGGACCCGACGGCGATCGCGCCGCCTGCACGCCGTCGCGGCTGCTGCCGGCGCCGTTGCACCTCGGCCCCCTGCTCCTCTCGATGAGGCACTTCACTCTGCGGGAGAAACTCGCGCTCGGGCTGGGCATGCTGCGGCTGGCCCGCCATCGCGGGCGGGCCGACGAGCGCACGGCGCGGAGTTGGCTGGAGTCGGTGGGGCAGCCCGAACGGGTGATCCGGCTCTTTTGGCAGCCGGTGCTCGAAAGCGCGCTGGGCGAGTCGATCGACCTCGTCGGCGTCGCCGCGGCGCGGAAGGTGGCCGTCGACGCGTTCCTGGCCCACTGCGACGCCGCCGATCTCCACGTGCCTGTGGAGCCGCTGGGGACGCTCTTCGGCGAGCGGCTGGTGGCCTGGCTGGCTGGACGGGGCGCGATGGTGGAGGCGGGACGGGCAGCGACGGCGATCGAGCGCGACGCTGCGGGGCGGGCGACGGCGGTTCTCGCCGGCGACGTGGCGATCCCCTGCGACGCCGTCGTGGTCGCGGTTCCCTGGCGGCAGGCGGCGCGGCTCGTGCCCGACCTCGTGCCAGAGGCCGACGAATCCCTGGCGGGGTCGCCGATCACGGCGGTCCATCTCTGGTTCGACCGCGGCTGCATCGATCTGCCGCACGCCGTGCTCGTGGGCCGCGTGTCGCAGTGGGTGTTCCGGCCCGACGAGGCGGAGCACCGCTCGACGGGCTACTGCCAGGTGGTGATCAGCGCGTCCCGCGGACTGCTCGGCGGGGATCGGGCCGCGGTCGTGCCCACCGTCGTCGAGGAGCTGCGGCAGGTGTTTCCCGCCGCCCGCGCGGCGCGGCTCGTCGACTCACGCGTCGTGACCGATCCCACCGCCGTGCTCTCGGTGCGGCCGGGCGTCGACGCCGTGCGGCCTTCCGCCACGACGTCGGTGCCGAACGTCTTCCTGGCCGGCGATTGGACCGCCACCGGCTGGCCCTCGACGATGGAGGGCGCCGTGCGCAGCGGCCGTCTGGCTGCAATCGCCGTCGGCAGTCGTGTCGGCATCGCAGCGTTGCCGCTCACGGCCGACCTGCCGAAGAACCTGTGCGTGCGGCTGCTGACGGGCGGCGGTTAAAGCTCCCGCACGAACTCCTCGAGCGCCGCGGCGAGCGTGCGGCCGTCGACGACGGCATGCTCCCAGAGCGTCCACATGTCGAACGCGGCCCGGGGCCGCCGTCCGAGCGCCCCGAGTGCCGCCCCCAGCCGCCGCATGCCCGACTGCGGCTGCACGAGCGCGGCGATCTCCTTGGGCAGGTCCTGCGATGCGTCGTCGGAGATCACGCGGATGCCGACGCAGGGCAGCCCCGCGTCGCGGGCCGCCGCCGCCACGGCATGGGTCTCCATGTCGACGAGTGCGGCGCCAGTTGCCGCCGCGAGGTCGCGCTTCGCCGCCGCCGTCGTCACGACGCGGTCGACGCTCACGATCGTGAAGCCGGACTCCCCTCCCTGCCCCGTCGCGAGGTCGAGCGGCGGTCCACCCCTCCCTGCGGTGACCTGGCTCGGGCGGGCGACCGTGCCGCGGGCGAGGCGGCTGTCGAGCCCGCCGGCGAATCCGGCCGTGATGACGAGGCCCGGCCGATGGCCGTCGATGACGAGCCGCGTGGCCCGACCGGCCGCTGCGGCACCGGCGCCGCCGACGCACCAGGCCACCCGCCGGTCGGCGATCACGCCCTCGACAATCGTCAGGTCACCCGCCTGAAAATGGACCGTCTCCCGGGCGCGTGCCGCGAAGGCGTCGGCCTCGATCGCCATGGCGAAGACGACCGCCGCGGCGCAGCGCGGGCGGGACGGTGGGAGCTTCTCCGGAGCCATGGATGTCAGTATGCCATGGAAAGCGAGTATGCCATGGAACTCACGATCGCCGAGATCGCTGCCGCTGAAGAGACCCGCCGGCGTGTGTGGCTCACGGCGCCGAGTCGGCGGCGCACGTCGCATCCTCTCCGTGGCCACGGCAGGCCGCGCACCGCTCCTCAGGCAGCCACTCGAACCCCGGCACTTTCCGCACGACCTCGGTCTTCACGGGCACCTTCTTGGTGCGGATCTCACCGCACGTCGGCCTCCAGAAGTCGAAGGACCACCAGCCGCACCTGTCTTTCTGGCATTTCGTGCCGCAGTATTCGCTCGGCCCCGGGATGCAGAACTCCTCGCACTTGTAGCTCCAGCAGACCTTCCTGATTTCCCGTTCCCGGGGCTTCGGCACGCAGACCTTGTGCACACACACGCAACCGCCGCAGGTGTCGCATCGCCCGTCGTTGCTGTCGACTGGTTTCGGTTTCGCCACCGGCTCGTCGGGGGCCGATACCTCGTCGGGTGCCGATACTTCCGCGGGCGGCTCCGGTGCGGTCTGGCCGAGGGCGGCGGGGCGGGATGCTGGCAGTCCGCAGAGCGTAAGCGCGACGATGATTCGATACGCTGTCATGGGGTGGCGTCCTCGTGTCGCATGGTGACTAAAACTCCATCTGAAAGCGGGTGCCGAAGATGTCGAACGGCGCGGAGCCATATCCGATGTAGTTCGGCATGCTGTGGATCCAGTTGAACTGGACCCGGGTGAACCGGTTCCACCACCAGTTCACGCCGACGGTCGTCTCGTTGAGCACGCCGGCGTTCGGCGACGGCGGCAGCGTGCCGACCGGTGCGGGGAGGATGTTGGCCGGCCGGATGTTCACCCCGGAAAGATCGACGTAGGACCAGCGGGCGGCGATTTCCCAGGCGCCCCAGCCCGCCATCTGCCCCCGCCGGCCGGTGCCGAAGAAGGGCGTGAACGGCACGACGTTGTAGTCGAGGACGCCCGCCTGCTTGAGGTAGCCGATCGACTCCTTCGTCAGCATGTACCCGCACTGGACATAGGCCGCGGGCTCGAACACCACCGGGCCGTCGCGCTGGTTGATGGTCTCGAGCATGACCTCCGACTGGAAGTGGGCCGGTCCGTATGCGCCGGCCAGTTCCAGGTGGAAGAGGTTGAAACTGTTGGCGAGGTAGCGGCCGGTGTCCAACACCAGCGGCGTGCCGGCCCCGGTGAGGCCGATGCCCGTGAGATCGCCGACGTGGAACTCCGGGAAGATGGCCGACCGGAACGTCTTGGCGAACGGCCCGCTCGTCCCCTCGCCGCCCACCGCGCTGTAGCCGTAGCCGCCTCCGACGTGCAGCAGGTAGCGGCCCTCGGAGGGCTCATCGTAATACAGCAGGTGCGTGGCCCGCGATGCGAACGACACGCCGCCATTGTCGCCGATCTGCGAGCCGTTGCGATTGTCGCCGATCGTGCTGTAGGCCGTTTCGGTGCCGGTCCAGAAGGTCAGGCCGGTGCCGTAGACGCTGTATGCCCATGAGGTCCGCTCGTCTTCGCTCATCGAGTAGGCCATGATGCCCACCCGCCGGAACGGATCGGTGGCGTTGAATGCCGCGCTGCGTTCGAGGAATTCGAGGTGGCGGACGCTCGTCCAACTGTCCATCGTGCCCGGCTGCCGGAATTGGCCGATGCGGACCGTGCCGAAGAACGGAATCCCCTCCTGCTCGCCCCAGACGTCGAAAAAGCTCGGTCGGCCCGCCGCGGCGAAGTCCATCTCGATGGAGAAGTTGGTGAATTCGGTCAGCTTGCCCACCGCCATCAGCCGCGTGCGGCGGAAGCTGACGCCGTCGTAGGCATCGCCGATCCGGGCTCTGCTGAAGGCGTTCTGGCTGAAGAGCCCGTCGTCGAGCTGGAAAAAGCCGCTGAGCCGCACGATCGGCAGCTGCTCCCCTCGCGACTCGACCGCGTCGAGCCGCCGGCGGGCCTCCTCCAGCCGCAGGTCGATGTTGCCGGCCTGGTTCGGGTCGAGCACCGGGCCACGTTGTCCCGTGATCCCCTCGGTGAGCCTCGGCCGCATCGATGCATCGATGTTCCCGATCTGCTCGGGATCGAGCACACGCTGCGGCGGGGGCAGTGGAGCCGCCTGCTGGAAGGCCATCGGCGACCAGGTGTCCTCTGCGAGAAGCGGGGCTGCATATCCCGCGAGCTCCTCTCCTGGAGCGTCGTGGCACAGACACAGGAACGCTGTCACAAGCATTCCCACGGCCAGCGTGGCATGCCGCGCGGCGGGGCTTGCACGAGCGCTGGCCCGCGGCGGCAGCGGTACTATGCCAGGGTTGTTCACGGACTTCCCCCTATCACCTGTGCCGGTCGTCGGCTCGAGCCAGACGTCAGTGCGAAAGCAGGTAGTGGATGAGGGAGAGCGGATTCCACCAGCAGACGCCGCTGCAGCGGCCACAGTCGCAGGGGTCGGCCGGCACCATCGTCACCTCGTACTTCGGCGCCTTCTCCACCTTCTCCGCGCCGTCGGCCTTGTAGAGCTTCTTCTTGACGATCACTTTCCCGCAGGGCGGGCTGCAGCGGCACTCGGGGGACTCGGCGCACCAGCAGTCGTAGCCGCGGGTACACGCATATTCGCACTTCATCGAGTAGACGGTCTTCTTCGACTTCTTCTCCTCCCACGATGCCTTGCAGGCGGGCTGGCAGGCCTGGCATGGCGCCTCGTCGGTGCAGCTGCACGAACGATCCTCCGCGCGGGCTGCCGCCGCGAGGAGCGTCAGCACGAGCGTCATGCAAACTGTGAACCGATGTCTGAGCACGGAAAATCTCCGCATGGTCGTGGTCGCGGTCAGAAGTCGAAAGCCAGCCGGGTGCCGAAGCCGTGGATGCCCCCGCTGCCGTTGTAGCTCGTGGCGGGCGCGCCGCTGCTGGTCCACGGCGTGTTCACGAAGTCGCGGTAGGTGTAGTCGTAGTTGAAGTAGACGCGGGCATTGGGGTTGAGCAGCCAGTTGAGGCCGAGCGTCATGCCGTTCAGGACGCCGCCGTTGACGCCGCTGTCGTTCAAGCAGAGGTAGTTGTAGCGCACGCCCACCTGCCAGGCGCCCTCGCTCAGGCTCAAGCCCTGCCGCCGGGGGCTGCGGTCGCGGAAGGCGTAGAAGTTGTTGTGGGGAATTGGCCGGTCGACCCGGTACTCGATCTTGGAGTAGGTGCGGCTCTCACCGGTGAGGAAGTAGAGCACCTCGGCGTAGCCGGCCTGGTAGTAGACGGTGCCGACCTTCGTGCCAGGCTTCGGCTGATAGCCGTTGGTGACGTATGGACCGAATTTGGTCGTCTGGGCGTTGTAGAGCCAGGAGCCGAAGTATTCCGACTGGAACGACCAGGGGCCGTTGTTTCCGACGAACTCGAGGCCGATCATGTTCTGCCAGGTGCCCTGCAGGATGCCCGAGTCGGCGTAGATCGAATTGAGCGGCCCCGGCGGCCCGTTGCGGATGCTGCCGCGGCTGCGGAAGCGGACGCCAGGAATCTCGTCGCCGATCGGCAGGCCGCTGTCGGAGTACACGCCGAAGAGTCGCTTGGGCTCCAGCGTCCGGCCCGACACGGCCAGATGGAGGAGCTTTCGCCCCTCGTCTTCGAAGATCGGCAGCCAGACGAGCCGGCCGACGGTCTGGCTGCCGCCGGAGTAGTTCGAGAACCCAAAGGGGTTGTTGATGTTCTTGAACTCGCCGACCTGCCAGCCGATGTCGCCCTCCTCGTTGCTGTTCATGATCTGGATGCCGGGCACAAAGCCGTTGTTGAACGGGCCTGCGAAGGCTTCCTGGGCGAACGACCGCTCCATGAAATTGAGCCAGCGGCTGCTCACGAGGTGCTCGTAGCCGTAGGGGTCCTTCTGGCTGCCGACGCGGACCGTGCCCAGGATCGGGATCTCGCGGACCTGCAGCCAGAGGTCGGTGACCGACGTCAGCGGGCCGGAGTCGCGCTCCGTCGGAAACGTGGAGGCGTTGACGTTGAGCTGGTTGACGAAGTCGTACTCGCAGGCGAAGTCGTAGAGCTCGTACATCCGGCCTTCCACGCGGAGCCGGGCCCGCCGGAAGTTCACGGTGTCGGAGAGCGAGGGATCGAGGCCGCCCTTGTTCGGGGGCTGGTTGGGGCCCGGGGCAGCCGAGAATGACACGGCGTCGATCTGCGTGCGGCCGCCGATCTTGACGCGGAAATCCTTGTTGGCCGACTCGGACTGGAAGCCATCCTTCCAGGTGTCCTTCATCGCCTTGTCGGAGCCGACCTCGTAGGGTTCTTTCTTCTCTGCGTTCTTGTCGTCTTTCTTCGCGTCCTTGCCATCCTTGCCCGCGCCGTCCGTGGACTTCTCGTCCCTGGCTTTGCCGTCTGTGGCTTTGTCA
>JBILVO010000027.1:0-35641 GCA_044370415.1 Pirellulales bacterium
CGACCCGTCACAGTCGGGAATGCGGCCGGGGCTCTTTTCCGGCGGCCAGTCCGCAGCACCGGGCGGCGAGCCGCAGGCATCCCCATACAACCTCGTGTGGAATCCAACGAACCAGCAGCAGCTCTACAAGTGGTTCGACTGGGAGACGCCTCCCACGACGACGATGGTCGTGATGGCGCAGGAGGAACTGCGGGTTTATGGGGTCCTGTGCGACCTGATCGCCCGCATGAACAAGCCGGCCACGGGTCCCCACAACGCGGCGATCGCCGTCGTGAACGAACTGCTCATCGGCTATCCGGCCGCGACGGACGTCGTCGGAGGCGCGACCAAGGGCCGTATCCGGTCGGCCTCGCAGCAGGCGGGTGGTGGAATGGGAATGATGTCCAGCATGGATCCGTCCGGGAGCACGGAGGGGAGCGGCGGCGGGAAACCGGCCCACCCGCGATTCGGCGCAGGCAGTTCGGCGATGGGCAGCGGCTCGTCCGATCCAGCCATGGCAGAGGCGGCGGCGCCGGTCGCCTCCGGGCCGACCGACGAGGCGCTTCGCGGCTGGGTCTACGTCGATTTTAACGATAAACCGCTCGATGGCGCCCAACTCGCCTCGGCTCCCGACGCGACGATGGTGCATCTCATGCCGTTCGTGATGAAGCTGGTGATGGACCAGCGGCAGATCGATGCCCTGCTGGTGGAGATGGCCACGAGTCCGCTGCCGATCGACGTACGGCAGGTGCGGATCAATGCCGCAGGCGGCCCCGGGGATGCCGGCGGGATGGTGTCCGCGCCAGGTCCGAGCGAGGGCATGTCGGGCATGTCGGGCATGTCGGGCGGCGGCCCGCCAGCGGGGAGCCGGATCTACGACGTGCCGGTGGAAATTCACGGGACGATCGGCCTGGCTACCCAGCCGACCGAGGCCGCGGTGGGCCTTGAACCCGGCCAGGGCGTCGAACAGCCGGCGGGCGAGGGCGACAAATCGGCGGCGGCGATCGCCGCCCCGCCCTTCCCACTGCGGGGCATGGAGCGCGGGACCGCGGCGGCCGGAGGAGGACGCTGGCAGCGACAGCCGACACCTACGCACGGCCAGGTCGCCAGCCACACGGCAGGCAGCCCCCAACGACTTTCCCAGCGGCCGTCCTCGGCGCCTGGGACACTCCCCTCGAGACGGAGAACGCCGTCATGAAGAAGCCTCGCATCTCGTTCAACAAGCAGTCGATCGTCGCATTTCTCGTCAATCATGGCGAGAAGCTGGTCGCCGGCCTGTTCGCGCTGTTTGCCTGCACGCTGGCGTGGGGTGGTGTCGAGGCACTCCGCTCCATGCGTCCCACTCAGGAGCAACGGCCCGAAGCGATCGTCGAGCAGTCCAAATCGACCGACACGCACATCGACTCCGTGAAGATCGCGCCGGACGACGAACTGACCAGCGCGCAGGGCCTGTCGGCGCTGGTCAAGCCCTGGCTGGGAGTGAAGGTCGATCCGCCACAGCAGCCGCTGATCCTCAACAAGCCGCTGTTTGGCGAGCTTTCCAAGCGCACGAGCCCCGACATCCTCCCCATCGAGGATCTGCGGGCCACCGCCGGCGTCGTCGTGATCGCCACGAAGCCCGCTCCAGCCGGTGGCCGGCCCGCCGCCGGCGAGAAGCCGACCGATCTCGACGCCGCGGCGACGGCCAAGGGGCCGAAGCCACGTGCTGGCGGCCGTGGCCCCCAGGGAGCGCCGGGCATGCAGCCTGGCATGCCGGCCATGCCCCCCGGCTCTCCGGAAATGTCGGGCTCGCCGGCCATGCCGTCGGACCCGGCGATGGGAATGAACGCGGCGCAGGCGATGGGCACGCCGAAACTCGCCCCCTACGTCGTCCTCACGGGGCTGATCCCCGTGAAGAAGCAGCTCGAGGAGTATGACAGGCGTTTCCTGGGAGCCAGCCTGCGTGATCCGGGCATCGACACGCCGCGGTGGAACAGCTACCGCATCGAACGGTCGGAGGTCGTCCCCGGGGCTGCGGAGAAGTGGGTGCCGATCGACATGAAGGCAGTCGCCAAACAGTATTCGGCCCAGTGGTTGCGTCTCCAGCCAGAGCCCGCGCTGGGACCATTCATGCTTTCCCCGGAGATCGAACTCCGGGACAAGACCACCCTGCCGATCCCGTTCTGCAGCCCGCTGCCCCAACTCGTGGACGGCGTCTGGGGATTCAAGGGGCTGCATCCCTGGTTCGTCGACATGATGGTACGCGACGCCACCGCGCGCAAGGAGAAGGAAAAGGCCGCCCGCGAGGCCGTGCCGGACGACGTGTTCAGCGGTGCCGGCCAGCAGCCCGGCATGGCGTCGATGGGTGATCCGGCCATGATGGGATCGGGCGCGATGTCCGGATCCCCGATGGCGATGCCCGATGGGGCCATGGGCTCGGGCGGCATGGGCTCCGGCTCGGCCCGGCAGCTCATCGATGGGGTGGAATACCGGCTCTTCCGCTTCGTCGATCTCTCGGTGCTGCCCGGGCGGAAATACCGCTACCGCGTCCGGCTCGTCTGCTGGAACCCGAATCTCAACCTGCCGACGAGGCATCTGGAGGACGTCGCGCTGGCCAAGAAATCCACGCTCGAGTCTCCCGTGAGCGACCCGACGGAGCCGACGATCGTCCCCGACGGCAAGCAACTGCTGGCGATGCCGTTGCGCAAGGACTTCCTGCGGAAGTTAAAGCCGGGCATGGTGCCGATGATGGTGCTGGGCGAAAAGCCGAAGAGCGGTACGCTCGCCCTCCGCGCCCTGATCGGCGAGTACGGCGGCGTGGCCAACGTGGACCCAAAGACCGAGAAGAAGGGGGACAAGCGCTCGTTCGGCGACACGCTCCTGACCGAGCGGGTGCTGCTCGACACTCGTGGCGACCGGCAGGACCGGGCGGAAGTCCTCCAGACGACGGCGGCGGGCAAGCTGCCGCCTCCTCCGGAGCCGCTCGAAATGATCTTCCTGCGTCCTGACGGCACCTTCGAGTTCGCGAGCTCCGCCGAATCACAACTGCAGATCGATCGCTACCGCGCCACCTCGCCACCCGAACTGGGCCTGGCGCCGCCGCAGGTGCCCGCCGGCCAACCTTCCGGCGAGCCGTCGCCGTTCGGAAACGTGTTCGGCTCGCCTCCGGGGAGCCAATCCCGATGAGCAGCACCTCGCGTCCGAATGCGTTCCGTGCGTCGGCGGCAGCCCGGCTCCCCTGCGGCGTGCTCGCCGCCGGCATGGCTCTCTGCATCGCCATCGGCCTCTCCTCCGGAGCCGCCCGCGGGCAGGACGATGACCAGCTCACATGGGCCAAGCTGGAGTCGGCCAAGGAGTCTCTCGACTTCAAGGAGAAGATCCGCGGTGGTGGTGCCCTCGACCCGAAGGCGCGGGAGTTTCTCGAGCAGGTCGCGCTGCCTCAGCTGGCACTCGAAGCCAATCGCGGCACGATCACCAACGTCCGCAGGCGGCTTCGGGACTATTTCCTCAACGACATCACCGATGAGAAGATCGGCGACGAGGGCAATCGCATCTTCGCCACGTTCATGTCCGCGCTGGCCGCCAAGGACGACGAGCCTGCGGTAGTGCGGGTAAACGCCATGCTGCTCGTCGGCGAGCTGCAGACCGCCGGAGCAGCGGGCCGCAAGCCCTGGCCCGGCGCCACCGCCAGCCTGGCCAAGGCCATGGCGGACACGTCGCTGTCCAAGGAGGTCCGGATCGCGGCTGCGGCCGGCCTGGCGCGGCATCTCGACGCGGCCAGGTCCAACGCCGACCTTCTCGGCCGCATGTCCAAGGACGTGGTGCCGCCGCTGGCGTCGGTGATCAAGGAGATGGCAGCCCCCGGTGGCGGCCCCGAGAACGACTGGCTGCTGTCACGCTCGCTGTCGATGCTGGCGTTGCTCGGGCCGGCGCAGCCGGCCGCGGTTGCCGACGTGATCGCCGCGGTCGGGTCACCGGCCAGGTCGTTCGACGCCCGCGTCCGGGCCGCGGCATGCCTGGCCGCCATCGTCGGGCCGCAGGCGAACGTCGCCGAGCCCGTGGCCGTAATCGGGAAGATCGAGGAACTGGCAATCGCATGCCTTCAGCAGGATGCCGATGCCGCGGATCGGCTGAAGCTCGAGAAGCTGTTCGGCGGTGAGGGCGGTGGCATGCCAGGCATGCCTGGCATGTCCGGCCCGATGTCGGGCGGCCCGAGCGGCTACGCGCCTCCTCCGGAGGCCGCGATGCCGGGTCCCGGTTTCGGCTCGCCCAGCGACCCGGCGGCCGCAGGCGGCTTCGGATTTCCGGGGAGTGGACCGGGCCAGCCGCCTGCAGAACAGCTGATCCCCGTGGAGGTCTGCCGACGGGCCGCCTGGAGGCTTTCGTCACTCGCGAACGCCATCCTTACCGTCGACGAGAAGCGTGGGCTGCGCACGCTCATCGCCGACGAGGCGGCGGCCGCGAAGGCCAAGATGCTTGCGCAAAACCTGCGGACCGCCGCGAATGAGCTCGACTCCCGACCGATCGACGCCAGCCTGCGTCAGGCATTGGCCGATCTGAAGCCCGCCCCGCCGGCGGGTGCGGAGGGCGACGCCGCCGAGGGCGACACACCGGCCGATCCGGCTGCCCCCGCAGCCGACCCGGCTCCGGCAGCGAAGCCGTCCGCGGCGAAACCGCCGGCTGCTTCGCCGCCGGCGCAGTGATCGCCCGCTGCGAGCGTGGCTGGAGTGGGCCGCATTCGGTGGCGGTAGGCCGCCCGTGCGCCGGCGAGCGCACGGCGCACCTTTCGCCGCTCGATTCCTGCTTGATCAGGATCACTGCTTGATCAGGTCGCGGACCGTGCCGCCCGCGGGGATCATCGGCAGCACGTGCTCCTGATAGGGCACCTGCACGTCGAGCAGCGCGGGCCCCTTGGCGTCGATGAGCCGCTTCAGCGCCGCTTCGAGGCTCCCCTTCGCCGCGACAGATTCGGCCTGCCAGCCGAAGCCCCGTGCGATCGCCACGAAGTCGGGATACCGACCCGCCGGGGAGATGCCGTCGCCCTGACCGCACGCCTCGGGGTTGTCGACGGGGCCAAGATAGGTGTGGGCGCGGTTCCCCTTGAAGAACCGGTCCTCCCACTGCACCACCATCCCGAGGTGCTGGTTGTTGAGCAGCAGCACCTTCACCGGGATGCTCTCGCAGTGGCAGGTGGCGAACTCCTGGATGTTCATGAGGATGCTGCCGTCGCCGTCGATGTCCACGACGAGCGCCTCGGGGTGCGCGACCTTGGCCCCCATCGCCGCAGGCAGACCGAAGCCCATCGTTCCCAGGCCGCTCGAGGAGAGCCAGGTGCGCGGCCGGCGAAACTTGTAGAACTGCGCGGCCCACATCTGGTGCTGTCCCACGCCGACCGTGATGATCGTGTCGCGCGTGGCGGTGAGCCGGGAGAGCTCCTCGATCGCCTGCTGCGGCAGGATGCCGTCGAAGCCGCGATCGTAGGAGAAGGGGTTTTCCTGCTTCCATTCGGCGATCTGGCCGTACCAGTCGTCGAGGGGCGCAGCGGGCGGCTCGACGATCGTGTTGAGCAGGGCCAGCGACTCCTTCACGTCGGCCACGATCGGGACGTGGACGAGTTTGTTCTTGTTGATCTCGGACGGATCGACGTCGATGTGCACGATGAAGCCGTGCTGCGCGAACTCGGCGACCTTGCCCGTCACCCGGTCGTCGAACCGCACGCCGACGGCGATCAGCAGGTCCGCCTGATCGACGGCGTAGTTGGAGTAGACGCTCCCGTGCATGCCGAGCATGTCGAGGCATCGGGGATCGTCCGCCGGGAAGGCGCCCAGCCCCATGAGCGTCATGGTGACCGGGATGCCGGTCTTGGCGACGAGCTCGCGAAGCTCCGCCGACGCGTCGCCGGCGATCACGCCGCCACCGGCGTAGATGACCGGCCGCTTCGCACGCCTGATCGCCGCGGCCACCTGGGCGATCTGTTCCTGCCGCGGCCGACGGACCTCCGGATGGTAGCCCGGCAGGTTCATCGGCGCGTCGTAATCGGGCACGAGCTGTGCGAGCTGGATGTTCTTCGGCAGGTCGACCAGCACCGGCCCGGGACGGCCCGTGGTCGCGATGTGGAACGCCTCCCGCATCACGCGGGCGATGTCGGCGGCGTCGGTGACCAGGTAGTGGTGCTTGGTGATCCCGCGGCAGACCTCGACGATCGGCGTCTCTTGGAACGCGTCGGTGCCGATGACGCTCGTGCCCACCTGTCCCGTCAGGGCCACCATCGGCACGCTGTCCATCTTGGCGTCCGCGATCGCCGTCACGAGATTCAGTGCTCCCGGACCGCTGGTCGCCATGCACACACCCGGCTTGCCGGTGGTGCGGGCGTAGCCCTGGGCCGCGAAGCCTCCGCCCTGCTCGTGCCGGGGGAGGATCGTGCGCAGCCGGTCCTTGGCACGGGTGAGCGCCTGGTGGAGCGGCATGCTCGCGCCGCCCGGGTAGGCGAAGATCACCTCGACACCATGGCGGATGAGCGACTCGACGACGACGTCCGCACCGCTCACGAAGGCTTCGGAAGCGCGGGGGCGGGCGGCGGTGGCCATGGGGAGCTCCTGGAGGGCGGTACTGGATGGCGGTACTGGAGGGCGATACGGGGCTGCGGGGGAAACCGGAACCGTTCCTCAAAAATACACGATAAACGCCCGCCCGCATCAGGCCCTCTCCCGGGGGCTGGTGGGGCCGCGGTTTCCCCGAAAAAACGGCCGCGGAACGGGCCGTGCCGGCACCGCCTCCGGCTCCGGCGTCCCGGACCGGGCGGGCGGCATGCTCTAATGCGGCCGTGCCCTCGCCAAAGGTCCCGGGTCCGGCCGAGCGGCTGCTCGGCCTGGCCCCTACCCTCGAAACGCATCAGGGTTTCGCGGACGTCGTCGCTAGCCTCCAGGCGGGGCATGGCGGGACGATCGGCGGAGCCTGGGGGTCGGCGTCTGCACTCGCAGTGGCGGCGCTCGCAGGGCGACGGTTCTCCGCCCTGCCCACCGCGGCGGCCGGCGGGACGGCGGGCGTGCTGGTCGTGGTCCTGCCCCACGCCGCCGATGCCGATTCGTTCGTCGACGACCTCGGCCTGTTCACGCGGCTGTCCATCGCCGTGCTCCCTGCCCTGGAGGACTACGGAGACGTCGTGGCCCACGACGACCCCGCCGAAGCGGCGCGTCTCGCGCTCGTCAAGCGGCTGACCGGATCGGCCGAGGGACCACCGCAGATCATCGTCACCACCATCCAGGCGCTCCTCGCACCGCTCGACGATCCCCGTGATATCGAGGCGAGCACCCGTCGGCTCACCGTCGGCGGAACGCTCGATCCCGCGGAACTCTCGGACTGGCTCACCGCCCGCGGCTGGGAGGCGGCCGACGCCGTCGACAGGCCGGGCACGTTCGCCCGCCGCGGCGGCATCGTCGACCTGTTCGCGACCGACTGGGATCGGCCCGTCCGGATCGACCTGTTCGGCGACGAGATCGAATCGCTGCGGACGTTCGACACGGTCAGCCAGCGGAGCGTCGACACGCTGACGTCGATCGACCTCACCGCATTGACCCACAGCCCCGGCGCCGCCGGGCGGGCGGCGAGACGGACGCACCTCGCCGACATCCTGCCCGCGGGATCCTGGTGGGCGCTCGTCGAGCCCGGCGACCTGGCCGAGGAGGCGCACCGCACCCACCAGCGGCTTGGGGTCGACGCCGGGCTGGCCGCGCCGGAGGACGTGTTCGCGCGGATCTACCGCTTCCCATCGGTGACGCTGTCCGCCGTCGCACCGTCGAGCCTCGAGGCCACCGCGGCGCTGGCCGTCGAGAGCGTGGAACGGTTCACCGGCGTCCTCGACCGGGTCCGCGAGGAGCTCGAGACGGTCGGCCGCGATCAGGAGGTGTGGGTCGTGGCGCCGACCGAGGCCGAGGAGCGCCGTCTGCACGACCTGCTCGCCGAGAGCGGCCCGGGCCGCTCGGGCCGGCTCCACTTCGCCCGCGGCCACCTCTCGGCCGGCTTCCGCCTCGTGCCCGAGAAGTTCGTGCTGGTGTCGAGCGGCGAGCTGTTTCGTCGCGAGGAGGTGGCGGTCGCCCGGCCCACGAAGCAGCGGCTCTCCCGCGCCATCGACACGTTCCTCGACCTTCACGAGGGCGACTACGTCGTCCACGTCGCGCACGGCATCGGCCGCTACAAGGGGCTCAAGCTCCTGGAGCAGCACGGCCGCACCGAGGAGTTCCTCGAGATCGAGTTCGCCGAGAACACGCGGATCTACGTGCCGGCGTCGTGCATCGAGCTGGTGCAGAAGTATGTCGGCGGCACGAAGCTCGCCCCGAAGCTGGCGAAGGTCGGCGGCACGCTCTGGCAGCGGCAGAAGCAGGCCGTCGAGCGGGCCGTGGCCGACATGGCGGCCGACATGCTCCAGCTGCAGGCCCGCCGGGAGAGCCGTCCCGGGGTCGCCTTCCCACCGGACACGCCCTGGCAGCGGAGCTTCGAGGAGTCGTTCCCGTTCGACGAGACCCCCGATCAGCTGACCGCGATCGCCGCCATCCGGGAGGATCTCCAGCGGCCCAGGCCGATGGACCGGCTGCTCTGCGGCGACGTGGGCTTCGGCAAGACGGAGCTGGCGATGCGGGCCGCGTTCAAGGTGGCGGAGGCGGGGGCTCAGGTGGCGGTGCTCGTGCCCACGACCGTGCTCGCCGAGCAGCACCGCCGCACGTTCGCAGCACGCTTCGCCGAGTTCCCCTTCACGATCCGGGCGCTGTCGCGGCTCACCGGCACGCGGGAGGAGCGCGACACGCTCGAGGGCATCGCCCGCGGGACGGTCGACATCGTCATCGGCACGCACCGCCTGGCCCAGGCCGACATCCACTTCGCGAACCTCGGCCTGGTGGTCGTCGACGAGGAGCAGCGGTTCGGCGTCGACGTCAAGGAGCGGCTCAAGGCGCTGCGGGCCAGCGTCGACGTGCTCACGATGACCGCCACGCCGATCCCGCGCACGCTCCACATGGCGATGCTCGGCATCCGCGACATCTCCAACCTCACCACGCCGCCCGCCAATCGCATCGCGGTGGAGACCCGCGTCTCCCGCTGGGACGAGCGGCTCATCCGCCACGCCGTCGACCGCGAGCTGGCCCGCGGCGGCCAGGTGTTCTTCGTCCACAACCGCATCCACGACATCCACAAGGTGTCGCACCGGCTGTCGCAGATCGTCCCCGAGGCGACGATCGTCATCGCGCACGGCAGGCTCTCGGAGACGGAACTCGAGGACGTCATGGTCGCGTTCGTGGCGGGAAGGGCCGACATTCTGCTCGCGACCACGATCATCGAGAGCGGCCTCGACATCCCCAGGGCCAACACGATCTTCATCGACGAGGCCGACACCTACGGGCTGGCCGACCTCCACCAGCTTCGGGGCCGCGTGGGCCGCTCGCACCACCGCGCCTACTGCCACCTGCTCGTCGACGAGACGGCCACGCTCACCTCGACGGCGGCCAAGCGGCTGCGCGCGATCCAGGAATTCTCCAGCATGGGGGCGGGCTTCTCGCTCGCCATGCGCGACCTGGAGATCCGCGGCGCCGGCAACCTTCTCGGCACCCAGCAGAGCGGCCACATCGCCACCGTCGGGTACGAGCTCTACTGCCGCCTCCTCGAGCAGGCGGTCCGCGGACTCAAGGCCATGCCGCCGGCGGAGCCGCCGCCCGTCGCGCTCGACCTGCCCGGCGAGGCCTGGCTGCCGCGGGACTTCATCCCCGACTTCCGGGCGAAGATCGACGTCTACCGGCGGCTGTCGCGGATCACCGCCGAATCGCAGGTCGACGACCTCGCGGGCGAGCTCGCCGACCGGTTCGGCCCGCTCCCCGCCGAGGTTTCGCGGATGCTCGAATTTGCCAGGATTCGCGCGCTGGCCGCCGCCCACGGGGTCGACTCCATCTCGCGGCAGCCGGGCCTGCTGGTCATCGGCCACCACGACCTCCGGGCCCTGCAGCGGCTGCGGGGGGCGTGGGAGCGGGCGGGAAAGACGCTGCGGATCGTCGGAGAGAAAACGGCCGTGATCCCGCTCGATCGGCGGGTCGGTGACGATCCCGACAGGCTCCTGGAACTCGCCAGGACGCTCTTGCGAGCCCCGCGCGACCGCTCCTATAGTCCCCGCCCTTCGTCCCCCGCTACCCGCGGCTGATGCAGGTCGGGCTCCCCCGCCATGACCTGCAGCCAGGCCGGCGCACGCGGCGGCACAGGCAAGGAACCGCACTGCGATGAGCGACAACGGCCACATCCCGCAGCCGCGCCGGCTCCGCCGGCGTGGTCCGCCATGCGCCGCCTGCCTGGCGGTCGCGGTGGCGTGCGGAGTCGTGGCCTGTGGAGTCCGCGCGTTCGCCCAGGACGCTCCCCGGCCCGCCCCGCCGACAGCCACCGACGACTCGAGCGCCGCCGCGGCCACGGCAGCCACGGCCCGGGGCAGCGTGCCGCTCGGGCAGGCGCCGAGCGTGCCCGATCCACTGGGGCGACCCCAGGGTTGGCCGGCAGCCGGCGGCCCGGACAAGAGAGGCAAGGGCAAGGGCCAGAACCATGTGCTGTCGAGCATTCGTGCGGTTCCGGGCAGCCCGCTCGAACCGATCGATCCGCCCGAGTCCGCCCTGCTGCCCGCCGACGGCGGGCCTCGTCAGACGGACGTCATCCGCGCCGGATTCGAGGAGCCCGTGCCGCGCGGCGCGGCCGTTTCCGCCGCGTCGTCAGACGGCGTGCAGGTGCTCGACAACGCCAAGGTCGTCGCCCGCGTCGGGCCTGAGGTCGTGCTGCAGGGCGACATCCTCACGCCGACCGCCATGGACTGGCTGGAGAAGGTCTCCCCGGGGCTCACCCCCGAGCAGGTGGCGGAGCTCAAGTCGCAGATCTGCCGGCAGGTGATCAAGCCGCACGTCGAGTCGCTCATCGTCTACGTCGACGCCTGCCGCACGATCCCGCCCGACCGCCTTCCCGAGATCGAGAAGAAGGTCAACGAGGCGTTCGACCAGCAGCAGCTGCCCCGGCTGGTCAAGGACGCCGGTGTCGCCAGCGCCGCCGAATACGACCAGCTCCTGCGCTCCCGCGGCCTGTCGCTCGACAGAATCCGCAAGACATTCTTCGAGCGTGCGCTCGCCCAACAGTGGCTGCAGCAGAAGGTGATCGACGACGACGAGATCCCCCACGCGGAGATGATCGCCTGGTACCAGAATCACCTGGCCGAGTACGAGTTTCCGGCGAAGGTGCGGTTCGAGCAGCTCACGGTGAAGGTCACGCCGGAGCGGCCCCGCGCGCAGGCCTGGAACCAGCTGGCGGCCATGGGCAACGAAGTGCTGCAGGGCAAGCCTTTCGCCGAGGTGGCGAAGGCGCGGTCGGAGGGGCCGACGGCGGCTGCAGGCGGCGGCTACGACTGGACGACGAAGGGCAGCCTCGTCTCCAAGGTCGTGGATGAAGTGGTGTTCACGCTCCCGGCGGGGCAGCTCAGCACGATTCTCGAGGACGGCGGCACGTTGCACATCGTGCGCGTGATCGAGCGCACGGACGCGGGCAGGACGCCCTTCATCGAGGCACAGGTCGGCATTCGCGACAAGCTCCGCGAGGATCGCCGCAAGCGCGACATGGACGAGTATCTCTCGCACGTCCGCGAGCGCACGCCCGTGTGGACGATCTTCGACGACCAGCCCGGCGGCAGCCCGCTGCAGCCCGGCCCGCAGACGGCCGGCCAGCCCCGCACGCGGCGCTGAATCGAGGGGCCGCGGCCGCGGGCCGTCGCAGCCGCGGCGATTGCCCATGCGTGCGGCGCGGGCTAGACTGCCGGCCTCGTGGCGATACGGGCGATCCGCCGCGACCCGTGCCTCACGTCCCGGAGATTCCTGCCATGAGTGCCTCCCCCTCTGCCACCGGATCACCCCCGTGGCCCGGCACGAAGTCTGCCGGGACGGCCAAGCTCGAGATCGACGGCCGTGTGACGGAACTGCCGCTCGTCGTCGGCACCGAGGGAGAGAAGGGGATCGACATCGCGAAGCTGCGGTCCTCGACCGGCGCGATCACGCTCGACGAGGGCTTCGTGAACACCGGCTCGACGACGAGCGCCATCACCTTCCTCGATGGCGAGAAGGGCATCCTCCGCTACCGCGGCTACCCGATCGAGGTGCTCGCCGAGCGGTGCGACTTCGTGGAAGTGGCCTACCTGCTCATCTACGGCCACCTGCCGTCGACCGCAGAGCTCGACTCGTTCCGCGTGTCGCTCTCGCACCACACGATGATCCACGAGGACATGCGGAGCTTCTACAACGGCTTTCCCCGCGACGCCCACCCGATGGCGATCCTGGGAAGCGTGGTGGGCGCCCTGTCGACCTTCTATCAGGACTCGCTCGACGTGCGCGATCCGCGGCAAGTGGAGGTGAGCGTGCACCGCCTGCTGGCGAAGCTCCCCACGATCGCGGCCTACAGCCACAAGAAGTCGATCGGCCAGCCGCTGATTTATCCGCGCAACGACCTCTCCTACTGCGAGAACTTCCTGCAGATGATGTTCGCGGTGCCCTGCGAGGAATACCACTGCGATCCCGACTTCGCCGACGCGCTCGACATGCTGCTGATCGTGCACGCCGACCACGAGCAGAACTGCTCCACGTCGACGGTGCGGATGGTCGGCTCGAGCGACGCCAACCTGTTCGCGAGCATCTCCGCCGGCATCTCGGCGCTCTGGGGTCCGCTCCACGGCGGTGCCAACCAGGCCTGCGTCGAGATGCTCGAGCGGATCGGCGCCGACGGCGGCAACGTGAAGAAGTACGTCGACCTCGCCAAGAAGAAGGACTCGGGCTTCCGGCTGATGGGCTTCGGCCACCGCGTCTACAAGAACTACGACCCCCGCGCGAAGCTCATCAAGGCCACCTGCGACAAGCTGCTCTCGAAGCTCTCGCTCAAGGATCCGATCTTCGACATCGCGCAGCAGCTCGAGGAGGTGGCGCTCGCCGATGAATACTTCATCGAGCGGAAGCTCTACCCCAACGTCGACTTCTACTCCGGCGTGATCTACCGCGCGATGGGGATCCCGGTGCAGATGTTCACGGTGCTCTTCGCGATGGGCCGGCTGCCCGGCTGGATCGCCCACTGGATCGAGATGCATCACTCGCCGACGAAGAAGATCTGCCGTCCGCGGCAGATCTACACGGGGGAGCAGATCCGCGAGTTCGCGCCGATCTCCGACCGACGCTGAGAGGGGCCCGCCCGCCGGCCACGCGACGAGCGATCGCCTCCCGGGATCGTCGCGACGCGGGTCAGCCCCGCCGCTTGCCGCGGAAGAACTCGGTGAGGATCCCGCCGCACTCTTCCGCCATGACGCGACCGACGTGCTCGACGCGGTGGTTGAGCCGCGGGTCCTCGAACAGCCGGTAGAGCGATTCGACGGCGCCCGCCTTGGGATCGGCCGCGCCCCACACCACGAGCGGCACGCGGGCCTGCAGGATCGCGCCCGCGCACATCGGACAGGGCTCGAGCGTCACGTAGAGCGTGCAGCCCTCGAGCCGCCATGACCCGAGTGCCGCCGCCGCCTGCGTGAGCGCGATCATTTCGGCATGGGCCGTCGGGTCGGCCAGTTGTTCCCGCTGGTTGTGGGCGCTGGCGACGACCCTTCCGGACGCGACGACGACCGCTCCCACGGGCACCTCGTCCTCCTCAGCCGCCGCCCGCGCCTCGTCCAGTGCGAGCCGCATCCAGCGGAGGTGCGGCTGGCCGCCGGGCCCGGTGGGCAGCCCGTGGCGGCATGCGTCGGCCAGGTCGCCGATCGCACCGTCGTCGAACGGCAGGTCCTCCGGCAACTCGTCGTCGACCGGTCGATTCTCGGACGGCATGGCGGGCTCTCCCTGACAGGAACGGGGCTGGCAGGAACGGGGGCGGACGTGCTGCTGATCGTGCGACCGGCACCGCACTCTACGCAGCGGCGGCCCCGCGCCGCAAACAGGACGACGCCGCCGCGGCTTGGGGCGGTGTCGTCCATCGGGTACCATTCCCTGCGGACGTCCCGCACACGATTCGGCACCATCCTCCGGAACCGCCCCATGGACCCCACGCTGCTCCTGCTCCGCTGGGCTCACGTGCTCGCCGCGATCGTCGCGATGGGCGGCCTCGTCTTCGCCCGCTTCGCGCTCCTGCCGGCCCTGTCCCAGTTCGACTCGGAAACGCGCGATCGCATCCACGATGCGATCCGTCGCCGCTGGCTGCCGTGGGTGATCGGGGCGATCACCGTCCTGCTGGCCAGCGGCCTGGCCAACTTCCTGCTCTTCAACGCGCGCGTGAAGACCGAGGACTGGTCCGAGGGGATGTGGATGCGCCAGCACAGCTACCACGCCCTCTTTGGTGCCAAGTTCCTGCTGGCCATGGTCGCGTTCTATTTCGCCAGCGCCCTGGTGGGCCGGGGCGCCGGCACGCAGTGGATCCGCGACGACCGGGCCAAGTGGCTCTCGGTCACGCTGGGGCTCACGCTGGCGGTGGTGATGCTGTCGGGCTGGATGCGCCAGCTGCACACGGGCCCGAACGTGCGGGAACACGGCGTCCGCCTCGATCGGTTCGGCGGCGACGGTGGCAATGACGACGACGAAGGCCGCGGCCGGGATCGCTATCAGGATGGCCGCGCCGGAGCGCGATTCCGGGACCGCTCCGCCGATGATGCGCCGGCAGACGAATCGCCGGCCGCCGCCGCCCCGGCAAGCGCCGCGCCGGCCGGTGAGACGAACACGGCACCGCCCCAGGCCCAATGAGCCGCGGCGCCTTCGGGGCGACGACCAATCAGCCGGCGACGGGTGGAGAACCAGTGATGGACAAGAAGGAAAAGAAGCGGCTCGAGGTGCTGCAGCAGAAGATCGCGAAGCTGCAGCAGCTCCTCGCGGGAGCCAAGAAACAGCCCGACGACCCGGCCGAGGTGCCGCGGCTCGAGAAGGAGCTCGCCGCGGCCCATGCCGAACTGGCGGCGCTCAAGAAGGCCTGAGCAGAAAACTGGCCAGAGGGAACCTGCTATCCTCCCGGCGACGTTTCTGCACCGGCCCGTTCCCCGCACGGCCCTCCCGCGACCACCCGCACGTGGGTGGCGTCGACCGCGACCCCGTCATGGCTGACCAGCATGGCTGACCAGGATGGCTGACCAGCATGGCTGAGCAAGATGGCTGACCAGCATGGCTGATCAGGGATTCTTCTCGCGTCTCTTCGGCGGCAAGCCCCACGTCGACCTGTGGCGGCGCTACGAGCGGCTGCGCGAGGGCGTGGCCGGGACGATGTCGCAGTTCTACAAGGTCCGCGACCTGAAGACCGGCGAGGTGCTCGGGCTGAAGATCATCGACGAGAAGAAGCGGGACGCCGTCGAGCACCGCTATCGCGGGCTGAAGAAGCCGGCGGAGGGGGAGATCGGCAGCCTGATCGTCGGGCCGAACATCGTCAAGACACTCCAGTGGGGCACGTCGACGGCGGGCGAGTCGTACATCCTCATGGAATTCATCGAGGGCACGCTGCTCCACACGATTCTCTCCGCTGGGACGCTTCTGCCGCCGGCCCAGCGGCTCGACGTCGTCCGGCAGGCCGCCACCGCGATCGCCGCGGTCCACAAGGCCGGATTCATCCACCGCGACATCTGCCCCCGCAACTTCCTCCTCCAGCCGGACGGCCGGCTCATGCTCTTCGACTTCGGGCTCGCCGTGCCCGACAAGCCGTCGTATCACCAGCCCGGAAACCGCATCGGCACACCGGCGTACATGGCCCCCGAGGTCGTCCGGCGGCACCACATCGACAAGCGGCTCGACATCTTCTCCTTCGGTGTCACCGCCTTCGAATGCTGCACACTCGACATGCCGTGGCCGCGGGCGTCCGGCGGCCGGGCGGCGCTGCGGCACGATTCCACGCCCCGTGACATCCGCGACTTCTGGCCCGAGATTCCGCCGACGCTGGCAGCCGGCATCATGGCGTGCATCGCGGCCTCACCTGACGCGCGGCCGCCGACGCTCGAGAAATTCCTCGGGCAGATCGCCTCGGTCACGCTCTGACATGCGGCGGCGGCGGGCGGTCCCGGACGTCCCGGCCGGGTGGCGGCTGCCCGGGTTGGCTCGCGTCCCGGCCCGAGAACGCCGGGACTTGAAGCCACGCGGGCCGGATTTTACGCTGTTGGGCTGCGCCTGGCGGTGACTGTTCGCCGCCGTCCGACCGGGTGCCGGCCCCGGCCGTCGCCCGCCAACCGGTTCCCGTTGCGTCTTCGTCTTCCCAGCCTCCACAGTCTCCATCCACCACCGTCTCCATCAGGACCCGCCTCCCATGACCATGGACAAGAGCCTCCGCGTTCGCAAGGGATCCTCCAGCGCCCGTGGCGTGCTGTCGCGCGGCGAGCGGATCCTCAAGCTCAAGGAGCAGGAGCGGTGGACGGAAGGCCGCAGCCCGCTGGGGCTGCCCAAGGTCCGCGTCACCAAGACGGCCGTTAAGAAAAAGAAGAAGGCCAAGGAAGAGGGTGACGCCGCCGCTGACGCCGGAAAGGCGCCAGCCGCCGGTGCCAAGAAGAAGTAGGCCCCCGGCAGCGTGAGCCTGGCGTGCGACGGCTCCGTGGCTCAGCCGGATGCGTGTCCGCCGCCCACGATGGCTGCAGCCGCAGCCTGTCCCGACGCGATCACCTGGGGAATCCCCACACCCTCGTAGGCCGCGCCCGCCAGCGTGAGGCCCCGGTGCGCCGCCACGAGGTCGCGGATCCGAGCCAACCGCCCGACGTGCCCCACCGTGTACTGCGGCATCGCCCCATGCCAGCGGTCGATCTGGACCAGCCGCGGCTCCCCCGTGACGCCGAGCAGCGGCCGCAGTTCCGCCAGCACGCGGGCGAGCAGCCGGTCGTCCTCCCAGGAGGCGGCCTCGGGATCGAGCGCCCCGCCGACGAACGTGCGCAGGAGCACGTGGCCCGCCGGGGCGCGTCCGGGAAACTTTGCGCTGGAGAAGCTGACGGCCAGGATGCGCCGCCGCTCGCACCGCGGGATCACGAGCCCGGCCGCATCGAGCGGGTGCGCGACGGCGTCGCGCGCGAAGCCGAGCGACACGATGGCGGAGCCGGCGTATTCGATGGCCGCCAATGCGGCGGCGAGCCGCGGATCGAGGTCGCGCACGAGCTCCACCGCGACCGACGCCCGCACCGCGAGCACCACCGCGGCCGCCTCGATCACCCGCGGTCCCGGGATCGACTCGCGACGCTCCGCGGCACCGCGTAGCTCGACCCGCCAGCCGCCGTCAGGCCGCCGCTGCAGCCCGCAGGCCGCCGCCTCGAGCATCTGCAGGCCACCGGCCCTCAGTCGCTCGAGGAGCCGCAGCGGCAGCGTGTCCATCCCCGACGCCAACGTGAGAAACTGCCCGTAGCGTGCGCCGGTGGCGGGTCCGCCGGCGGTGGAAGCGCGGAGCCGCCGGCGCTCTCCCGCCCACAGGCTGCCCTGCTCCACCTCCATGGCGAAGAACTCGGGGCAGGCCGCCGCCATGCTCAGCCGCGCGGGATCGGCGGTCCAGATGCCCGCGGCCAACGGCTGCACGAGCCGCTCGAACGCCTCGCGGCCGAGCCGGCGCACGGCGAACGCCTCCAGTGACTCGTCCACCACGTCGCGGCGCCGCGGCGGCACGAACCGCTCCGCCGCGAGCCGCAGTCGCCCCGGCAGCGACAACAGCGGTGTCGCCAGGATGCTCCCGAGCCGGCCGGGAGCCAGCAGGCGGAATCCGGTGGGCACCGGCTCTGCCCGGCCGTTGCGCAGCACGAGCGCCCGCCGTGCCGCCGGGCTGACACCGATCAGTTCGTCGGCGAGCCCGATCCGCTCGGCCATGCCGACGGCCTCCGGACGCACGGCCAGAAACGTATCGGCAGCCCGCTCCACCAGCCAGCCGTCGTGGCGGTGCGTCGACACGATCCCGCCGCCACGGCCGGAAGGCTCGAGCAGCGTCACCCGTCGGCCCGCCTCCATGAGCGCCTCGGCAGCTGCAAGCCCCGCCAGCCCTCCCCCGACGACGACCACAGGCGACGGATCGTCGCGACTTCCGGCATCGCTCATCGATGCGTTTCCAACGGCCCTGGACCACGAGTCGGCCGCCGCACGCTGCGGCGACCGCCGACAGAAGCCGCTCGGCAGTCCCACGGCCTGCTCGACCGTCGGCTCCGCGATGGCCGGCATCCGCCAGCATGGTGTGGGGGCGACGGCAAGGAAAGGGGGGTGCCGACACGCTGCACAGCCGGGGCGGACTGGGCAGCCTGGCGGGGACGGGCACGCGGCACCGGAGCCGCCGATCTGGTCTGGACCGCGTTCCCCTTGGGCCCTACCTTTCCGCCGCTCCGGTCCCCGGGGCTGTTCGCAACCAAGGAGGGTTCTGTCGTGGTCACGCAGCGGTGCCTGCCTCTCTCGCTTTCACGATCCCTGCTGTTCGCGGCGATGACGGCCGCGATGGCCACCGCCCACGCGCAGCCTGCGGCCGCCCCGGCCGACGCGACGCCGGCGCAAACCCCCCGCGCGATGATGCGGCTGCCGCGATGGATCGAATCGATCGGTGACCCGGCGGCGACGACGTCCGGCCAGCAGGCGACGTCCGCACCGCGGCCGCTCGCCCCCGCCGTGGCAGCGGCGCCGGCCAGACCCGACGCGACGGATGCCGCGACGCGTCCCCTCGCCGCACCTCGGCGCACGACAGAACCGACCTTCCGCGCCGAGGTGAGGCCTGCACCCGGACTGCTGCCGACCGGTCCATCGGCACGGGTGCCGACGGTTCGCACCGCCGCCGATCAGGCCGTGGTGGTTCCCACGGGTGGCCCCATGACGACCGCGCCGATCACCACCGTCGCCGACAAGCCGTCGGCGACGAAGCCTGCCGCCAAGACCGCCCCCGCCACGGAGCAGGGCTCGCTGAAGCGGTGGCTCAACGACCGGGTCGCCGGCCTGCCGCTGCCGGGGTCGAAGCCTCCGGCCCCGGCCACGAAGTCCGCTGCAGACGGTGCCGCAGCCCCGGCCACCGATGCCGCGACGGGGACCGCCGCGGACGCGGCGCAGGCCGCCACGACGCCCCCCGACTCCCCGACCGCCGCCGCCGACACGCCGACCCAGCCCACCGTGACAGCCCCCGTGGCCGCGCCGCCGGACGAAACACCGACGCTCTCCATCGACGCCGCGAGCTTCCGCGGCGTGCATCCCGGCAAGACGACCCGCGAGGAGCTGCTGGCCGGGTGGGGAGAGGGCGAGCCCTTCACCCGCGAGGACGGCAGCCGTGGGTTCTTCTGGAAGATCGAACCGTTCGAGCGGGTGGAAGTCACGCTCGAGGACGATGTCGTGACCGCCGTGCGGATCAAGCTCGCCGAGCCCGTCGCGGTAGGCGAACTCGCCGGGCAGCTGGAGATCGCCGATCTGCGGACGGTGTCGATCCTCGACGAGCAGGGAGTCTCGATCGGCGAGGTCTTCCCCGAGCGCGGCGTGATCTTCAGCGTGAAGCCCGGCACGCAGTCGGCGACCGCCGTGATGATCGAGTCGCTCGACCCCGAGTCGTTCGTGCTGCGGGCCGAAGGCGAGATGGACGCCAGCAGCGCCTACGCCGTGGCCGACCTGCAGTACGCCATCGAGATCGATCCGCAGCACCTGCGGGCCCACCGGCTCCTGATGGTGCTCATGTGCGAGCAGGGCAAGTGGCAGCAGGCGCTGCAGCTCGCCGAGGCGGCGGGACGCATCGACCCGGCCGACGCCTGGACGAAGCTCAAGCATGCCGGCATCCTGCTCGCGGTCGACCGCCCCGACGAGGCCCGCGGCGTGGTGGAATCGGCCAAGGCGACGCCGAACGCACCGCCGCTGGTGACGGCGCAGGCCGATCGGCTGCTCGGCAGGATCGAACTCGCGTCGCCCACGCCCGACTACCAGAAGGCGGTGGAGCACTTCGCCGAGGCGATCCGCCGCTCGTCGGCGCTCCTCTCCAAGCAGTCGCCCACGATCCAGCAGGCGGCCCGCGAAATCCTGCTCGACGCGCACCTGGGCACCGGGCTGGCCATCGCCCGGGGAACGTGGCAGCAGAAGGGCCGCGTGATCCCCAAGTGGATGGCCCGCAGCGAGGCGGTGGTCGTCGAGTGCAAGGCCGACGAATCGGTCCGCCAGACCCTCGAACTGCAGCTCTGCCGCGGTGCGCTGGCGATGGCGGCGGGCTCGGTCGACTCGATCGAGCCGCTCCCCTGGGTGAAGCGGCTCCTGGAGCTGCGCGACCGCATGGGTGAATCGGTCAAGGACCCGTGGCGGCGGCGGCAGATCGACTGGGAGACCGGACTCGGGCTGCTCGACGCCCTGACCGCCGCCCAGCTGCGGGGCGACTCCGCCGACATGCTCGACAACGCCACCCTCACGGCGGCCTATCTCGACAAGGGCGGCGAGCACCGCGAACTGACCGACAAGGAGCGGAAAAGCGCAGGCGACCTGTCGTTCCGCATCGGCATCATGTACAGCCTGCAGCGCGGCGACCATGCCACCGCGGTCACCTGGTTCGACCGTGTCATTCCCATGTGGGACGACAACCCGCGGCTGCAGAACGATCGCGAGGCCGGCCAACTGGGCGAGTCGTACGTCAGCATGGCGATTTCCTACTGGCAGGTCGACCGCCGCGAGGACGCCCTGGCGCTGAGCCGCCGCGGCGTCGACCTGATGGTCGCGGCCGTCGACTCCAAGCACCTCGAGGAGCGCGCCCTGGCGGTCGCCTACGGCAACCTCTCCACGATGTACGCCGAGGAGGGGGACGAGGTGAAGTCGCAGACCTACGCCGAGATGGCCAGCCGCGCGGAGGCCACGGGCTCGCGGCTGCGGTAGTCCGTGCCCCGTTCGCCGAGGTGAAGATCCCGGATACTGCGCACGCGGCCAGCCGGGGAGAAATCATCCCGCGAGGAGACTTCTGTCGTCCCGGCGCTGATCGCTCACGAACGGGACGATCCACAGGCCCTACAGCAGGCTCTCCAGCAGCAGCCGCATCTTGCGGAGCTCCGCCACCTGGTCGACTCCCGCGATCGGGGGCATGTGGGCGCACAGCGCCCGCTTGTAGCCCACCCGCTCGAGCTGCGACACGAGCTTGCCATACTCGACGCTGCCCTGCCCGATCCGCACCTGGAAGGCGTCGGGCTTCGTGTCGCGCAGGTGGACGTGGCAGACGTACTTCAGGATCGGCTCCCACGAGGCCAGCTTCTTGTGGCCGAAGATGAAGTGGCTCGGGTCGAGCGTCACCCCCAGGCCGGGCACGTTGCGGCACAGCGAGGCGGTCGTCTCGGCGTCCTGTGTCATGCGGCCGGCGGTGGTCTTCACGCCCACGACGACACCGAGGCCGGCGGCGATCGCCACCATCCGCCGCAGTCGCTCGATCTCGCCGTTGAAGGGGGTGCCGAGCTCCGAGGCGTCGACCACGACGGTCACCACCGCGAGCGACTTCGCCAGCCGGCAGCAGGCCGCAAAGCGGTCGTAGAGCTCCGGTGTCTCCGGGGACGAGAACGACACGGCGACGGGCCGGAGCCGCTGCAGGTCGGCGCAGGCGCCGATGGCCGTCTCCGGATCGGCCGCGACGGCCCCGGGCTGCAGGTGCGGCCCACCCTCGTGGACGTCGAGCTCGACGGCGGTGAACTCGAGTTCGGCCAGCCGTTCCATCGCCTTCGCCAGCGACAGTTCCGGAAAACATTCGGTGCTGACACAGACGAACACGTCGCCACGCTCCTCTCGATCGATCCTCGAACCGGACGCTCCCGACGTCCCGCCTTCCACGCCGGCACCAGAGGGTAACGGCCCGCGCTGAAAACTGGCAACCAATCCGCCCCGCCCGCCGCGCCCCGCCCGCCGCGCCCCGCCCGCCGCGCGCCGCGATCGTCCCCCCGCGCGCGGATCGTCTAGACTGGAGCGCGTCCTTCGCCGCCGGCATGCCTCCGCGCGGCCCTCGTCGGGAGCCCCACCATGTCGATCGAATCTCCACCGCCCACCACCCGCGTGATCCTCGAGCAGGGAGGCGTCTGGGGCCGCTGGAGCTCCCGGCTGGCGTGGATCGTCGCCGGCGTCTCGTTGCTCGCGGCGCTGGGCAGTGCCGCTGCGAACGCCCGGTATTTCCAGGGCGACGCCAAGGTGCTCGAGCACCACCACTCCCTCTCGCGGACGGCGGCGGCCAAGGTGGCGATCGTCGACGTCGCCGGGGCGATCATGGGGGGCAGCGGCTTCGCCCGCTCCCAGCTCGACCGGATCAAGGACGACAAGGAGGTGCGGGCGATCGTGCTGCGGGTCGATTCCCCGGGCGGCACCGTGAGCGGCAGCGACGAGCTGCACTACCGGCTGGCGGAGATCGCGCGGGAACGAGACCTGCCGGTCGTCGTGAGCATGGGAGGCATCGCCGCCAGTGGCGGGTACTACGTCGCCATGGCCAACGGCGGCCGCGACGACGTGGTCTTCGCCGAGCCGGCGACGCTCACGGGATCGATCGGCGTGATCATTCCGCACTTCGACGTCTCGAAGCTCATGAAGCGGTTCGACATCCAGGACGACTCGATCACCAGCGGCCCGCTCAAGGAGATGCTCAGCCCCACCAAGGAACGCACGCCGGAGCTGGCGGAGCGGGAGCGGCAGGTTCTCCAGGCCCTGGTCGACGAGATGTTCTCGCGGTTCAAGCAGATCGTGAAGCAGGGCCGACCGAAGCTCGACGACGAGGCTGTCGCGAAGGTGGCGACCGGCCAGATCTTCACCGCGCAGCAGGCGCTCGACGCGGGGCTCGTCGACCGCATCGGCTTCCTCGAGGACGCCATCGACCGCGCCGTGGAGCTCGCCGGCCTCACCGCCACGACAGCCCGCGTGGTCCGCTATGCGCGGCCCAGCAGCCTGCTGCAGGAGGTGCTCGGCAGCGGCCTGACGGCGGGCAGTGACATGCCGGCGCTCGGTTCGCTGGAAGCGTTCGCGACCCTGACGACGCCACGTGCCTGGTATCTCTGCAGCTGGTGGCCCGCCCTGGTGACGAGCCGGTAGCTGGCTGCCGAAGAAGCGAGCGGCGGCCCCCGCGCATCGCCCGGCGAACGCACTCACCCCGCGCCGCGCTCCACGACGGCCCGGCCGAGCGCCGCCAGCGCCGCGTGATCGGCCGCCTCTGGCCCGCGGCTGCGGCCGCGGGCCAGCGCCAGCCGGCACCAGCAGTCGGCGGCCGCCAGGTCGGGCTCCGCGGCGACCGCGTCGGCGTGGTGCGCCACGGCCAGCACGCTCGTCGCCTCGCGGATCTCGGCGGAGATCGCGGCCGCGAGCAGCTGACGGTCGGCGAGGCTCCGTCCGTGCCGGCGGATCGCGGCGTCGAGTCGTGCCGCCGCCGCGGCCAGCAGCCGCCGCGCCGCCGCCGTGTGGCCGCGGAGCCGGCGGTCGAGGATCTCCCGATCGCCGCGGGCGGGCCGCCGCGCGAGCCGGCCGGCCTGCCAGGCCAGCCATGCCGCACCGCGCCGCCAGCCGCCGGGCAGCCCGGCCGCCGGATGATGCCTGCAGAGGCCCTTGAGGAGCGCGAGGCCCAGGAGGTCGCTCTCCCCCTCGTAGACCGTGACGGCGAAATGGTCGTGGAAGGAGTCTCCCAGCGGATGGCCCACGAGGAACGCCCGGCCGCCATGGATGCCCAGCGCGTCGATCGCCGCGGCCCGCACGCACTCGCTGGCGACGACCTTCGCCACGATCGCCTCGAGCTCGCCGGAGTGCCCCGCATCGATCGCCGCGGCCGCCCACGCGGCCAGCGCGTCGCACGCGGCGATGCCGGCCGCGATCCGCCCGAGCCTCCCTTGCACCAGCTCCCGCGACGCGATCGGCTCGCCCCACGTGCGGCGGGCCAGCGCGTGATCCCGTGCCTGCGCCGCGAGCAGCCGCAGCGTGCCCGCGGCCTGCGCGGCAAGCGTCACGCGGCCGCGGTTGAGCCCGTGCCACACGATGGGCATGCCATCCCTCGCACCGGGCGGGAGCGGGAGCAGGTCCGTCTCGTCCACTTCGAATCGCGTGAACTCGAGCGCGGCGTTGTGCGCGTGCTTGAGCGGGTGCAACGCGTAGTGCCGCAGGCGAAAGGTCGGCGTGTCGGCGTCCGGCAGCCGCACGATCGCCACCGTCGGACGGCCGTCGAGCAGGGCCAGCACCTTCGCGGCGCGGCCGTGGGTCGCCCCGGTGATGAACATCTTCGTGCCGGTGAGGAGCAGCCTGCCGTCCTGCCGCTCGAGCCGTGAGCGGATGGCATGCAGGTCGCAACCGGCCTGCGGCTCGGTGGCGCCGAAGACCGAGAGCGGCAGCCCCCGGGCGAGGCCGGGCAGGTGCCGCGCCTGCTGCGCGGGCGTGCCGAAGCCGGCGACCGCCGACACAGCGCCGATGCTCGAGTGCACGGCGAGCATGCCGGCCGCCGTGGGCACCTCGGCCGCGAGCCGCGTGATCGCGCGGGCGAGCTGCTGCATCGAGCAGCCCACGCCACCGAACCGCTCCGCTACGAGCAGCCCCCACAGCCCCGTTTCCCCGACCGCCTCCTCGGCAGCTCGCGTGAACCGGCCGAGCGGCCGGGCCGGGGCGTCGTCGAGCGGCGCGGCATCGACGACGGCGGCCGCCGCAGGCTCGTAGAGGCGGCCGTCCGACCGCAGCCGGAGGAGCACATCGCAGGCGTGGTCGAGCACCGAGGCGACGGCGTCGGGGAGCGGCTCGGCGGCCGCCTCCGCTGCCGCCACGAACCCGCCGGCGCATTCCTCGCCGCGTGCGCCGCTCCAGAGGGTCGACTCCAGCCATCCCCGGGACGGTCGGCCCGAGGCGGCGACGCCGCCACGCGGGCTCGGAGATCCGCCCGGCAGCACGGCCGCCCACCGCGGCGCGGGGGTGTCCGCGGCGGCCGCGATCCGGCCGGCGAAGTGCGCCGCGATCGGGCCACGGCGGAGCTTGAGCGACGCGGTCGCCTCGCCGTGCCGCGGCTCGAAAGGCCGGCCGACGAGCACCACCCGCCGCACCCGCCAGGCCCGTGGCAGGCTTCGCTGCCGCCGCGTCAGCCGCCGCGCCAGCCAGCGGAGCACCCGCGGATGCTCCAGCGCCGCCCGCCGGCTGAACACCCGCACGCCCATCCGCCGCAGCGCCGCCTTCAATTCGGCGGGCTCGGGCACGACGAGCGCCAGGGGCGCCTCGAGCCCGCCGCCCACCACGCAGACCTGCGCCACTGCCGGATCCTCCGCGAGCGCCGCCTCCACCGCCGCCGGCGGCACCTTCGCCCCGCTGGCGAGCACGAGGGTGTCGACCAGCCTGCCGGTGATCCGCACGTGGCCGTCGTCGTCGATGGTCGCGATGTCGCCGGTCTCGAGCCAGACGTCGCGTGCTGACGCCGCGAGGATATCCGTCGGCGCGTGCGTGCCCGCGGCGGCGTCGATGACGCCCAGCGCCCGGCCCGGCGTGCGGACGAGCAGCTGTCCGGCGGAGCCCGGGCGGTCGTCGATCGCGAGCTCGACTCCGGGCAGCGGCGGGCCGACCGTGCCGGGCCGCGCAGTGCGGGGGGTGGCCACGGTGACGATCGGTCCGGCCTCGGCCAGCCCGTAGCCTTCGACGAGCGGAACGCCCCGGGCGGCGAAGGCCGCGCGGGTCCGCTCCCGCAACGGCGCGCCGCCGGAGATGCAGACTCGAACCCGGCCGCCGAGGGCCGCGGCCAGGTCGGGAATCCGTCCCGTCTCGGCGGCCCGCTCCAATCGTTCGAAGAACGCCGGCACTCCCAGCACCACCGTGGGCGGCATCACGCGGCAGGCATCGAGCGCCCGCCGCCGGTCGGTGACGACGTTCAGGCAGCCGCCGCGGATGAGCGCCGTCACGAGGTCGCCCGTCCGGGCCAGGGCGTGGCTCATCGGCAGCCACGACAGCCGCACGTCGTGTGGCTCGTCGAGGAAGGCATCGGCCGCGGCTGCCGCGTTCGCCACGATCGCCCGCTGGGAGTGGAGCACGCCCTTGGGATGGCCGCTCGTGCCCGACGAGAGCAGGATCGTGCCGCAGGCGTCGGGATCGCACGCCTCGGCCAGCCGCCGCACCCGGTCGTGCAGCCCTCCCGCGGCGTCGAGCCGCGGCCGCCAGCATGCCGCCCGCAGGATGCCATCACGCCAGCGGTCGGACCGCGCCGTCGCCGGCGGGCCGGCCCGCAGATCGATCACGGTCGGAGCCGCACGATCGGCGGTCGGCGACGGTGGGCGAACTGCGGACGGAGGACCAGAGAGGATGATGCCCCGCGGCGCGAGCCAGGCGAGCTGCGCCGCGTGCTCGGCATGGCCCGCGTCGGCGTGGAGGGGCACGTGCACGACGCCCGCCAGGCCGCAGGCCAGGTCGACGACGATCCAGTCCGGCCCGTGCGGCCCGACATGCGCGAGCCGGTCGCCGCGCGACAGGCCAGCGGCGTCGAGCTCGGCGGCCACCTCGACGGCCGCCGCGATCACCTCGGCCCAGCTCCAGGAGGAGCCGCCGGCGAGGGCGTCACGGATCGCGTCGCGATCGCGTGAGACGTCGAGCCGCTGAAGCAGCAGCCCGGCCACGGAGGCCGGGGGCGCAGCCCGGCCTGCGGGCGCGGGCGATGAACTGGCTGCGGGACTGGCGGTGAGCATGAGACTCGCCCGTGGTGTCAGCGGATTCGTTCGAAGAGCACGGCGATTCCCTGGCCGAGGCCGATGCACATGGTCGCAAGGCCGAGCGTCGCGTCGGCGTCGCGCATCGCGTGCAGCAGCGTGGTCGCGATGCGGGCGCCGCTCGCCCCGAGCGGATGGCCGATCGCGAGCGCCCCGCCGCGGACGTTGACCCTCGCCGGATCGAGCCCCAGGGCGTCGATGCAGTGGATCGCCTGCGCCGCGAAGGCCTCGTTGAGCTCGACCAGGTCGATGTCGCCGATGCGCACGCCGGTGCGGGTGAGCAGCTTCCGCGTCGCGGCCACCGGCCCGGTGCCCATCGCTGCGGGTGGCACGCCGACCACGGCGCTGGCCACCACGCGGGCCAGCGGCTCGAGCCCCTGCCGCCGCGCCTCGGTCAGCGACATGACGACGAGCGCCGCCGCGCCATCGCTCAAGGGCGCGCTCGTGGCCGCGGTGATCGTGCCGACCTTCGGCAGGAAAACGGGCTCGAGCGCGGCGAGCTGCTGGGCGGTCGTGCCACGGCGAACCCCCTGGTCGTGGAGCGCCTCCGCGACGGCCCCCGCCTCGTCGTGCCCCGTCACGCCCACGATCTCGGCGGCGAAGAGGCCGCCGTCGGCGGCCCGAGCGGCCCGCGCATGGCTCTCGATCGCGTAGGCCTCCTGCCGGCGGCGGGAGATGCCGTGGCTCGCGGCGATCTGCTCGGCCGTCAGCCCCATCGACAGCATGCCCCGGCTCGACCGGGCGAAGATTCGCGGATGCACGTCGACGGCCGCGTCCATCGGCAGGTGGTGCATGTGCTCGACGCCCCCGACCACCTGCACGTTCTCCGCGCCGGCCGCGATGGCGTGGCAGGCCTGGGCCAACGCCTGCAGCGACGATCCGCAGAGCCGGTTGACCGTCGTGCCCGCCGTGGCGAGCGGTAGGTCGGCCAGCAGCGCGACGCACCGCGCCACGTTGCCCCCGAGCTCGCCCCGCTGCTGCGTGGCGCCGAGCACGACGTCTTCGATCGTGGCCGGATCGACGCCGCTGCGATCCACGGCCGCCCGCACGACGGCCGCAGCCAGCTCGTCGCCGCGCACCCTCCGGAACACGCCCCGCTCCGCATGGGCGCGGCCGATCGCCGTGCGGCAGCAGGCCACCACCACCGGCGTGGCCTCGGGTGCGCTGCTGATCAGGAGTGGCATCGATGCGTTCCCTGGTTCGGGGAGTGGGCTACGGGGGTGGGGGCGGGGCGTGACGTGCGGGACGGGGGATCAGGGCGTGAACGGCTCGCCCGTCCGCGCCATCGCGAGCAGCCGCGGAGTGGGATGCATGCGCACGCCCAGGTCGGCGAGCGGCTCGAGCCGGCGGACCACCTCCGCGGCGCCGAGCGAGTCGCCCCAGGCCAGCAGCCCGCCGCGGAACGCCGGGAAGCCGAGGGCGTGGATCACGGCGAGGTCGACGTCGCGGCCGTCGCGGACGATCCCCTCGTCGAGTGCCCGCAGCGCCTCCAGGAGCATCGGCAGCAGCAGCCGGTCGGCGATCGTGGCGTCGGAGTTCTCCCGCGCCGGGAGCCGGTAGGGCTCGATGAGCCGGGGCACGCCCTCGTCGGGCCGCTCGATCCGCGCCCGCTGGCCGCCGTCGGGCCGGTAGCGGTAGAAGCCCGCGCCGCTCTTGCGGCCGAGCCGCCCCGACTTCACGAGCGCCGGGATCAGGGGCGAGGCCTCGATGCGGTCGCCGTAGGCGTCGTCGAGCACGAGCCCGGCGTAGAACGCCGTGTCGAGCCCGATCATGTCGTAGAGTTCCAGCGGCCCCATCGGCATGCCGAAGCCGCGGGCCACGCGGTCGATCCGCTGCTGGTCGACTCCCTCGCGGAGCATCTCCACCGACTCGTGCAGGTAGGGCATGAGCACGCGGTTGACGAGGAAGCCCGGGCTGTCGCGGACCACGATCGGGCACTTGCCCAGCCGCTTCACGTGGGCGACGGCGGTGGCGACGGTGGCGTCGGATGTGGCCGGTCCGCGGACCACCTCCACGAGCGTCATGCGGCGGACGGGGTTGAAGAAGTGGATTCCGCAGAACCGCGCCGGGTCGCGGAGCGACTCGGCCAGCTTCGCGATCGGATTGGTCGAGGTGTTGGTGGCGATCACCGTTTCGGGGCCGACGGTCCGCTCGATCTCCGCGAGCACCTGCCGCTTGACGTCGGTCCGCTCGAGGACGCTCTCGATGACGAGGTCGGCGGCGGCGATCGCGTCCATCTGGGTGACGGTGTGCAGCCTGCCGGCGAGCGCGACGGCGCGGGCGGCGTCGGCCCGCCGGGTCGATCGGTCCCAGGCGGCCTCGTCGAGGATCGTGGCGACGCTGCGGGCCAGTGCGTCGGCCTGCACGTCGACGAGCGTCACGTCGAAGCCGGCCCGCAGGTGGCTCGCGGCGATCCCGGCCCCCATGATGCCAGCGCCGATCACGGCGGGGCGGGCGATCGTGTCGGGCTCAGCGGGCGGGCGGCCGCCCGCGGCCTGGGCCGGCGTGGCGGCGGGCTGGTCGAGGCCACTGTCGCGGCGGTTCCGCTCACCCAGTCGGAACACACGGATCAGCTGCCGCGACACGGGCGAGGAGGCGAGCGCGGCGAACGCCGACGACTCGAGCCGCCCCGCCTCCTCCACTTTTCCATCGCAGCCGTCGAGTACGGTCTGCAGGATCGCCAACGGTGCGGGATAGTGGCCACCACTGCGGCCGAGGATGACGGCGGCCGACGTCGCCTCGAGGAACTCCCGCTCCTCCGCGGCCAGGGGTGGCCGCTGCACCTGGCGGCGGGCGAGGTGGCCGCCCTGGGCCGAGGCGGCGGCCGCCAGGCGACGGGCCGACTCCTCCGCCGCCGCTGCGGGCACGCAGGCGTCCACCAGCCCGATCCGGCCGGCCGCCTCGCCGCCGACTGGTTCGCCGGAGGCCATCAGCTCCACGGCAGGACCGGGGCCGATCAGCCGCGGCAGCCGAACCGTGCCGCCCCAGCCGGGCAGCAGGCCGAGCTTCACCTCGGGAAAGCCCAGTAGCGTGTGCGCGGCGTCGGTGGCGACGCGCAGGTCGCAGGCCAGCGCCAGTTCGAGGCCGCCGCCGAGGCAGGCGCCGTCGATGATGGCGACGCTGGGCCAGGGCGCGCCGCACAGCCGGCCGAAGGCCGCGCGGCCCGCGTCGCAGAGCCGCTCGACCTCGGCGCGGCCGAGGGTGTGCAGCCTTTCGAGCCGCTCGATGTCGGCCCCCGCGAAGAAGGAGCCCGGTCTGCCCGATCGCAGGATGATGGCCCGCGGTGGCGGCCCCGCCGCGATCTCGTCGAGCGCCCGTGCCAGCCCCTCGAACACCTCCTGCGTGAGGACGTTCTGGGAGTGTCCGGGCACGGAAAACGTCAGCACGGCCGTCCCGTCCGCCTGCCGCTCGACCGCGAGCGTGCGGTATTTCTCGGCTGGCTGGCGGTGCGTCCCGGGCATGGCGGATGTTCCGATGCGGACGAAGTCTGGGCTGGGGGGCAGTTTTCGCTTGCCCGAAACCCAAAAACAGCTAGTGTATCGGGCGTTCCCGACCCGCGTTCAACCCACCGTTCCGAGGAGACCCGGCCGACCATGGATAGCGTCGCTCGTCGGCTACAGGCCGTCGTCAAGCCCGGGCTCGCGAAGAGTGCCGCGGTCTGGTTCGTGCTCGTGGCAGTGTCAGTGGTGGGCCGGCTCTGGCAGCCCGTCTGGGACGGGCAGCCCTTGTGGAATGTCACGCCCCTGACGGGTGCGGCGATCGCATCGGGCGCGGCCTTTTCCAATCCTGTCGTTGCGGCCTCCGTGCCCCTCACCGCCCTCGCCGTCAGCAACCTTGTGCTTCCCGGCTATGGCGACGACTGGAAGGGGCTCGCGATGGCGGCGACGGTGGCCCTGGCGTTCTCCTGGCCGGTGCTGCTCGGCGGACTCGTCCGGCGGCGGCGGATCGCCGCGATCATCGGCGGCTCGCTCGCGAGTTCGCTGGTGTTCTATCTGGCGACGAACTTCGCCACCTGGCTGCTGACGAACCTCTATCCGCACACGGCCGAGGGGCTCCTCGCCTGCTACGTGGCGGCGCTGCCGTTTTTCCGCTGGATGCCCGTGGGCGACGTCGTGTGGACGCTGGCGCTGGTCGGCGGGCTCTTTGCCTGCCGCGGCGAGGCGAACTCCGCGGAGCGAATTCCGCGCGAGACGGTGGCCGCTGCTTGACGGCGGCCGAAACCGGTCGAGAATACCTTCCCCGGGCTGCGCCGTTCTCGGCGATCCTGGTTCCCGCCGCGGGAATGGCGGAATTGGCAGACGCGCCAGGTTGAGGGCCTGGTGGTAGTAATACCGTGCAGGTTCAAGTCCTGTTTCCCGCATTGTGCATCCGTGAGCGTCAGGTCGGAGCGAGAGGACGATGAGTTCGACGCCAGAGTCCTCTTCTCCACAGCCTGATTCTGTTCAGCCTGGCTCTCCGCAGCCTGGCTCTCCGCAGCAGGGCGCCCCTCAGCCAGAGGATGCCCCGGGGCCGCGGCGGATTCCGATCGGCACGCAGCGGCCGGGCGTGAAGCCGCCCCGGCTCGCGCCGCGGTACGAATACTTCTCGTCGGCCGCTCCGGTGCCGACGGCCGGCCTGCAGCCGCCCGCAGCGACGCCGACGGGAACGCCGCCAGTGGCCTTCGTCACGCCGGCTGCAGCGATGCCTGCAGCCCAGTCGGCGGCGGCCGCCGACACGGCCGACGCGACGACAGCGCCGGCCACGCCGCCGCAGTCCGCTCCGCAGGGCGGAGCCGCGGCACCCCGGCGCGAGGGCCGGCGCGACAAGCGGGGCGGTGGCGCCGCGAAGTCGCCGTTCACCGACGTGCTGCCGCCGCAGAAGCGGGTGGCGGTGCCGAACCTGCGGGCCGCACTCGACGACGACCTCGAGGAGGACTTCGAGGCGGCTCTGGCGGGCATCGCGATCGACGATCTCGTCGCGGCCTCCACGTCGATCCGCGCCGACGCCCCGATCGACCCGGGCACGCGGCTCTCCGGCACGGTCCTCTCGATCGGCGCTGACACGGCCTTCATCGACCTCGGCGAGCGTCGGCAGGGCGCCCTCAAGCTGGCCGGCCTCGAGCCGGACAGCATCCCGGCAGTGGGCGATGTCCTGCAATTGAGCGTCGGGCTGCGGAACGACGACGACGGCCTCTACGACGTCGCGTTCGCCAACCGCGCCGTGAGCGTCGAGGACTGGTCGCAACTCGAGGCGGGCATGATCGTCGAGGCCCGCGTCACCGCCGCCAACAAGGGCGGCCTCGAATGCGAGGTGGCCGGGCTCCGCGGCTTCATGCCGGCGAGCCTCGTGAGCACCTGGCGTGTGGAGAACCTCGAGGAGATGGTGGGGCAGACGCTCGAGAGCCTCGTCACCGATATCGTGCCGGCTGCCCGCCGGTTGGTGCTCTCCCGCCGCGCCGTGATCGAAAAGCAGGCCGCCGAGGCGCGGACGAAGCTGCTCGAAACGCTCGAAGTGGGCGACACGCTCGACGGCACCGTCCGCTCGGTCCGTGATTTCGGCGCGTTCGTCGACATCGGCGAGGGCGTCGAAGGGCTCGTGCACGTCAGCCAGCTCTCCTGGGAGCGGGTGGCGAACCCGGCCGACGTGCTGCAGCCCGGGCAACGGGTGCGGGTGGTCGTGAAGAAGATCGACCAGCAGACCGGCAAGATCGCCCTCTCGGCCCGCGACCTCGTGGAGAGCCCGTGGACGCGGGCCGCCGACAAGTATCACGTCGGGGCCACCGTCCGCGGCGTCGTCAGCCGCATCGCCCAGTTCGGCGCGTTCGTCAGGCTCGAGCCAGGCGTCGAGGGGCTCGTGCACGTCTCGGAGCTCGCCACGCGGCACGTTCGCAGCGTGGCCGACGTCGTCAAGGAAGGGGAGCAGGTCGAGTGCCGAGTCCTCGCCGTCGATCCCGACGAGCAGCGGATGTCGCTCTCGATCAAGGCGCTCGCCGCGAAGCCGGCCCCGGCCGCTGGCCACGACGATGCGGAAGGTCCCGAGGACTCCGCGGCCGCCGCGGAACAGCCATCCCAGGCGAAGAAGCGGAACAGCCCGCTCAAGGGCGGCCTCGGCGGCCAGTCCGTGGGCGAGCGGTTCGGCCTGAAGTGGTAGCGGACCTCCCCGCGCCGGCAGCGCTGCTGCGGATGGAGCTGCTCCCGCTCAGCCGGCCGGAACGTTGATGACCTGCTTCCCCATCCAGGCCACCAGCGGCTCGGGAACGGCGACGGATCCGTCGGCCCGCTGGTGGTTCTCCAGGACAGCGATGATCGCCCGGCTGATGGCGACCGCGGTGCCATTGAGCGTGTGCACGAACGACGTCCCCTTCTCGCCCGGCTTGCGGTAGCGGATGGCGAGCCGGCGGGACTGGTAGTCCGTGCAGTTGGAGGTGCTCGTCACCTCGCCCCACTCGCCGGCGGTCCCGCGGCCGGGCATCCAGGCCTCAAGGTCGTACTTCCGGTAGGCGGGGCCGCCGAGATCGCCGCTGGCTGTGTCGATCACGCGGTAGGGGATGCCCAGGCCGTCGAAGATCTCGCACTCGATCTCGAGCAACTCGGCGTGCATCGCCTCGCTCCGCTCCGGCAGCGTGTAGGCGAACATCTCCACCTTCGTGAACTGGTGCACCCGGTAGAGGCCGCGGGTGGCCCGCCCGTGGGCGCCGGCCTCGGTGCGGAAGCAGTGGCTGATGCCGCAGAGCTTCAGGGGCAGCTCCTCGGCCTCGAAGATCCGCTCGTGCATCGCGCCGCCGAGCGTGATCTCGGCGGTGGCGATCAGCGAGAGGTCGCTGTCGTTGATGGAGTAGATCTGCGTCTCCGGGCCGCGGGGCATGAAGCCGGTGCCCTCGAGGATGGAATCCCGGGCGAGGTCGGGCGTGGTCATGACGGTGAACCCGCGCCGCATGAGGATCTCGACCGCGTACCGCTGCAGGGCCAGCTCCAGGAGCACCGCGTCGTTGGCGAGGAAGTAGAAGCCGTGGCCGGCGACCTTGGCGCCGGCCTCGAAGTCGAACAGCCGCAGCTGCTCGCCGAGCTCGACATGATCGCGCGGCTTGAAGTCGAACGAGGGCGCGGGCGTCCGGCCGCGGCGGACTTCGACGGCGGCGTCCTCGCCCCCCACGGGCGCCGCCGGATGGGTGAGGTTGGGGATGGTCCGCAGGATGGCGTCGGAGTCGGCGACGATCTCGGTCAGCTTGGCCTCGAACGCCGAGACCTCCTCGCGGAGCCGACGGCCCTCGGCCTTGCGGGCCTCCCGCTCGGCGGCGTCGGCGGCGCCGGCGATCGACCGGCTGACCTGCCCGGCCTGCTGGTTGAGCCGGTCGATGTCGGCCTGCATCTGCCGCCGCAGCCTGTCGAGTTCGGCGAACCTGGCGACGTCGGCGGACGAGCCGCGTCGGCGGCAGTTGTCGGCGACGAGGTCCACGTTTTCGGCGACATAGCGGCGGTCGAGCACGGCGGAAATCTCCCGGGGAAGCCGCGGGGCGATGGCCACCGACGGCGAGCAACACCTTATACTGTGAGGCGTGTCCTGTCAGTCCGTTCGCCTCGCGACCGGCGGCAGCACGGCCCACCTCGCACGGCAGCCCACCCATGACCGCCACAGCCGCAGCGGAGGCCGACACGGCCGCTCCGGAGTCGTCGACCGCGGCCGCCGCGACGGCCGATGCCGCCCGACCCAAGCGGCAGCCCCGCTACCACGTGGTGCTCTGGAACGACGAAGACCATACCTACCAGTACGTGGTCGCCATGCTGCAGAAGCTCTTCGGCCACACCGTGGAGAAGGGCTTCCTGCTCGCGAAGGAGGTCGATCTGCGTGGGCGGGCGATCGTGCTCACGACGACGAAGGAGCACGCCGAGCTGAAGCGGGACCAGATCCACGCCTTCGGCGCCGACCGGCTGCTCGCCCGCTCGAAGGGGGCGATGTCGGCCTCGATCGAGCCCGAGCCGGCGTAGAACTGCTCGCAGGGGCTGCGTTCACGTCGGGCCCGGCCGACGTGGCGAGCGTCCGCTCGCCGGTGCTGAGCCGGGCTTTCCGGCCCTGGTATCCGGTCCCGCTGTGCTGAAGGCACTCCGCCATTCCCGATGCCGAGGAGCCGGTCGGAGGCACGCGCAGGAGCCGGTGCATTTTGCGACTCACCAGCGGCGAACCACTGTCCGCGAGTCTCCCGGAGCAAAATCCGCCGGCGACGAGCATGCCGCAGACTGGCGAACCAATGCGGGCAACCGTGCGTGCACGAGTTCACGACAGCGTAAAAAAGGAGCGGCCCGGACCTTTCGGCCCGGGCCGCCCTCGTTCCCATCGCTTTCGCCGTCGATCCGCCGGCCTCGTTCAGGAGGGCCCGCGGGGCGGAGCCTCGTGATCTCCGCTCACTCGCAGCAGGGCACCTCGCGATAGACCGTCGTGGGCACGCAGCGGGTCACCGTGTAGGCGACCTTCTTCGGCACCATGCGGACGACGTCGATCGTCTTGGTGTAGTGCACAGGACGCGTGGTGTAGACCGGCACCTGCTTGGTCCGGCACTCCTTCACCATGGTGCAGACCTTGTAGCACTCCTCGCGGGAGCGCTCCTCGCGCACCATCTTGCACACCTTCGAGGTGCAGGTCTTCACGCGCTGCTCGGCGACCATCGTGCAGACCTTGTACTCGCAGGTGCGAACCTGCTCCTCGGACACCATCTTGCAGACCTTGTAGCAGCAGGTCTTCACACGCTGCTCCGGCACCATCTTGCAGACCTGGTAGGTCCGCACGCGCTGCTCGGGCACCATCGTGCAGACCTTGTAGGTGCAGGTGCGGATCCGCTGCTCGGGCACCATGCGGCACACCTGGTACGAGCAGGTGCGGACACGCTGCTCGGGCACCATCTTGCACACCTGGTAGGTCCGGACACGCTGCTCAGGCACCATGCGGCACACCTGGTACGAGCAGGTGCGAACACGCTGCTCGGGCACCATGCGGCACACCTGGTAGGTCCGGACACGCTGCTCAGGCACCATGCGGCACACCTGGTACGAGCAGGTGCGAACACGCTGCTCGGGCACCATGCGGCACACCTGG
>JBILVO010000028.1:0-35623 GCA_044370415.1 Pirellulales bacterium
ACGGTGCGGTTCACGCTGGCCGACGCGCGGACGAACGACTCCCGCGACGGTCTCGTCGACGGCCCTCGGGAACTCCCCTTCGACCTGGCCGCCGGCGAATCGAAGCCGGCCGTTTTCACCGTGAAGGTGGCCGACGGCACCGAGACGCTGCGGTATCTCGCGACCGGCACCGCCGGCCGCGCGGCCGACGGCGAAGAGGCGCTCATCCCGGTGCTGCCGCGGCGGGTGCCGGTCACGGAGACCGTGCCGGTGACGATCCGCGGCCCGGGAACGCGGCAGGTCGTGCTCGAGAAGCTGGCGAAGACCGCCGGCGGCGACGACCGGAAACAGTCGCTCCAGAACCAGTCGCTCGTCGTGCAGGCCGCTGCGAATCCCGCCTGGTATGCCGTGCTCGCGCTCCCCGCGATCATGGAGCAGGCCGACGAGAGCACCGAGACGCTCTTCACGCGGCTCTACGCCAACACCCTCGCGCGGCACCTCGCCACGAGTGACCCGCGGATCGGAAACATCTTCGAGCAGTGGCGGCTGGCCGCTGGGCAGGGGGCCGCCGCGCTCGAGAGTCCGCTCGAGAAGAACGGCGACCTCATGGCGACGTTGCTCGCGGAGACGCCGTGGGTCCGCGACGCGGTCGACGAGCGGGAGTCGCGGGCGCGGATCGGCCTGCTTTTCGACGCGACGCGTGCCGGCAACGAACAGCAGGCGGCGCTGGCGCGGCTTGAATCGCTGCGGAACGGCGACGGCGGCTGGCCCTGGTTCCCCGGCGGGCAGACCTGCGACTCCGTCACGCTCGGCATCGTCGCCGGCTTCGGCCGGCTCCGCGCGGCCGGCGCGATCAAGGACGTGCAGCCGGCGCTGGCGACGCTCCCCTGGCTCGACGGCCGGCTCGTCGAGGAGCGGCGGCGTGCGGAAAAACTCTGGCCCGACGGCAAGGAGGGCCTCGTCCTCACCGACATCGGCGTCTACGCCCTCTACGCGCGGAGCTTCTTCACGCAGGACAGCCCGCCGCAGGGGGATGTCGCGGCGGCGATCGCGTGGGCCTTCGACGTGGGGCGGAGATCGTGGATGAAGCTCGACGCCCGGCGGTCGCAGGGGCATCTGGCGATCGCGCTGGCCCGGTCCGGCGATCGGGCCACGGCCCTGTCGATCATCGACAGCCTGCGGCAGCGGGCCGTCGACGCCGCCGTGAAGCCGGGCGAGGAGAAGGAGTCGTGGCAGGGGATGTGGTGGCGGGACCGGCACCCCGGCTGGTGGAGCTGGGCCTACGCCCCGATCGCCACGCAGGCGATCATGATCGAGGCCTTCGACGAGGTGGCGGGCGACAACGAGGCGGTGGAGGCGCTCAAGGTCTGGCTCCTGTCGCAGAAGCGGACCAGCCGCTGGCCCGGCAGCCGGGCGACCGCCGACGCCGTGGGCGCGCTGCTCGGCCGGGGCGACGACCTGCTCGGCAGCCAGGAGCTCGTGACGGTCGACGTCGGCGGCGAGCGGGTGAAGCCCGCGGCGGTCGAGGCCGGCACGGGCTTCTTCGAGGCCCGGTTCGTGCGGCGGGAGATCCAGCCGGGCATGGCCGCGATCACGCTCACGAAGCCCGACAAGGGGATGGCGTGGGGCGGCGTCCACTGGCAGTACCTCGACGACATCGCCAACGTCGACGCCGCGGGACGCGAGGAGCTGTCCATCGAGAAGCGGCTGTTCGTGAAGCGGTTCACGAAGGAGGGGCCGAAGCTCGAGCCCACGGCCGCCGACGGCACGACAGCCGTGGAGCTGGGCGACGAGCTGGTCGTGCGGCTGGTCGTGAAGAGCGACCGCGACTACGAGTTTCTGGAGTTGTCCGATCATCGGCCAAGCCTGACGGAGCCGGTGGACGTGCTCTCCGGCTGGCGGTGGGGCGACGGCACCGGCTGGTATGTGGCCGTTCGCGACGCGAGCACCCGGATGTTCTTCGAGCGGCTGCCGCGGGGCACCCACGTCCTCGAATACTCGCTGCGGGCGGCCCATCGTGGCACCGCCTCGAGTGGCTTCGCCGCGATCCAGAGCCGCTACGCGCCGGAGTTCTCGGCCCACTCGGCGAGCATCCCGGTGTCGGTGCGGTAGCCTCGGGAACGCAGAGAACGAGCGCCACGATCGCACCCCGGGGAATGGGGAGGCGAGAGGGTCGGCGTGAGGATGCCGAGCGTGGCGTGCGGCCGCCAGCGAGGCGACTCATGCCGCCCGCGAGCCGGCGTGATGGAGGTGGCTCTGCTGAGCGTGGCGTCAAAACCCGGCCGACTCGGGGGCGGGCGGCTCGCCGGCCGTTCGTGGTATTCTCGGTCGTATGCAGGAATCACAGCCGGAATCCGCTGCGACACTTTCCAACGAGCTGGCCCGGGAGCGCAACCGCGAGGCCGCCGACCGCACGCTCCTGGCCTGGATCCGCACGAGCCTGGCCATGATCAGCCTCGGCTTCGGCATCGAGAGGCTGGGCCAAGCGGCCATGTCGCTCGAGGGGAAGATGCCGGGATTCTCCCCGCTGAAGACCAATCTGTTCGGAAGCACGCTCGTCGTGCTCGGCATCGCCGCGACGCTCGCCGGCATGTGGGAGCACAAGCGGATGCTCGGCGCCATCAGCCACGACGACTACCGCTACGCCGACCGTCCCCCGATCGCCCGCTTCATGGGCTGGGCCCTCGTATTCGTGGGCGTCGCGGCGTTGGCGGCGATACTCGGCATGTGAGAACCGCTTCCATGCCGAGCCTGCGACTCACGCCCCGGACCGCGGCCCTGCTCGTCGTCGTGTGCACGGTCGTCGCCTATCTCAACTCGCTCGGCGGCCGGTTCGTGATGGACGACCGCTGCGAGATCGCCGACAACCCGGCGATCCGCTCGCTCGTGCCTCCCTGGACGGCGATGCTGGGGGGCCGCAACATGCCCGCCCGGCCGTTGCCGTACCTGTCGTTCGCCGTCGATCATGCGGTCTGGGGGCCGGGGCCGTTCGGCTACCACGTCACCAACCTCGTCATCCACACGTGCGCGGCGCTCGCGCTGTTCGCGTTCACCAGGCTCACGCTCCTCTCGCCGCGGCTGCGTGGCAGATTCGGGGAGCACGCCACTTCCCTGGCGACGTGCATCGCCGCGATCTGGGCCGTGCACCCGCTGGGCACGCAGGCCGTCACCTACGTCTACCAGCGGCTGGAGTCGATGACCGGCATGCTCTGCCTGGCGGCGTTGGCGGCGTTCGCCCAGGCCGCGGCCACCGGCTGGAGGCCGCGTTGGCTGGTCGCGTGCGTGCTGGCGTCGGCGGCCGCGATGGGCTCGAAGGAGACGGCGGTCGTGCTGCCGCTCCTGATCCTCGGCTACGACTGGCTCGTCCTGGGCGAGCCCGCCGCGGCGCTGTGGCGGCGTCGCTGGTTCTACGCGTGCCTCTTCGCCGGCTGGTCGATCATCGCCGCACACATGATCGCGCAGCGGGGCATGTTCCAGGAGCTTCGGGCGGGAACGCACGCGCCGCTGGCGTACGCCCTGACGCAGCCCCGGGTGATCCTGTACTACCTGCGGCTCGCCTTCTGGCCCGTCGGGCTCTGCTTCGACATTCCGATCCCGGTCAGCACGACGTGGGTGCAGATCGTGCCGTCGCTCGTCTATCTCGTCGCCCTGCTGGCAGCCGTGGGGTATGGCGTGTTGCGCCGGCACGCGTGGGCGTGGCTCGGCGTGGCGTTCCTGCTGGCCCTGGCGCCGACCTCGAGCGTCATGCCCGTGGCCGCGCTCGCCGCGGAGCATCGCATGTATCTCCCGTTGGCGGCGGTGGTGGCCGCCGTCGTCCTCGGCGGCTACGGCGTCATCGGCCGCTGCCTCGCGGCGGGGCCGCACCGCGACCGGGCGCTGCGGCTGGCCGCGGGAGCCGTCGCCATCATCGTGGCGGTCCTCGTCGCGCTCACGCAGGCCCGCAACGAGGTCTACGCGACACCGGGGGGCATCTGGCTCGACGTCCTGCGCCGGCAGCCGCAGAACACGCGGGCGCTGTGGAACCTGGCGATCGACTGCGAGCAGCTCGGCGAGTTCGATGCCGCCCTCCGCTATGCGGACAACGTCGCGGAACTGGTGGTCGAGGCGCCGGTCTACGAGGACCTGGCCACGAGCCGCCTGAAGGCGCTCGACGGCGCCACTGCGGAACGGTTCCTGCGGCACGGCGGCGACCGTCGTGAGGCCCTGGCGGGCGCCGATGCGAAGACCACCGTGGCGACCTCGTGCAACCTCGCCGTCGTGCTGCAGCAGCTGGGTCGCCCGGACGAGGCGGAGCAGGTGGCCGCCGCCGCGTTCGACCGGGTCATCGAGCGGCTTCCCCGCGACGACGCCCGCGGCCTGGCCCTGCGGATCATCCACGCCAACGGACTGCACCGGGCGGGCGACGACACCCGGGCGGAGGAGGTGGCACGGGCGGCACTGGCCGACGCCGGAAACGGCGGGGCTCAGGATGTCTTTCAGACGGTGGCGGCCTCGCTCGCGCTCGGCACGATCCTGCACGCCCGCGGCGCCGACGCGGAGGCCGAGGCGATCGTCCACCATGCGCTGCTGCTGGTCCGGCGCCAAATCGCGACGATGAGCCGCCGGCCGGTGCTTGTCGATTCCGGCGGGGAATACACGATCCTCCTCAATGCCGTCCTCGAAAGCCTGTCTCCGCGACCGCTGGAGGAGCTGCTCGCCGCGATCCTGGAGAGCTCCGGCCGTGCCGCCGAGGCGGCCGTCATCCGCCGCGAATGGGCGGCTCCCGCATCCCGCGGCCTACGAGAAGGAAACGGCCCGTGACACCCGTCCGCAAGGCAGTGCTGCTCGTCGTCCTGCTGACGTGCGCCGCGTTTTCCAGCTCGTTCGGAGGACGGTTCGTCTTCGACGACATCCACGAGATCGCACGGAATCCGGCGCTCGAACGGCTCTGGCCGCCGTGGCAGGCGATGTTCGCCGGCAATCGGCTGCCGGCCCGTCCGCTGCCCTACCTCACGTTCGCGATCGATCGCCGCCTCTGGGGCGTCGAGCCCTTCGGGTTCCACCTCACGAACCTCGCCATTCACGTGGCGGCGGCGCTGGCGCTTTTCGACCTCGCCCGGTCGACGCTGCTCACGCCGCGGCTGGAGGGCCGCTGGGGAGGCCGGGCGGTCGCCGTGGCGGCGGCGATCGCCGCGATCTGGGCGGTGCACCCGCTGCAGACGCAGTCGGTGACCTACGTCTACCAGCGGATCGAGTCGCTGCACGGGATGTTCTTCCTCGCGGCGCTGGCGGCGTTCGCCCGGGCGGCTGCCGCCGGCTGGTCGCGCGGGTGGCTGGCCGCGTGCCTGGCGGCGACGGCCGCGGCGATGGCCTCCAAGGAGACGGCCGTTGTCCTGCCGCTGCTGATCCTCGCCTGGGACTGGTGCTTCGCGGCGGCGGGCCGGGTCGCCGCCCTGCGCGGCCGCCGCGGATGGCACCTGCTCTTCGCTGCGACGTGGGCGATCCTCGCGATTCAGCTGGCCACGCAGGGCTCGAAATATCTCGAGTTCCGCACCGCGGTGCGGTCGCCGCTGGAGTACGCGATCACGCAGCCCGGCGTGATCCTCCACTACCTGCGGCTGACGGTCTGGCCCGTCGGGCAGCAGCTCGATTACAGCGGCTGGCCCGTCGCCCGCCTGCCGGCGGCACTGCCGGCGGTGCTGATCGTGATCGTGGCTGCGTGCATGGTGTTCGCGGGCACCATCCGTGCCCGTCCGTGGGCCTGGGTCGGGGCCGCCTTCTTTCTCACGCTCGCCCCCACGTCGAGCATCCTGCCGATCGAGGCGCTCGCCAACGAGCAGCGGATGTACCTCCCGCTGGCCGCACTCGTGGCCGGGGGTGTGCTGTCGGCGGTGATCGTCGCCGAGTCGCTCCGCGTCCGGCTGGTGCTTTCCGAGCGGGCCACGCGGATCGGGCTGGCCGCGGCCGCGGCTGCGGTGATCGGGCCGTTCGTCGTGATGACCTGGATCCGCGGGACCGCGTTCGCGAGCGTCGAGGGGATCTGGCGGGACGTCCTGGCGAAGGACCCCGACAACTACCGCGCCCACTGGGCCCTCTCGGCGGTCTGCGATGACGCCGGCGACACCGAGCAGGCCGTCGCTCACGCTATCCGCACGCTCGAACGCAAGCCGTCGGCACGGGTCATGCTCGACATGGCCGGCCGTCGGCGGGCCGCGGGCGACGCCGCCGGCGCCGAGGCGCTCTGCCGCAGGAGCCTCGCATTGCAGCGGGCCAGGCTGGCCGCGGACGATCCTGCGGTGCTGGCCACTGCCGGCGACCTCGCCGTCATCGTCTACCTCCAGGGCCGCGTCGACGAGGCCGCCGCGGTCTGTCGGGAGTTCTTTCCGGCCATGGAGCGGGTGCGGGGCACCGACGACGCCACAACGGTCGCGGCGCTCGTCATCCTCGCCGATGCGGCGGGCCGGGATGGGGACGCGGCCACCGCGGAGCGGATGGCCCGCGACGCCTTCAGCCGGGCGACCCGGGCGGGCGGCGTCGACGATGCCATGGCGACGAACGCGGCCGGCGTGCTGGCGACGATCCTCGAGCGAAACGGCAGGCTCGACGAGGCGGTCGCCGTCCGCCGCGCGCTCGCAGCGGAGGCGGAGCAGGCGTTCGGCCCCCAGCATCCACGCAGCCAGGAGGCGGCCACCCGGCTGGCGCTGACGATGGCGGCCCAGTGCACGGCCCGCGGCGATCATGCCGGCGCCGTGCGGCTCTACCGGCTGCTCGCCGAGGGCTTCGAGCGGTCGCTCGGCGCCGAGCACCCCGAGACGCAGGCGATCAAAAAGCAGCTTGCCGCGGCGGAGGAGTCGCTGCAGCAGGGCCGGTGAGATGCCGTCCTGACGCGGTCCAGATCGAGCCGCGCGATCGAGATGTACGCTCGAGTCGTGCGCTCGAGGGAATGTATCAGCAGCATCGCAGGCGTCCTGTGGCCGCGGTGCCACGCCGCGACCGATTCCAATTCCCGCGCATCCGCGGACGCATAAAAAACCGCAGCCGGAAGGTTTCCCTCCCGGCTGCGGCGGTGTGGTCTCGAGCCGATCAGCACCGGCTCACGCAGATGCCAACCGAGAACTCATGGGTCACGGGGCGTCCGCGACCGCCTCGCTGTCGCCACGCGTCGTGAGAGCGTAGTACAGCTGGGCGTCGATTTCGTTCGTGACCTGGCCCACGTGGCCGTCCACGTAGCAGTGCATCACGATGTTGCCCTGGTGGAAGCTCGACGGGCCGTAACCCTGGTTCACGTTGGCAGTCACCGCACCGTACCCGAGCCATGCCGGGCCGGTCGGCTTGTTCTGCAGCAGCGCCGAGTTGATCGGAGCAGTCGTACCGGCAGTACTGCCGTCAACCCACTTCAGCGTACCGCTGTTGAAGAAGTGCGCTGTACCAGTCGCACCCGTGGCCGCCGTCACCCAGTTGCGGGCACCGTCGATCCACGCCGCAGCCGACCTCTCGCGGCTCTCCGCGAGCGCGAACGTCTTCGACGTGCCGTCGTTCACCTGCGCCAGCGTGACACCAGCGTACGGACCGGGGACGCCCGTGCGGGTCGGCTCCCAGTACTGCACCGTGAGGGCACCACCGCCGTTGCCACCGACACCGCTGTCAGGGTAGTTCGACGTGTAACCCACACCCGAGATCGCCTTGTAGTTGTTCACGCCACAGGTCGAAGTGCCGAGACCGCCCGCGACGACGGCCGCCGCCTTGTCTTCAGCGAACGACGGGCAGACAAGCTGACCCAGCGACGTCCTTACCTGAGGTTCGATGCCCGCCACCGCCGAGAACGGCGTCGAGAACCGGCTCGTCGATCCGGAGATCGTGTTGTAGAGATTGGTCTCTTCCAGGAACGGCAGGACAAAAGCAACCCAGCTGTAGGAACCGGCCGCGACGGCGTTACCCGCCGTCGTGCGATCGGTCGCCGCCGGGAGCCGCTTCCGCGTGCTCTCGAAGTTGAGCAGCGTCAGGCCGAGCTGCTTCATGTTGTTGCTACAGGCGCTGCGACGAGCAGCTTCACGAGCCGACTGGACCGCCGGCAGGAGCAGGCCGACCAGCGTGCCGATGATCGCGATGACCACCAGCAGTTCCACCAGGGTGAAACCCTGGCGATTCTTGGAAAGCGTCATGACAATCCTCCACCCATTAGGGCATGAGAGATGAAAACCGATGAAAAGATCCCCGTACAAACCAGTGGGAAAGAACTCCGTCTCCGTCGCGCAGGTGCCAGACTTTTTGAATGTGTATAAGCCCCTGCGGCCGTCACCCCTGATCGCGGCATGCCGGACCGGAGAGCCGCCCCACATTGGGATGCTACTGGACGGATACGCTGTAGTCAACGGTCGGGTTCACCGCAGGATTTTGCTTTCATCATTGCAAGACATCGGGCCGGCGAGTCGCTCATGCTGAATTCCGGCAGGGATCCCTCGCTTGGGGGTGTCGCGTGGCTCTGCCCGGTTCCGCCTCCCGGTTCAGTCTTCCTGACCGCCAACGAAAGAAACCTGGCGTGGAGGCATGCAGACCGCTGGGCCCTGACAGAGCGGTGAAACAGCCCTGAAAGGCCCGGCATGGGGCCGGTTTTCCCGCGGACAGCGTAGGCTCTGTGGCCGGGCTCTCGACGAAGGCTCTCTTCGAAGAACTCTTTCATGGTCTGGCACCACGTCTACGATCCGCTCTCACTCCCCCTGCTCTCCACGCTGGTGGCGGTCGCGCCGCTGGCAGTGCTGCTAGGGCTGCTCGCCGCCGCCGGTTGGTCGGCCCACGCCGCGGCCATCGCAGGCCTGGCCACGGCCGCGGGGATCGCCGTGTTCGTCGTGGGCATGCCGGCCGACGCCATGACGGCCGCCGCGGCGTATGGCGCGGCCTTCGGACTCTTTCCGATCGGCTGGATCATCGTCACGGCGATGTTCCTCTACCAGCTTTCCGTCGAGGCCGGGGCGCTCGACGTCATGAAGCGGTCGGTGACGCGGCTCTCGGCCGACCACCGCATGCAGGCCCTGCTGATCGCCTTCTCGTTCGGCGCGTTTCTCGAGGGCGCTGCGGGCTTCGGTGCGCCGGTCGCGATCTCGGCGGCGCTGCTCACCGGCGCCGGGTTTCCGGCGCTCGAGGCGGCCTGCCTGGCCCTGATCGCCAACACGGCGCCAGTCGCCTTCGGCGCTCTGGGCACTCCCATCATCACGCTCGCCAAGGTCACCGGCCTCGACGAGCAGGCCATCTCGGCGATGGCCGGCCGGCAGCTGCCCCTGTTTTCGCTCATGGTGCCGGCCTGGATGGTCGCCACGATGGCCGGCTGGCGGGGGATGCTGGCCGTCTGGCCCGCCGTCGTCGTCTGTGGTGCGTCGTTCGCCGTCGTGCAATTCGCGATGGCGAATTTCGTCGGGGCGGCGCTGGTCGACGTCGTGGGCGGGATCGCGAGCCTCGTGGCCCTGGCCGTCTTCCTCCGGTTCTGGCAGCCGCGGGAGTGCTGGCAGCACGGCGAGCCGGCGGCGAACGATCCGGCGTGGCATGACGGAGCGACGCCTGATTCAGCGACGCATGATCTGGCGCGGACCGTTGCCTGGGCCTGGATGCCCTGGGCGTTTTTGTCGCTGGCCGTCTTCTGCTTCGGCCTGCCCGCCGTGAAAGCCACGCTCGAGGGCCGCAGCGGGCCGGCAACGCAGGCCCCCGCAGCTGCGCCGCTCCTGCCGCGGAGCATCGTCGCGCCGGAGTTTCCCGTGCCGCGGCTCGACGGCCGCGTCGCGAAGGTGCCGCCCGCCACGCGGGAGCCGTTCGAGATCGAACGGGCGGTCTACCGGATCAACTGGCTCTCGGCGGCCGGCACGGGCATCCTCGCCGCGGCGCTCGTGGCGGTGCCGTGGCTGGGCATCCCCTGGCGGCGGGCATGGTCGATCTGGTGGGCGAACCTGCGGCGGCTCTCGCTGTCGCTCGTCACGATCGCGGCGATGCTGGCGCTGGCGTTCGTCACCCGCTATTCCGGCACCGACGTCACGCTCGGCCTGGCGCTCACGCGGTCGGGCTGGATGTATCCGTTTTTCGCGGCGCTGCTGGGCTGGCTGGGCGTGGCGCTCACCGGATCCGACACGTCGAGCAACGCCATGTTCGGCAGCCTGCAACGGGTGACGGCGGAGCAGCTGGGGCTCGATCCGCTCCTCATCTGCACCGCCAACAGCACCGGCGGCGTGATGGGCAAGATGATCGACGCCCAGAGCATCGTCGTCTCGGCCACCGCGACGGGCGTGCACCGGCAGGAGGGGGCGATCCTGCGGCGGGTCTTCCCGCACAGCCTGGCGCTGGCGGCCCTCATGGGGATCCTGGTGTGGCTGCAGGCGGGGCCGCTGGCGTGGATGGTGCCGGCGGCGCGGTGACGACCCCGTCGGCATCGGCAGTGAGGCCGAGCACGACGGCCGCCACCGCCCAGGCGTCGGCCCGGCCGCAGGAGTCGGCCCGCATGAGCACGGTGCGAGAGGCGCCGGCGACCGGCCGGCCCGTCCGCGGATCGATCGGCGACCGGCCCGGCCGCAGGGTCGAGGCCGCGATCGCCGCACCGTCGGCGAGGTCGACCACGCGTTCGGCTTCCGGATCCCCGGCGGCCCCGCGCACCCGCACTTGCCAGGCCGCGCCGCCGGGCGGTCGTCCCCAGCCGCGGACCTCGCCGCCGAGCTCCACGAGATGCGCCGGTGAGCCCAGCGCGACGAGCCGCGTGCCGATCCGGTCGACGCCGTAGCCCGGCCCGATCCCGCCGAGGTCGATCGTCACGCCGTCACGTGTCTTGCGGATCGCGGCGGGCCGGCCTCCGGCAGGCGATCGCGTCTCGATGCATTCCATGCCCGCGGGTGGGAGTCCGACCGCGGCCCGATCCGTACTCGCCGCTGTGGCACCGGCGCGGGCCGCACGCGGCGGCGCCGTGACGTCAAACGCCCCCTGCGACTCACGGTGCACGTCGCGGGCGATCTCGACGATCGCGACGAGGTCGTCGGCCACGTCGAGCCACGCTCCGGCGGCTGCGCGATTGAACAGACTCGCATCGGAATCATCCCGCCAGGTGCTCGCCGCCCGGTCGATCCGCGCGAGCACCGCCTCGATCTCGCGATGCACTTCGCCCGCCGACAGCCCGGGGATCGGTGCCGCGAGCGTGACGCGGTAGGTCGTGCCCATCGCCGGGCCGACGAAGGTCGGACGCTCTTCCGTCGCCGCGGCCGTGGCCGCGAACACAAGCGGCACCACCGCCGCGACCAGCATCGCGTCTGCCCGCGAACAGAGCCGCGAACTCATGCCGGCCACCAGTGCACGGCAGCCGCCACGGCGAGGCAGGCCACGAGCACGCCGTCCCGCCAGGTGAGCCGGTCCGACCGCCCGTGCACCCGCAGGTGGTCGAGCAGCGCGCCGGTCGGGCAGCCGTGCCGGCAGTAGGCCATCGGAAAAAAACTGCTCGCGACGAGGCTCACCGCGAAGAGGACGAGCGCCGCCGCACCAGCCACCGCGGGCAGGTAGGCGTCGAACGGCTCGAGGTCGACGAGATTCAGCGGCAGGTGGAGCAGGGCGGCGAGGATCGCCACCGCCAGCAGCGCCCAGGGGAGCGTCGCCAGGACGGGCCGCAGCCAGGCCGGCAGCCGTCGCCGCGGCTTCACCAGCCGCACGAGCAGCTGCTGCGCGGCGCCGTGGGCGCACAGGTGCGAGCAGTAGACGTTGCGGCCCGTGGCCGCCGGCAGCACGAGCGCGGCCACCGCCAGCACCACGAGCACCACAGCCCCGCGGGGCACGCCGGCCTGCGTCCAGCCGAGCAGCTGCGCCTGCGAGAGCACGGCACCAGCCCCGAAACCGAGATAGGCCAGCACCGCGACCGGTAGGGCGAGCCGGCCGAACCAGCCCCCGCGGAGCCGCGTGAACGCGGTGAGGATCGCCGCACCGATCACGCCGATCGCGCCCCACTGCGGCCCGTCGATGCCGCGGAGGACCTCGGCCCAGGCCGGGCCGGCCGGCGGCCGCTGGTGACGGGCGTGCTGCCGCGCGGCCCGCACGATGCCCTTGGCCACGGCCTGGCTCGTCATCGTCGCGCCGCTGACGCCCTCGATGCCGGTGCGGTCTGGATCGATCCCGGCGAGCTCCTCGAGCGTCATGCCGCGCCAGATGCGGCGGAAGGCCCGGTCGTCGCGAACGTAGCCGACGTAGGGCTCGTTGTCGTAGCTCGTCAGCACCGCCACGCCGCAGACTCGTCCCTGCGGGTCGAACCCCACGACCGCGTCGGTCGGGCCCTGGTAGCCGATCGTGCGGTCGGCGGCCGGGCTCGTCCGCAGCGCAAAGCCCAGCGGGATGCCGGCGGCGTCGCACACGCGGATGACGGCGGGATCGCCCGGATCGGTCTCGGTTCGCGCCGCCTCGGGAAAGATTTTCGCGAGGTCGCGAAGCGTGGGCGGCGTGTCGAACCGGCTCGCGGCGGCCCCGCCGCCGAGCCGCCGCGCCACCGCCTCGGCGATCGCGAGGCTCGTGAGCGTGGCGCCGGCCACTGCGTGCGGCCTGCCGGTGCCGCCTTCGGAGAGCTCCTCGAGCGACCTCCCCACGAACGACCTCCAGAACGCCGCGTCGCGCTCGACGGCGTGCACGTGGTCCCGCGTGTCGCGGCTGGAGAGGACCTCCATGCCGGCCACGCGAAGGTCGGCGTCGCAGACGACGAGCACGTCGGTCGGGCCGGAGAACCCGATCGCCGCGTCGCCGGCGGGAGAGGTTCGCAGCAGCGTGCCGACCCGTACGCCCGCCGCGTCGAGCAGATCTCGGCCACCGGCTACGGCGTCCGACGGGCCGCCGATCGCCGCCGCCGTCGCGAGATGCCGCTGCACGCGATTGAGCGGCAGATCGGCCAGGTCGGATGCCTGCTGCCGCGCCACGAACCGCACGTGCTCGGCGTGCACGAGCCAGGCGAGCGCCGCGACGACGGCCAGCCGCGCGGCATGGGTCGCGACCGGCACGAGCCTGCGGACACCGCGGGACGATTCCATGCCGAAGTCTACCGTGCCACGGGCACGAGCATCACGGCGTCGGCGTGGGCGTTGCCCTTCGCGGCGTCGGTGCCGATCACCACGACGCAGGAGTCGCCGGTGCCGAGCATCACGCGGCCGGCCGACCCGAAGCCGTCGGGCAGCGACGCGGGCTTCTGCATGTCGAACCGCACGCTCGAGCGTCCCTCCGCCGTCTCCACGAGCACCGGCACCGCGGAGCCGCGGTTCTCGTGGGGCTGCCAGCCGACGAGCACCTCGTACAGCCCGGCCGCCGGGGATGTGAGCTCGTAGCGGATCGTGGCGCCGCTGTCGGCGGCGGCGTAGTGGTAGCCGTGGCCAACGTAGCCCTTGAGGCCGCTCCCCTCGGTCCACTTCCCCTCCCGCGTGGCGTCGCGGTCGTCCTTCACGACCGCCTTCCGTCTGGTGGCCAGCTCCGCCGGATCGATCCCGCTGGGCGGGCCGTGCGGGCCGGCCAGCGGCAGGGCGTCGGCCGGCACCTCGATCGGCGCCGACAGCGTGGCCCGGTGGGCCTTGCCCGGCAGCTGCAACAGCTCGTCCATCTCGGCCCAGTGTTTCTCGTAGACGCCGCGGGGAGTCGTGCCGTGCTTCACGGCGACGCTCGCCGCCTTGCCCACCACTTCTCCCATCATGCCGCAGGTCCTCATCACGCGGACGGTGCCGAGCGCCTCGTGCGTCACCGAGATGCAGCGTCCCGCCATGAAGAGGTTCTCCACGTCCTTGGAGTAGAAGCAGCGGTAGGGCACCGGATAGCCGTACAGGCGGTCGATCCGGTCGTCGAACTTGGCGATCGAGATGAACGGGTTGTCGGGAAACTTCTTGGCGTATTCCTGCTTGGGGTAGTGCAGGTCGATCGACCAGGTGGAGGGGACGCAGCCGTCGGGAAACTCCTTCTTCGTGACGACGTCGTCCTGCGTGAGCACCACGTCGCCGAGGATCCGCCGGCTCTCCCGCGGCCCGCCGATCGCGGCCAGCCAGGTAAGCTCCGCGTTCGTATGGTCGGCGGCACCGTCGCCGTTCTTCATGGCATTGAACGCGCCGTAGGCCGCGCGGAAGTTCCAGTCGCGGATCCCCTCGGCGTCGGCCAGCGGGTCCTTGTCGAAGCCGCTCTCCCAGAACCATTCGGCGTGGTGGTTGCGCGGGTAGGGAAAGTCGTCCATCGAGAGCGGCAGCGCCCAGGGCGTGGCGGGAAATGCCCGCGGACCGTCGGCCTCGGCCCAGGCCCACATGTTGCTCATGCCCATCCGGCCCTTCGGCTCCATGACCGTCTCGGCGCCGGCCAGGTGGCCGATCGTGGCGTGGCCGGTGGCGTCGCAGAAGAATGTGCCGGTGAACCGCAGTTCGCGGCTGGTCTTCGTGTCGATCGCGCTGACGCCCGCGATTCGCGGCCCGTCGCGGCGCACGGCGAAGACGTGGGTGTTGAGGAAGAGGTCGAGGTTCTTCTCGGCCCGCACGATCGCCTCCTTCTTGGCGTCCTCGAACTCCTCGTAGCTGCCCGGGCTCTTCGTGGCGTGGTCGCAGAACTCCTCGATGATCTCGCCGATCCGCGGATACTTGCCGCGGCGGACGAGCCCCTTCGCCCAGACGCGGACCTCGCTCGACCCGTTGCCGCCGAGCACCGGCCGGTCCTGCAGGAGCGCCACCCGGATCCCCATGCGTGCCGCGGCCAGCGCCGCGCCCATCCCGGAATAGCCGCCGCCGATCACGACGAGGTCGTAGGGCCCCTTCACCTCGGGCTCTGCCGGCAGCCCGAGCGCCTGCCGCCGCCAGCCGGCCAGGACGGCCGAGTCGTTCGGAGGTGGAGCGGCGTCGGTCGTGAAGAGGATGCAGTCGCAGCGGCCCTCGAAGCCGGTGAGGTCGTGCAGGGCCACGGTCGCCTCGCCAGCCGGAAGCGTCACCGTGCCGCCGTCGTGCCAGCTCCACTCGGCCCCTTTCGTGCCGAACGTCTCCGCCAGCGGCTTCCCGTTGACGAGCACCTGGAACTTCCCGGGCGTGCCGGTCGCCTGCCACCGCGCCACCCAGTCCTTCGTGCGGACGAAGACGCGATACGTGCCGGCTGCGGGGATCGCCACCTTCGTCGTCGCATCGGCGACGGGCTTGCCCAGGCCATGCGCCAGGAGGTACGGCGAGCCCATCTGCTCGATGAACTGCGTGTCGAGCAGCCAGCCGCCATGGCCGGCGAAGCTCTCCGCCTCGACGAGCACGTTCGCCCCGGAGGCCGTGAGGCCGGCGACGGCGACGAGGACGCAGACGACGACGCGGCAGGCGGACCCGTGCCACCGGCTGCATGGAAGGACGCTCGGGGCATGCGGCGGGATCATGGTCGTGTCTCCGGGGGTTCTGTGCGAAAGGGGCACTCCCGATTGTGCCCGACGCCGGAGCCGGTCCGCAATCGGCGGGAGGCCCGAGCGGCGGGCGTGGCGGCACGGCCGCTCGTCGCCCGCGTGCGCATGCGCGGCGGAATCGCCGGCTCAGAAATTCCGAAACCTCGCGTCGTCGTCGGCGACGGACTGCCGTCGCACATCATCGGGCATGGCGATATGCGGCCCGCGGCGTCGCGCGGTCGCGACCTGCCGATCTGCCGCGCCCACAGCGACGGACGGGACGGCCTGACGGGCGACGGGCCGTGCGGCGGCGGACTGCTTCTCGCCGCCCACGTCGCCGCCCTGCGAACGCGACGTGCTCGCGATCAGTGCATGGAGATGCTCGACGGCGTCCTGCAGCAGCCTGGCCTGGCCGCTGAGCTCGTCTGCGGCGCTCGACGTCTGCTCCGCGCTTGCCGCATTGCCCTGCGTCACCTTTTCCATCTGGGTCAGCGCGACGCCCACATGGGTGATCCCCTGGGACTGCTCCTTCGCGGCGGCGGCGATCTCCGCCACCAGGGCGTCGGCCTCGCCGACCTTGCCGACGATCCGCTCGAGCGATTCCCCGACGGCCACGCAGCTCCGCGAGCCCCGCTGCGTGCTCGCGAGGGCGGCGTCGATCTTGGCGGCCGTCTCGCGGGCCGCCGCGGCGCTCCGTTGGGCGAGCGAGCGGACCTCCTCGGCCACGACCGCGAAGCCCGCTCCGGCCTCGCCGGCGCGGGCCGCCTCCACCGCGGCGTTGAGCGCGAGGATGTTGGTCTGAAACGCGATCTCGTCGATGCTCTTCATGATCTTGGAGACGTCGAGGCTCGCCGTCTCGATCGACTGCATGGCCACCGTCATTTCGCCCATCGTGTCCATGCCCCCCTGGGCGGCCGTGCGGGCGTGGTTGGCGAGCTCCTTCGCCTTCCTGGCGTTGTCGGCCGTGGAGCGGATCATCGCCGAGATCTCCTCCATCGCGGAGCTCGTCTCGGTCACCGAGGCACCCTGCTCGCTGCAGCCGGTGGCGAGGAGGCGGCTGGCGGAGGAGAGCTGGGCGGAGCTCGTCGCGGTCTGGTTGGCGCCCTGCTGGATGGTGGCGGAAATCGCCGCGAGCGTGCTGTTGGTCCGGTCGATGCCGTCCTGGATGGCGTCGTCGATCGAGGCCAGCGCCGCCTTCGTCGCCCGCACCATCTTCCAGCCGACCAGGCCGGCGACGCAGCCGGCCAGCAGCACCGCGGCGGTGATCACGCCGTAGCTGGTCATGACGAGCCGCTCCGCCGACCGCGCCGCCCGGCCGGCGAGGGTGGCGTTGTAGTCCACGACGCGGATGAATTTCTCGACCGTCGCCTCCAGGGATGGGTCGACCTCCTTGATCAGCCAGGCCTGTGCCTGCTCCCGCTGCCCCGACTTCACGAGCGCCACCAGGCCATCGGCGTTGGAGAGGAACTTCGTGCGGGCGGCCAGCGCCTCGCGATACCGCGCGGCATCCTCGTCGTCGCTGATGAGCTTCTTATAGGCCTCGCACTGCGCGTCGCCGTTCGCCTTCGCCTCGGCGTAGGCGGCCTCGGCCGCCGGTCGGTCGGGCGAGTCATCGTCGAGTTGGAGCACGCGCCGGGACGATCGGCCGGCCCGGGCATTGAAGTGGTTGATCTGCGCGAGGGTCGAGATCGAGGGCACCGTGTTGGCGGTCACATCAGCGACCCGGTGGTTCACGCCCACGACCAGCCAGACGGTCAGGAACCCGAGGGCGATGATCGTCACCACCAGCGAGATGAATCCGACCGCGATCCGGCGAGGAATGTCAGAGTCTGTCATGGGTGGCACGGGGGGCTCGGGGCTGGCCGGTGCCCGACTTTCCGTCTGTCGGCCGCGGCGAAAAAATGGTTTCGAGCACGCGTCGATCGAGACTACCTTCGCGGTTGAGCCGCTTCAAATTCTGCCGAGGATTCGGCGCAGCGTCGCGGCTGCGGCAGCGATGCAGCACGCTCCAGTCGCGTTCCAGTCGCGTTCACTTCAACGTGATGGCCCGCTCGACCCAGGCCTGCGTCCGCGCCGTGCTTCCGCCGTCGCAGATTAGCGCCGGCCGGCCGAGAGCCCGTAGCCGAGCCCGGCATCCTGCACGCGGCCGGTCGATCCGTGCGCGGGGCTCAGGTTGCCGGTGTATTCGACGATCACCGGCCAGTTCCTGTTCTGCCGCCGCCAGTCGGGACTCCAGTCAGCCGGCAGCCAGAGCGAGTGGTGGACCTGTGTGCCGGCGTATTCGGGCGGCGTCACCGCCACCCGCCGTCCGGCCGTCGGCATCTCGCCGACGAGCATCGGAGGCAGCTGCATCGACCGGCCCGCGTCCTGGCCATGCGACTCGCCGGCCGCGCACGCGACCAGGCACGCCCAGAGGAGTGCGACCGCGGAGGGGGACGCAGAAGATGTCATGCGGATGATTGCTGCGGATGAGGCGATTCCCAGGGCCAAGCCTCGTGTGCCGTGAGCCGGCGCGTCATCGCCGGTCGGTGTCGCGCGATTTCCAGGCCTGGATGCGGACCGCATTGGTTCGCGGGTCTGCGACGTGCTCGTCGCCGGCGGACTTTGACGTTGCAACCTCCACGGGCGTGGTGCGCCAACGCTTCCAGTCAAAGTTCACCGGCTCCTGCGCGCGTCTCCGACCCGCTCCTCAGCATCGGGAGTGGCGGAGTGCTGATAGGAAGAACGCAGCAGCTCCCTCGCGCAACGCATTGATGCCAGGGCCGGAGGCCTGTGTAAGCACCAGCGAGCGGACGCTCGCCAAGCCGGGACGGCCAGGATGGCCGTGCCCGGCGTGCAGATACTTCACCGGCTCCTGCGCGCGTCTCCGACCCGCTCCTCAGCATCGGGAGTGGCGGAGTGCTGACAAATGAAAAACGCAGGCGAGTTCTTCTCCGTCAAAAGGAGTGACCTTGTTCCGAGCGGGTGAGTGGTCCGTGCTGCGCCAGGACGCGTGAGGGGTTGCCCATGCCCTGAGAGCCGGCGTAGCTGACAAGCGCAGCCAGGGATGGCGGAGCGCAGTCAGCTTCGAGAGAGCGTAGGCCTGGAGGGCCGTAGCGAACGTCCGGCGACGGGGCGTGGGCAATCCCGACCTGCAAGCCACCTGATGCCATGCGGAGGCCGCATCACGCGCACGACAGCGGGTTGCGATCTCACTCGGTTACACTCACCGCTTGGTGGCGTCGTAGACGCCATCAGCCAGCCGTCAGACCGCCCGGAGGCACCATGCCCAAGTCCGCCGCCTGCATCGCCCTCGTCGCCGCGTTCGCCGCGGCCACGGCCCGAGCCGACGACGACGCCTTCTCGACGTACGGCATCTTCGCCACGACCGCCCCGCGGCCCGCCGCCTGCGAGTCCGCGACGACCGCGCTGCCGCTGGAGCTGCGGCGGGGCGACCGCATCTGCCTGATCGGCAACACGCTCTTCGAGCGGGCGCAGCTCTTCGGCCACGTTTCCGCGCAGCTGCATGCCGGGTTTCCCAATCATGAGCTCGTGATCCGCAACCTCGCCTGGTCGGCCGACGAGATCGACCTCACGCCGCGGCCGGAGAATTTCGCCGACATCGAGCAGCACCTGGCGTATTTCCGCGCCGATGTGATCCTCGCCGCCTACGGCTTCAACGAATCGTTCGCCGGCGAAGCGGGCCTGCCGGAGTTTCGCCAGAAGCTCGCGGCGTTTCTCGACGGCCTGCGGGCGAAGGCGTTCAACGGCACCTCGGCGGCGCGGATCGTGCTCGTCTCCCCGATCGCCAACGAGAACGTGGCGGGCGTGGCCGCCGCCGACCGCAACAACACGCGGATCAGGAGCTACGTCGCGGCGATGCGGGATGTGGCCCGCGAGCGGGGCGTCGGGTTCGTCGACGTCTTCGCGTTGACGCTTGTGGCGCTCGCCGACCCCGCCACCGACCTCACGATCAACGGCTGCCACCTGTCAAAGAAGGGTGACGCCGTCTTCGCGCAGGCGCTGTTCCGCGGCTGCTTCAATGCCGCGCCGCCGAAAGTGAGTGAGCAGCTCCGTCTGGCGGTGGTCGACCTCGACCGGCAGTTCTTCCGCCGCTACCGGCCGCTCAACACCTTCTACTACACGGGCGGCCGCAACAAGGACTACGGCTACCTCGACTTCCTGCCGGCGCTGCGCAACTTCGACATCATGTGCGGCAACCGTGATCGGCGGATCTGGGACATCGCCCACGGCCGCCCGGTGCCCGAGACGATCGACGACGCGAACCTGCCGGAGATGCCGCCGGTGAACGAGGCCCGCGGGGCCAACGAGTGGCTGCCGGCGGCCGACGAGCAGAAGGCGTTCCAGGTCGACCCGCGGTTCACGGTGAACCTCTTCGCCGGCGAGGAGCAGTTTCCCGAGATCGCCAACCCGATCCAGGTGCGGTTCGATGGCCGCGGCCGGCTCTGGGTGAGCACGTCGCAGGCCTACCCGCACGTCTATCCGGGCAACGAGTCCCGCGACCGGCTCGTGATCCTCGAAGACACCGACGGCGACGGGAAGGCCGACACGTCGAAGGTGTTCGCCGACGACCTCCACCTGCCGCTCTCGTTCGAGCTTGGCGACGGCGGCGTCTACGTCTCCGAGCAGCCGCACCTGACGTTCCTTGCGGACACCGACGGCGATGACCGGGCCGACGTCCACGAGGTGATCCTCTCCGGCTTCGGCACGGAGGACTCCCACCACTCGCTCCACGACTTCATCTGGTCACCCGACGGCGGCCTCCTCTTCCGCGAGAGCGTCTTCCACCACTCGCAGGTGGAGACGCCGTACGGGCCGGTTCGCCAGCAGAACAGCGGCTGGTTCCGCTACGAGCCGCAGTCGCACCGGCTCACGAGCTTCGGCAGCTACCCGAGCACGAACCCCTGGGGCGTTGCCTACGATCCCTGGGGCAACCACGTTGCCAGCCATCCGATCTTCGCCGAAGCGTTCCACGCGCTCGACCCGCCCTATCCCGCGCAGCATCCGGCGCCGCGCGGCCTGCAGGCCTACTCGGGCACCTGCGGCCAGGCCTTCGTCGACGCTCCGGGATTTCCCGCCGCGCTGCAGGGGGGCTTCGTCAAGGCACGCTACAAGCCGACCAACCGGCTCGAGATCCACCAGTGGCTCGAGACTCCGTACGGCTACGACGAACAGTACGTGGGCGACCTGCTCTTCTCCACCAACCTCAGCTTCATTCCGGTCGACCTCCACTTCGGCCCGCGGGGCGACCTCTACTGCGTCGACTGGTACAACCCCGTGAAGGGGCACATGCAGTATTCGCTCCGTGACAGCCGGCGGAATCGCGAGTCGGGCCGCATCTGGCGGATCACCGCGGCGGGGCAGGAGCCCGGGCCGCCGCCGACGATCGCGGCCGCGACCGCGGCGGAGCTCGCCGGCCTGCTCGGCCACCGCGAGTCGCGGGTCCGCTACGGCGCCGTGCGGGAGCTCGCCGGCCGCGATCGGGCCGAGGCGGAGAAGGCGATCGTCGCCTGGATGGCAACGCTCGACCGCGAGAGCCCGTCGTTTCTGCGGCACCAGGCCGAGGCGATGTGGGCCCTCTCCACGATCGGGGCGGTGCGGCCCGAATTGATCGCCGCACTCGCGGCGTCGCCCGACCACCATGCCCGGGCCGCAGCCATCCGCCAGCTGCGGTTCTGGCACGAGTCGGCGCCCGACCGGCACGAGCTGCTCGCCCAGGCCGCCCGCGACCCCTCCGGCCTCGTGCGGCTGGAGGCGGCGATCACGGCCAGCTGGATCGGCACCAGGGAGGCGTTCGCCGCGGTGCTCGAGATCGCCCGCCGGCCCCTCGGCGGCCACCTCGCCTATGCGACCGCCTGCGCGCTCGAGTCGCGCACGCTGCGGCCCTACTGGGAACACGACGCCGCGTCGCCCGTGCCGCGGCTGCTCAAGCAGGCCAGCCGCGGCCTCGAGATCAAGGAGCCGCCGCCGACGGCGGAGCAGCGGAAATTCGACGGCCAGCCGGAGCTCACCGAGGTGCGGATCGGCTGCGAGCCCGAGCGGATGCTGTTCACGAAGCGGCAGTTCACGGTGCGGCCCGAGCAGCCGGTGAAGCTCATCTTCACCAACGCCGATGCCACCGACCACAACCTCGTCGTCGTGCGGCCCGGGGCGCTCGCGGAAGTGGGCATGGCGGCCAACGACATGGCCAAGGACCCGAAGAACGCCGCCGGTGATTTTGTGCCTGAATCGACGCGGGATCTCATCCTTGAGGCCACGCCGATGATCGGCCCCACCCGCAAGGCCCAGGCCCACGTGCTGCGGTTCCGGGCGCCCGCGGAGCCGGGCGTCTACCCCTACGTCTGCACGTTTCCCGGGCACTGGATCGTGATGAACGGCCAGATGGTCGTGGCTCGCGACGCGGTCGAGGCGGAGACGCTCCTGGCATCCTGCCGGCCCGCGATCGTGCAGGCGTGGAAGCTCGACGACTTCCCCGCGGTCGACACCTCCCGCGACGAGGCGGTGCTCGCCCGCGGCATGCACGCCTTCGTGAAGGCGCAGTGCACGCAGTGCCACGTGGCGGCCGGCCACGGCGTGAACCTCGGGCCCAATCTCGTCGAGAGCGTGAAGCGGCTGCGGGGCCGCGAGCTGCTCGAGCACGTGCTCGAGCCCTCGAAGACGATCCACGAGAAATACCGCACGATGCAGTTCGTGCTCGACAGCGGCAAGGTGGTGGCGGGAGTGCTCGCGGAAGAGACGCCCGAGTCGTTCCGGGTCCTGCCCAACCTGCTCGCGCCCGAGCAGGTGGTCGTGATCCACCGCGACGACGTGCAGGAGGCGATTCCCTCGCAGGTGTCGGCGATGCCCACGGGCCTCGCCAACGTGCTCACCCGCGACGAGGTGCTCGCGCTCGTCGCGTTTCTCGAGGCGGGCGACGACCTGCCGGCAACGCTCAAGCACCGGCCCGGTCACGGCGCAGCCGGCATCAGCCCGCCGCGGTGAGCCGCCGGCAGAGGGCCGCGGCCACCGCGACCGCCGGCACGACGAGGCAGCCGATCCCGACGGCGAGCAGGGCCGCCGTCGCCGGCGTGGCATCGACCCGCGACCGGCCGGCGAGCGTCTGCACCAGCGCGTAGGCGAGCACGAGAGCGGTGCCTGCCGTCGCGATCCACACGAGCGACACTCGTCCACGCTCCCCGATCCCGGCCCGCCGTGCCCCCCAGGCCAGCAGCGGCAGCCACTGCACGGCGTGGATCACCGCGCCGTGCGGAAACTTCGGCACGCCCGCGGCGCCGTACCGCTCGGGCTCGAGCCCCGCCGCCTGCCGCATGTCGCCATTGACGCTCACCCAGATGCCCAGCAGGCAGGAGATCACGAGGAAGACGAGGCCCGCACGGCCGGCCAGCAGCATGTCGGGAGCGAGCCCGGTCGGCTGCCGGAAGAATCGGATCGCCAGGTCGACGCAGGCGAGCGTGACCCAGAGGATGAGGATGCCCATCGCGTCGTAGAGCCAGGAGTCGAGTGGCGTCGAGCGGTTGAAGTGGCTGGCCACGCCGCGCCACGTCTGCAGGTTGATCAGGCAGACCTCCACGAGCAGGGCCCAGGCCACGGTCGCCGCCAGCCAGGCATCGCCCCGCCGCCACGGCAGCTGGGCCCACGCCCAGCCGAGCGACAGGCACGTGAGCCCGCCCGAGATGCCGAAGAGGATCGGCTTCCGCCAGCTGACAGGCCCCTCCCACGGCCCGCCGGCGACGGCCCAGACGACGAGATGCGCCGCCCCGCTCTCCAGGAGCAGCACGCCAAAGAGGACGAGCAGCCACGCGCGGCGGTCGCGGGTCCAGGTGCGGGTCGGGGCGGCGGTTGGAACGGGTGAGTCAGGCGTGGGTGAGTCCATGAGTGTTCAGTCTACGCCGCCGCCCGCCGGCCGGCGCTTGAGCGATCGCCGGCGGTCGGCGACACTGCCGGCACCATGAAGACGCGCGGATTCGGACGGACGGGCTGGCAGGTGTCGGAGATCGGCTTCGGCGCCTGGGCGATCGGCGGCGGCCAGTGGGGCGGGGCCGACGAGGACGAGTCACTGGCGGCCCTCCACCGGGCCCTCGACTGCGGCATCAACTTCTTCGACACGGCCGACGTCTACGGCGACGGCCTGAGCGAGCGGCTCATCGCCCGGCTGCGGCGCGAGCGGCACGAGCCGTTTTATGTCGCCACCAAGGCGGGCCGCCGGCTCTCGCCGCACACCGCATCCGGCTACAACGCCGCCAACCTCGGCGGCTTCGTCGACCGCAGCCTGAAAAATCTCGGCGTCGAGCGGCTCGACCTCGTGCAGCTGCACTGCCCGCCCACCGAGGTCTATTACCGTCCCGAGGTCTTCCAGGCGCTCGACGACCTCGTCGCCGCCGGCAAGATCCGCTTCTACGGCGTGAGCGTGGAGAAGGTGGAGGAAGCGCTCAAGGCGATCGAGTACCCGCACGTGCAGTCGGTGCAGATCATCTTCAACGTCTTCCGGCTGCGACCCGCGGAGCTGTTCTTCGAGCAGGCACAGCGGCGGAACGTGGCGGTCATCGCCCGCGTGCCGCTGGCCAGCGGCCTGCTCTGCGGCACGTTCACACCGGCGACGGAGTTTCGCGCCGACGACCACCGGGCGTTCAATCGGGAGGGCGCCGGCTTCGACCGCGGCGAGACGTTCTCCGGCGTCGACTACGAGACCGGCCTGGCCGCGGTGGAGCGGCTGCGGCCGCTGGTGCCGGCGGGCACGACGCTGCCGCAGTTTGCGCTGCAGTGGATCCTCTCGTTTCCGGCCGTGACGACCGCGATCCCCGGTGGCCGCCGTCCGGAGCAGGTGGCCGACAACGCCCGCGCCGCCAGCCTGCCCCCGTTGTCTCCCGAGACCCGGGCCGCCGTGCAGGACATCTACGACGAGGCGATCCGCCCGCTCGTGCACCACCGCTGGTGATGTGGGCGGTTGCCTGGAGCGCATCCGAGTTCTGTGGAGCGTTCCGGCAGGGAGCGATCATCGCCTTTGTCCCATTCCACCGTGTCGTCGCTCCCGCGAAAATAGATGTCTTTTCGCGACGCACGATCGTCGACGGGAGCTGGTCGTCATCTGCGGCTCACGCAACGGAGATCGTGCTGATCGCAGAATTCGCGAGGGGCTGCCCGTGCCCTCGAGCGGGCTGTGGAAGCAAGCGCAGCAAGGATTGCGAAGCGCAGCTTCTCCTGCAGTGAGCCGAGGCCGGGAGGGCCGAGGCGAACGTCCGACGAGAGGGCACGGGCAGCCCCGGCCCCAGCTGGGTTTTTGTGGCGAGGGGCCGGGCTTCCTGCCCGGCGATCAGGCGAGGATGCCCTTCACAACATGCCCGTGAACGGCCACTTCACGCACAGCTCCGGCGTCCCGCCGGCCTTTGCTTGGCGACCTCCGGTCGCTGGCGAGGGGCCGGGCTTCCTGCCCGGCGATCAGGCGATAATTCCCTTCACCACGTGCCCGTGCACGTCGGTGAGCCTGAACTGGCGGCCCTGGTAGCGGAAGGTGAGCTTCGTGTGGTCGATGCCCACCAGGTGCATGATCGTGGCCTGCATGTCATGGACGTGCACCGGGTCGGCAGTGATGTTCCAGGCGTAGTCGTCGGTCGAGCCGTAGACGTGCCCGGCCTTCACGCCGCCCCCCGCGAGCCACCATGAATAGGCCTTGCCGAAGTGGTCGCGGCCGATCGGCTTCACCGGATCCCCCTGGCCGAAGGGCGTGCGGCCAAACTCGCCCCCCCAGGCCACGAGCGTGTCGGTGAGCATGCCCCGCTCCTTGAGGTCCTGCACGAGCGCCGCCGACGGGCGTTCCGTGTCCTTGCACTGGATCTCCAGCTGCGTGAAGAGGTTGCCGTGCTGGTCCCAGCCGGCGTGCATCAACTGCACGAACCGCGTGCCCCGCTCCAAGAGCCGCCGGGCGATCAGGCAGTTGTAGGCGAAGCTCCCCTTCACGTGGACGTCGGGTCCGTAGCGGTCGAGCACGTGCTGCGGCTCGTCGGAGAAGTCGACGAGATCGGGCACGCTCGCCTGCATCGCGAAGGCCATCTCGTACTGCGCGATCCGCGTGTCGATCTCCGGATCGCCGTAGTCGGCGAGGTGGGCGGCGTTCATGGCGGCGACGTCGTCGAGCAGCGTTCGCCGCGCCTGGCGGCTGACACCGGCGGGATTGGCGAGGTAGGGCACAGGCTCGCCCGAGTTGCGGAACTTCACCCCCTGGAACCGGCTCGGCAGGAAGCCGCTGCCCCAGTAGTAGTCGAAGAAGAGCTGGCCGCAGCTCCGCTCCTTGTCGGACGACGTCATCACCACGAAGGCGGGCAGGTCGGCCGTCTCAGAGCCGAGGCCGTAGCTCATCCACGCCCCCATGCTCGGCCGCCCCGGCACCTGCGCGCCCGTCATGAAGAAGGTCACGCCCGGCGCGTGGTTGACCGCCTCGGTGTGCATGCTGCGGACGAGGCAGATCTCGTCGGCGATGCCGCCCACGTTCGGCAGCATCTCGCTCATCTCGATCCCCGCCTTGCCGTACTTCCGGAAGCCCTTGATGGCCGGCACGACAGGCCACTTCGCGTAGCCGCTCGACATCGTCGAAAGCCTGGTCGTGCCGCGGACGCTGTCGGGGATGTCGCTGCCGGCCCGCTCCCGCATCACCGGCTTGGGATCGAAGAGGTCGACGTGCGACGGCCCGCCCCCCTGCCAGAGCATCACGACCCGCTTCGCCGTGGGCGGATGGTGGGGCAGGCCCGGCAGCGCGGCGGCCTCGGCCTCGCGGCCAAGCAGCGACGCCAGCGCCGCCGACCCAATGCCGAGGCCGGTCGAGCCGAAGAGCTGGCGGCGGGTGACCCGCTGCAGGGCTTCGAGGTGGATGGCGTTCATCGTGGCTGTCTCATGTGGCTGTCTGATGTCGTCGGTCGAGTGTCATCGGTCGTGGAGTTGCCAGTTGTCGGTGGTGACGCGCCGCCGGGGACGGTGTGAGTTCCCTCGCTGCACAAACGCTCGGGATCCCCCCACCGATCCCCGGCTCCGTAGGCGTGAATCGGCGGCGTCCAGCGTCCCGTGTGTCCGCGTTTCGTTGTGGCTATTCCCTCGTCAGGGCCTCGTCGAGGTTGAAGATTCCGAGGCAGACGCCGCTCATCGCCGCGTGCGCGGCCGCGTCGAGCGTTTCGTCCCGCGGGCTCTCACCGATGCCCAGCAGCTGCTTCGCCGCGTCGCCGTCGGCCCGGTAGACCGCCAGCTGCCGCTCGTACATCCGGCGGATCGCGGTCATGTCGTAGTCGGTGGGCCGGCGGCCGAGGATTCGCCGGAAGGCGAACGCCAGCCGGCCGTCGACGTCGGCCGCGGTCTTGATCGCGCGTTCGGCGAGCACGCGGGATGCCTCGACCCAGGTCGGATCGTTGAGCGTGGTGAGGGCGTGCAGCGGCGTGCAGGTGCGGCTCGTCCGCACGCTGCAGGTCTGGCGGTTCGCCGCGTCGAACATGTTGGCGGGGTTCACCGTCCGCCGCCAGAACGTGTAGAGGCTGCGGCGGTAGAGGTCGGCGCCGTGCGAGGCGGGGTAGGTGAAGTCGCGCTCCTTCGTGATCGCCAGTGCCTCCCAGATCTCGTCGGGCTGGTAGGGATAGACGGGCGGGCCGCCGAGACGTCCGTCGAGCAGGCCGCTCGCGGACAGCGCCACATCGCGGAGCACCAGCGACGGCATGCGGAAGCGGCTGGCGCGGGCGAAGAGCCGGTTCTCGGGATCCTTCGCCAGGTGGTCCGCCGTGATGCGGCTTGCCTGCCGGTAGGTGGCGCTCGTCACCAGCAGTCGGTGCAGCTGCTTCTGGCTCCAGCCCCGCTCGCGGAACTCCACGGCCAGCCAGTCGAGCAGCGGGAGGTGCGCCGGATACTCGCTCTGCACCCCCATGTCTTCGGTCGTCTTCACCAGTCCCATACCGAAGAAATGTTGCCACATGCGGTTGACCTGCACGCGGGCGGTGAGCGGATGCTCCGGCGCGAAGAGCCAGCGGGCCAGGCCGAGCCGGTTGGCCGGCGCGCCGGCCGGCAGCGGCGGCAGGAAGGAGGGCGGGGCGAACACGACCGCGTCTCCCTTCGGTGAGAGGTAGTCGCCGCGGTCGAGCACCTTCGTCTCGCGGGGCTTCTCGTCGCTCATCACCATCGGCCGGGGCAGCTGGTCTCCCTTGTATTCGTCGAACTCCTTCTTCGCCGTCTCGAACGCCACGACCTGCGGCAGCGTCTTGACGACGTCGGCCTTCACCTTCGCCTCGAAGTGGCTGCGGAGCTGGCTGTCGATCGACTTCCTGTCGGCGTCGGTCCGCTCAGCCTCGGGCTTCCGCAGCAGCGGCGTCAGGTTCCGCGGCAGGTCGGCGCCGTCGGCCGGCTCCCCGTCGGCGAACAGGCCCGCCCGCCAGGCCGCGAAGGCCGCGTCGATCACCGGCCGGGCATCCCCCTCGAGCGCTGTTTTCTTCGCCTCGAGCTCGGCGAGCTTCTGCGTCTGCGCCTCCGAGGGCAGTTCGAGCACCGGCGGGGCGACGCGGATCCGGGCCGAGAACCGGGTCGGCGTGCCCGACTCCGGCACGCGGTTGAAGGCGTCGAGCAGCCGGTAGTAGTCGGCCTGCGTGAGGGGATCGTACTTGTGGTCGTGGCACTGGGCGCAGGCCATCGTGAGGCCCAGCCAGGTGGTGCTCGTCGTGTCGACCCGGTCGAAGAGGTTGTTGAACCGCTGCTCCTCGGCGATCGCGCCCCCTTCGCCGTTCAGGAGGTGGTTGCGGTTGAATCCGGTGGCGATCTTCTGCTCGGCCGTGGCGTTTGGCAGCAGGTCGCCCGCCAGTTGTTCGGTGGAGAAGCGGTCGAAGGGCATGTCGGCGTTGAGCGCCCGCACGACCCAGTCGCGCCACATCCACTGCCAGGTGTCGCCGTCCTGCTGGAATCCGTTGGAGTCGGCGTAGCGCGCGGCGTCGAGCCACGAGAGCGCCAGCCGCTCGCCGTAGTGCGGGCTGGCCAGCAGGCGGTCGACGAGATGTTCGTAGGCTTCTGGATCGGCGTCGGCCACGAAGGCATCGACCTCCGCAGGCGTCGGCGGCAGGCCGACGAGATCCGCATGCAGGCGGCGGATGAGCGTGGGCCGGTCGGCCTCGGGCGACGGCGCGAGCCCCTCCCGCTCGAGCCTCGCGAGCACGAAGCGGTCGACGTCGTTCCGTGGCCACTCCGCCCGCGACACCGCGGGGACTGCAGGACGGGACGGCGGCACGAAGCCCCAGTGAGGGGCGTACTCGGCGCCCGCGGCGATCCAGCGCTCGAGGAGTTGTTTCTGTTCGTCGGAAAGCTTCCGGTTCGAGGTCGGCGGCGGCATCTGCACGTCGGGATCGCTCGAACGGATCCGTTCGAGTACCGTGCTCGCGCCCGTGTTGCCCGGCACGATCGCGCCGGCAGACACGGCCGCGGCACGGTCGTCGAGTCGCAGGTCGGCCTGCCGCTTGTTGCCGTCCTGGCCGTGGCAGTAGAAGCAGTTTTCGGCAAGGATCGGCCGGATGTCGCGGTTGAAGTCGACGGCCGTCGGCCCCGGTTCGGCCGCGGCTGCGCCGGCGCACACCGCCAGGCACGGCCACAACAGCCCCACCCACCGGCGGCGCAGCGACGCGGTGCGACATGCCGGGAAGGAACGCTGCCTCGAGCAACCCATGGATCGCCTCCGCATCGGAGTTTCCATTCGAGGGGTCACCCGCGTCGCCGATGCGCAGGCGGTGAGCCGGGCGAATCGCGGACCAGAAGGTCGATCGGCGGGAACGATCTGCACGAACCATCAGAAAGCACAAACAATCTGAAAGATAGCACCAGAATCACGGGGTGGCCAGCACGGCGTCGGCTATCCTCTGCTTTCACCGGCAGCCGTGTTGCCGCAGGCCGTGGCTGCAGTCCACGCCGCCGCTCATCCTTCGGTCGCCGGCCGCCGCATGGCCGGCCGCGGCCGGCCGCGTCGTCGCCACGGTCACGTTCGCCCTCCGATGCACCAGGAACCAGACAGCCCCGTGGTCCCCAGCCCGTCCTCGACGGCGAGCGCGGCCGTCCGCACGGTCGATGTGGCGATCGTCGGCGCCGGCGCGGCCGGGCTGTTCGCCGCCGTCTGGGCGGGCCGCACCGCGCGGGAGCTCGGCGGCGGCACGTCGATCGTCGCGGTCGACGGCGCGCGGAAGCTGGGCGCGAAGATCCTCGTGGCCGGCGGCGGCCGCTGCAACGTCACGCACTGGAAGGTCGGCGAGGCCGACTTCGCCGGCAGCACGCCGCCCGCGATCCGCAAGGTGCTCGCCCGGTTCACGGTCGACGACACCGCGGCGTTCTTCGCGGCGGCGGGCGTGGAGCTCAAGCGGGAGGACACCGGCAAGCTCTTTCCGGTCACCGACTCGGCGCGGACGGTGCTCGACGCGCTGGTCCGCGAAGCGACCCGCGCCGGCGCCGAGCTGGTGCATCCCGCCCGCGTCGAGGCGATCGGCCGTGACGCCGACGGATTCCTGCTCGCGACCCCGCTCGGCGGCATCCGTGCCGGCCGCGTGATCCTCTGCACCGGCGGCAGGTCACTCCCCAAGTCGGGCTCCGACGGCGGCGGCCATGCGCTCGCCGCGGCGCTCGGCCATTCGCTCACGGCGCCGATCGTGCCGGCGCTCGTGCCGCTCGTCGTGCCGACGGGGCACTGGCTCACGGAGCTTTCCGGCCTCACGCTGCCGACCGAGGTCGTGCTCCGTGGGGCGGGCGGCAAGCAGCTCAAGGCCTGCACGGGCAGCACGCTCTGCACCCACGTCGGCCTGTCGGGCCCGGCGGTGCTCGACATCAGCCGCCACTGGCTCGTGGCCCGCGTGCAGTCCCCCGCCGCGCCGCCGCGGCTCACGATCAACTGGCTGCCCGGCACGACGGCCGATGCCGTCGAGCGGCTGCTGCTGGCCGCCGCCGGCCGGCCGGCGGTCACGATCCTCCGCGAGCACCTCCCCGACCGGCTCGCCCGGCGGCTGTGCGAACTCGCCGGCGTGCCCGCCGGCGGCGACCTGCCCCGCGATGCGCGGAGGCGGCTGGTCGAACTGCTGACGGCGATGCCGCTGGAGGTCACCGGCGACCGCGGTTTCACCGTCGCCGAGGCGACGGCGGGAGGCGTGCCGCTCTCGGAGGTCCGGCTCGACACGATGGAGAGCCGCGTCTGTCCCGGGCTGCACCTCGCCGGCGAAGTGCTCGACGTCGACGGACGGATCGGCGGATTCAATTTCCAGTGGGCCTGGTCGAGCGGCTTCCTCGCCGGCGCGGCCGCGGCGCGGCTGGGGCGACCGACGCCGCCGCCGACATGAGCCGGTTGCCGCTCAGGGCTGCCGGGCCGCCGCCGCGGCGTGGCGGGCGCGGAGCTGCGCGAGCGTGTCGCGGACCTGCTCGCGGGTGCCGACGGCCACCCACACCAGGAAGCGATACTCGCCCGGCGGGAGCCGGCCCGCCTCGCCGCTCCCGTCGTTCAAGGCCGCGCCGTCTGCCCGCTCGCGGACGACGCAGTTCCACTTCGACACGCGGTCGTGCTCGAACCAGAACCGGCCGTAGGTGGCCGGCCGACCCGTCGTGCGGCTCGCGTCGGGCGACCAGGCTCCCATGGCGTGGCTGCCGTCGGCCGTCGAGGCGATGACGGGCAGCGATTGCTCGCCCTGCACGTCGGGAAGCGGCGCGAGGCCGTCGTCGGCCCGCAGGCCGTGGAACGTGCGGAACTCCGGCGGCATGTAGCCGGTGAGCGACTCGAACGTGGCCTTCGTGTGCCGCTCGTCGGCGGGCAGCGTGAACGTCACGGCGTGGCGGATGGCGTGCGGCAGGCCCCGCGCGCCGATCCGCACCTGCTTCTGGATGAGGTGGTTGGAGAGCGGCGACGTATTCACGGCGGGGTGGCCGTGGCTCGCCTCGCCCGGCCGCAGCCAGAAGGCCGGCTGCGTGACGGTCGCGAGGTCGCGGCCGGCGGCCGAGATCCAGAGGAGCCGGCTCGTGCTCGTCGGGCCGTCCCCGTCGTGCATGCTGCCGGCCTCGGTGGGGTTGAACGTCTCGTTGAAAAAGCTGCCGCCGAGGTCGAGGTTCGACGCGCTCTGCAGCTGCCTGCCATGATCGTGCGAATCGATGAACTCGCGGCCGTTCCAGGTGAGCGAGTGGATGGCGCCGGCCAGTCGGGAGGTCGTGGTGATCACGATCTCCGAGCCGCCTGCCGGGGCGCGGATCGAGGCGTCTCCCGAGACGTCTGGCGGCGCGGCGCGGACCGCCGCCATGGCCGATGCCCAGACGATCGCGCAGGCGAGTGCCGCCGGCCATGGAATCCTGCGCGACGGGATCGGTCGTGGGGCGGTCATGCGTGCATCTTCAGCGAAGACGGAAGCGTTCGTGCCGAGTTCATGCCCGTGTCATGCCGGGATTGGCCTGTCGCAGCGCCGCGCGGCCCGCGGCGTCAGGGCTTCGCGGTCCCCGAGTGGCCCACGCAGACGAGCCGCTCGCGGCGGACGTCGCCCTCCCGCGCGGCGACGCGGAGGTAGATCCGGTCGCCGCAGATCGACGGCGTGGCGAAGGCCTCGTCGCCGAGCTTGTTGACTCCGAGCGTCTCGAGCTTGTCGGGGCGGGCGCGGAAGAGGTGGGTCTCGCCCGCCTCGTTCGTGGCGTAGATCGTGCCGTCGGCCAGCACGGGCGACGCGCTATAGTTGCCGCCGAGGCGGGCCTTCCATTGCTCTGCGCCGGTGGCGGCGTTCCAGCAGACGGCGATGCCGGCGTCGAGCACGCCGTAGAGGTGCCCATCGTGGAGGATCATCGAGGGGACGTACTCCCGCTCGCCGTTCTCCCAGTCGACCTTCGCAGAGCCGTCGGCGCGGACGGCCGAGACGTGGTTCCTCGGGTAGCCGCCCGACGTGAAGACCCGCTCGCCGTCGGTCACGGGCGTGGTGACGCACTCGGTCGTCGCCCCCTCCCGCTCCCAGAGCGTCGTGCCGGTGGCGGGGTCGTAGCTGACCACCTTGTCGCAGCCGGTGAGGACCAGCTGATCGCGGCCGAAGAGGCGGAACACGATCGGCGACGAGTAGTTGGGCGCGGGCGGCCGCTCCCGCTTCCAGACGACGGCGCCGGTGCGGCGTTGGAGGGCTGCCAGCCCGCCGCCCCCCTTGTGATCGGCGCAGACGATGACCGTGTCGCCGTAGAGAAGCGGCGACGCGCCGTAGCCCTGGTGGATCAGATAGTCGCAGAGCGTGACCTGCCAGAGCTGGTCGCCGGCGAGCGAGAGCGCGGTGATCACGACCGAGCCAGACGTGGGAAACGCCACGAAGAGCCGCTCGCCGTCGCAGGTGACCGAGCTCGACGCGCCGGTCGACCGCTCGTTCTTCCGCATCGCGCCGCTAGCATGCACCATCCGGCTCCACACCTTTCGGCCGGTGCTCCGGTCGTAGGCGAGCACCGACTGGCTGCCGGCGGCCTCGTCGCAGGTGGTGAGGTAGACGCGGTCGCCCACGACGGTCGGCGAGCTCGAGCCCCGGCCGGGCACGTCGGCCGACCAGAGCACGTTCTCGGTGTCTGACCAGCTCGTCGGCACCTGCTGTCCGGCTGCGGCGTGGCCGTCGTGCGACGGACCCCGCCACCACGGCCAGTCGTGGGCCGAGATGCCCGGCAGCGCCGCACCGGGCTCGGCCAGGCCGGTCGCCGGGATCAGCAGCGCCGTGGCCGCCGCGACGGCCGTGAGCGAGTGGCGGCAGCTTCGTCGAAGGATCATGGTCGGCTCCCTGTGCTGGCCTGCGGCCGGCGCCGCTGATACCTTTTGTGCTCGTCTGAGGATGATCTTAGCCGGGGGCGTCGACGATTCGCATCCACCGGCTGCTTTCCCGCACACCTTTCCCGCACACGTTTTCCTTACGAGGACCACTGGCCATGGGCACGCGGCGCACGAGTACCTGCACGACGAGCGGCACGACCCGCCGGGGATTCTTCGGCACGGCCGCAGCCGGCGCCGCCGCCGCGACCGGCGGTCTGGTGCCCTACGTGCCCTGGACGGCGACGGCCTTCGCCAACCAGTCGGCCAACGACCGTCCCCGCATCGGCTGCATCGGCACCGGCTCGATGGGCCTCGGCGACGCCGTGCAGCACGGGCAGTTCGGCGACATCCTTGCCGTCTGCGACGTCGATCGCGACCGCGCCGACCGCGCGAAGTACGACGTGCGGATCGGCAAGGGCAAGGCCGACGCCTACGGCGACTACCGCAAGCTGCTCGAGCGGCCCGACATCGATGTCGTGAGCATCGTCACCACCGACCACTGGCATGTGAAGATCGCGATCGAGGCGCTGCAGGCGGGCAAGCACGTCTTCTGCCAGAAACCGCTCTCGCTGACGCTCGAGGAGAACCAGCTCGCCCGCGCGGCCGCGGAGAAGTTTCCGCAGCTGCAGTTCTTCATCGGCACGCAGCAGCGGAGCCAGAAGGATCTCTTCCTCCGCGCCGTGAACATGGTCCACAAGGGGCTGCTCGGCGACATCCAGCGGGTCACGGCCGGCATCAACGGCAGCCCCACCGGCGGTCCCTTCCCGATCGAGGGCCCGCCCGGCGGCCTCGACTGGGAGATGTGGCTGGGGCAGGCGCCGAAGGTGCCCTACCGCGACCGCCGCTGCCACTATGAGTTCCGCTGGTGGTACGAATACTCCGGCGGCAAGTTCACCGACTGGGGCGCGCATCACGTCGACATCGCCCACTGGGCCCTGAAGCAGGACGCCAAGGGGAAGGGGCCGGTCGAGATCAACGGCACCGACGCCAAGCATCCCGTGCCGTTCAAGGACGGGTACCCGACCGTCGACGACTGCTACAACACGTCGCACGATTTCTCCGTGCCGTGCCGGTTCCCCGGTGGCACCGAGCTGGTGATCACCAGCCGCGGCGACAACGGCATCCTCTTCGAGGGCACGAAGGGCCGCCTGTTCGTGAATCGCAGCAAGATCACCGGCACGCCGATCGAGGAGGGCTGGGACAAGGAGACGTTCGGCGACGACGACCTCCAGGCGCTCTACAAGGGCAAACCGTTCGAGGGGCACAAGCAGAATTTCTACCGCTGCATCCGCGAGGGCGGGCTGCCGGTGTCGGACGTCTTCAGCCACATCATCGCGATGAACACCTGCCATCTGGCGAGCATCGCCGCCCGGCTGGGGCGGACGATCACGTGGGATCCGGTTGCCGAGAAGATCGTGGGCGACGACCAGGCCGCCGCGTTCTTCGCAAGACAGCCACGGCAGGGCTACGAGATCCCGCGGGTGTGACGCCGGCACGCGGCCTTTTCCGGCCGCGGGGCGTGTTTTCGCCCGTTGCGGGGCGGGGGCCGCTGCGAGGTGTATAGTTAAGGCTGATGGATCCGCCGATCGACCCCCGGCAGCTGCGGCCGATAGGGTCCGCGTTGGGCAGGTGCTCCGGCACGTCCGACGGCGAAGCGGGTGTTTTCCAGTGGAGCGATCCAATGGTGCACAGCTTTGCGACCCGGCGTTGCCGCGCCTCCGTAGTGGCGCGGCGTGCGCAGGCGCGCCGGCCGGTCCTGCGGCTGCTCGCGTTCGGGGCGATCGTCGCCATGGCTGCGCGAATCGGCCGCGGCGAGGTGCCCGCGCGGATCGACTTTGTCGAGCACGTGCAGCCGATCCTCGCGGAGCACTGCGCCCACTGCCACGGGCTCGACGCCGCGACGCGGCAGGGGGGGCTGCGGCTCGACTTGCGCGATGCCGCCGTTGTCGGCGGGGATTCGGGCCGGCCCGCGATCGTCGTCGGGAAGCCGGCCGAGAGCGAAATCGTGCGGCGGATCCACGCCCGCGATCCCGACGAGGTCATGCCGCCGCCCCACGAGAACAAGCCGCTCACCAGCGACAAGCAGGCGATCCTCGAGGCGTGGATCGCGCAGGGCGCGGGCTATGCCGGCCACTGGGCCTTCGAGCCGCCGCGGAAGTCGACGCCGCCGCTCGTGCCCGGCGTCACGAACCCGGTCGACGCGTTCCTCGCCGCGCGGCTGGCCGAGCGGAAGCTCGTCCCGTCGCCGCCGGCCGACGACGCCACGCTCTGCCGCCGGCTCTGGCTCGACGTCGTCGGGCTGCCGCCGTCCCCGGCCGACCTCGAGGCGTTTCGGCGTGACGGGTACGACACGACGGTCGAAAAGCTCCTCGCCAGCCCCCGGTATGGCGAGAAGTGGGCCCGCCACTGGCTCGACCTCGCCCGCTACTCCGACTCCAACGGCTACGAGAAGGACCTGCCCCGCGACATGTGGGCCTGGCGCGACTGGGTGATCACGGCGTTCAACCGCGACCTGC